>DASTPB010000096.1:0-7453 GCA_035762385.1 Nocardioides sp. | reverse complement strand
CCGCCCGCCCACTACACCGGGGCGGTCGAGTCGATCCCGCAGGTGATCGAGCTCATCCAGCGCCTCGACGAGGCCGGTGCCGTCTACCGCGTCGACGACGACCTCTACTTCTCGGTGACCGCCGACGACACCTTCGGCCAGGTCTCCGGCTTCGACCGCGACCAGATGCTGCAGGTGTTCCCCGAGCGCGGCGGCGACCCGGACCGCGAGGGCAAGAAGGACCCGCTCGACTGCCTGCTGTGGCGCGCCGAGCGACCGGGTGAGCCGGCGTGGGAGAGCCCCTGGGGCGCGGGGCGGCCGGGGTGGCACGTGGAGTGCTCCGCGATCGCGCTCGACCACCTGGGGTCGGCCTTCGACGTCCAGGGCGGCGGCAGCGACCTCGTCTTCCCCCACCACGAGATGTCCGCAGGGCACGCGCAGGTCGCCCACCCCGGTGAGCGCTTCGCCCGCGCCTACGCCCACGCCGGGATGGTCGCCTACGACGGCGAGAAGATGTCGAAGTCCAAGGGCAACCTCGTGTTCGTGTCCGCGCTGCGGATGAGCGAGGTCGACCCGATGGCGATCCGGCTCGTGCTGCTGCGCCACCACTACCGCAGCGACTGGGAGTGGACCGACGACCAGCTCTGGGACGCCGTCGACACCCTCGCCACCTGGCGACGGGCCCTGGCCCTCGGTGCGGGTGCCCCGGCGCTGCCGCTCGTGGAGCGGGTGCTGGCCGCGCTGGCCGACGACCTCGACGCGCCCACCGCCGTCGCCGCCGTCCAGGAGTGGGTGGAGGCGACCCTCGGCACCACCGGCCTCGCCGACACCTCGGACCCCGAGGCAGCGGCGACCGTCCACCGGCTCCTCGACGCCGCCCTCGGCCTCTCCCTCTGACGTACGCCATGACGTGCGTCGAGCGGCCGTAGGTCCGCTCGAGTCAAGTGCTGGACGCGTACGGCGACTGGTCGACCGTCGTTGACGCCTGACGCACGCCATGGCGTGCGTCGAGCGGCCGTAGGTCCGCTCGAGTCAGGCGCCGGCGGGCCTGAACGACCTCAGTCGGTGTCCCGGCGCTTGAGGTAGCGCTCGAACTCGCGCGCGATGGCCTCGCCGGAGGCCTCGGGGAGATCGGCGGTGTCCCGGGTCTCCTCGAGTGCCCGGACGTAGTCCGCGACGTCCTCGTCCTCCGCGGCGAGCTCGTCCACGCCGCGCTCCCAGGCCTTCGCGTCGTCGGCGAGGTCGCCGACAGGCATGGGAGCCTGGAGCAGCTCCTCGAGCTGGCCGAGCAGGGCGAGCGTCGCCTTGGGGCAGGGCGGCTGGGCGACGTAGTGGGGGACCGCGGCCCAGTAGGAGACGGCCGGGATGTCGAGCTGGGTGCAGGCGTCGTTGAAGACGCCGACGATGCCGGTGGGCCCCTCGTAGGTCGACTGCTCGAGGACGAGCCGGTCGACGAGCTCGGGCTCGCTCGCAGTGCCGGTCACGGGGATCGGGCGGGTGTGCGGGGTGTCGGCGAGCAGTGCGCCCATCGTCACCACCAGCTCGGCCCCGAGGTCGTCGCAGGCGGCCAGCAGCTCGGCGCAGAACTGGCGCCACTTCATGTTGGGCTCGATGCCACGGACCAAGATGACGTCGCGCTCGAGCTCGGCGGGCCGGGCGACCGCGATGCGCGTGGTGGGCCAGGTCAGCCGCCGGTAGCCGTTGACGTCGGTCCCGATCACGGGCCGGTTGACCTGGAAGTCGTAGAACTCCTCGGGGTCGATCGCACCGATGACCTCGGCCTTCCACTGCTCGATGAGGTGGTCCACCAGTCCCGAGGCTGCGTCGGCCGCGTCGTTCCACCCCTCGAAGGCCGCGATCACCACGGGAGACACCAGGTCCTGCACGTCGTCGAACTCGATCACCGTCCCAGCCTAGGACGCCGGGCCCACCGTTCTGTCGTGATTTCGTCGCGCGACGCGCCGGGTGCCACCATGTGGGAACCCTGTCCGCGTGTCGGACGACATTCCTAGGCTGGCCGCACCGCCGCCTGAGAGGAGCCACCACTCGTGGAGCCGCAGCACCGTCCCGACGCCACCGCCGCCCTGTCGGCGATCCTCAGCGAGCGGATCATGGTGCTGGACGGCGCGATGGGTACGGCGATCCAGCGCGACCGGCCCGACGAGGCGGGCTACCGCGGGGAGCGCTTCGCCGACCACCCGAGCGACCTCGTCGGCAACAACGACCTGCTCACGATCACCCAGCCGCAGATCATCCGGGCCATCCACGAGGAGTACCTCCGCGCCGGCGCCGACGTGATCGAGACCAACACGTTCAACGCCAACGCGATCTCGCTGGCGGACTACGGCCTCGAGGACCTCGCCTACGAGCTCAACCACGAGTCGGCGAGGCTCGCCCGCCAGGCAGCCGACGCGGCCGCCACCGACGACTGGCCGCGCTGGGTCGCCGGCGCGCTCGGCCCGACGACCCGCACGGCGTCCATCTCGCCCGACGTCAACGACCCCGGCGCCCGCAACGTGTCCTTCGACCAGCTCGCCGACGCCTACCTGGTCGCCGCACGCGGTCTCGTCGACGGAGGCGCCGACCTCCTGATGATCGAGACGATCTTCGACACCCTCAACGCCAAGGCGGCCATCTTCGCCGTCGAGACGCTCTTCGAGGAGCAGGGGCGCCGCTGGCCGGTCATCATCTCCGGCACGATCACCGACGCGTCGGGTCGTACGCTCTCCGGGCAGGTCACCGAGGCGTTCTGGGACTCCGTGCGCCACGCCCGCCCGCTGGCCGTCGGCCTCAACTGCGCCCTCGGTGCGCGGGACATGCGCCCCTACGTCGCCGAGCTGTCCCGGCTCGCCGACACGTTCGTCAGCGTCTACCCCAACGCGGGCCTGCCCAACGCGTTCGGTGAGTACGACGAGACGCCCGACCAGACGGCCGCGGTCCTGGCCGAGTTCGCCGAGGCCGGCTTCCTCAACCTCGTCGGTGGCTGCTGCGGCACCACCCCCGACCACATCGCGGCCATCGCGGGCGCCGTCGAGGGCAAGGGCCGTCGCGAGCCGGTCACCCTCGAGCCGGTGATGCGCCTGTCCGGGCTGGAGCCGCTGACGATCACCGAGGACAGCCTGTTCGTCAACGTCGGCGAGCGCACCAACATCACCGGCTCGGCCCGCTTCCGCAAGCTGATCAAGGACGGGGACTACGACGCCGCCCTGACGGTCGCCGCGCAGCAGGTCGAGGCGGGCGCCCAGGTCATCGACGTCAACATGGACGAGGGGATGATCGACGGGGTCGCGGCCATGGACCGCTTCCTCAAGCTGATCGCCGCCGAGCCCGACATCAGCCGGGTCCCGGTGATGGTCGACTCGTCCAAGTGGGAGGTCATCGAGGCCGGCCTCAAGTGCGTGCAGGGGAAGGCGATCGTCAACTCGATCTCCATGAAGGAGGGCGAGGAGCCGTTCCGCGAGCACGCCCGGCTCTGCCGCAAGTACGGCGCCGCCGTCGTCGTGATGGCGTTCGACGAGGACGGCCAGGCCGACAACCTCGAGCGGCGCAAGGCCATCTGCGAGCGCGCCTACCGCATCCTCGTCGACGAGGTCGGCTTCCCGCCCGAGGACATCATCTTCGACCCCAACGTCTTCGCCGTCGCCACCGGCATCGAGGAGCACGCCACCTACGGCGAGGACTTCATCGAGGCGACCCGCTGGATCAAGCAGAACCTCCCCGGCGCCAAGGTCAGTGGCGGCATCTCCAACGTCTCCTTCTCCTTCCGCGGCAACAACCCCGTGCGCGAGGCGATCCACGCGGTCTTCCTGTTCCACGCCATCCGGGCGGGCCTCGACATGGGCATCGTCAACGCCGGTGCGCTGGTCGTCTACGACGAGGTCGACCCCGAGCTGCGCGAGCGGATCGAGGACGTCGTCCTCAACCGTCGCGCCGACGCCGCGGAGCGGCTGCTCGAGATCGCCGAGCGCTTCAACGTCGCGGCGGCCGACGCCGAGGAGGCGCAGGACGAGTGGCGCAGCCTGCCCCTGCGCGAGCGGATCACCCACGCCCTGGTCAAGGGCATCGACGCGCACGTCGAGGACGACACCGAGGCCCTCCGCGCGGAGATCGCGGCGGCCGGGGGACGGCCGATCGAGGTCATCGAAGGCCCGCTCATGGACGGGATGAACGTCGTCGGCGACCTGTTCGGCGCAGGCAAGATGTTCCTCCCGCAGGTGGTCAAGAGCGCCCGCGTGATGAAGAAGGCCGTGGCCTACCTGATCCCCTTCATCGAGGAGGAGAAGGTCAACGACCCTGCGCTGGCCGCGCAGAAGGACACCAACGGCACCATCGTCATGGCCACGGTGAAGGGCGACGTCCACGACATCGGCAAGAACATCGTCGGCGTCGTCCTCCAGTGCAACAACTACGAGGTCATCGACCTCGGCGTGATGGTCCCGGCCCAGAAGATCCTCGACGCGGCCGAGGAGCACGACGCCGACATCATCGGCCTGTCCGGCCTCATCACGCCGTCCCTCGACGAGATGGTCAACTTCGCCTCCGAGATGCAGCGCCTGGGCCTCGACATCCCGCTCCTCATCGGCGGCGCCACCACGTCGCGCGCCCACACGGCGGTGAAGATCGACCAGAAGTACGACGGTCCGGTCGTGTGGGTCAAGGACGCCTCCCGGTCGGTCCCCACCGCAGCGGCCCTCCTGAGCCCGACCGGGCGCGAGAAGCTGATGGGCGACGTCCGCGCCGACTTCGACTCCCTCCGGGCGCGCCACTCCGCCAAGAACGACCGCCCGATGGTGACGCTGGAGCAGGCGCGTGCCAACGCCACCCCGCTCGACTGGTCCGACTACCGCCCGCCCAAGCCGCGGATGCTGCTGCGGCAGGACCACGCGGTCTCGCCGCTCACCGGCGTCCGGGCGAGCCAGCACGTCCGGGTGATCCGCGACCAGGACCTCACGACGCTGCGGCGCTACATCGACTGGCAGCCGTTCTTCAACGCGTGGGAGATGAAGGGCGCCTTCCCCGACATCCTGAACAACCCCGGGTCGGGGCCCGCCGCGCGCAAGCTCTACGACGACGCGCAGGCGATGCTCGACCAGCTGATCGAGGAGAAGTGGATCCGCGCGCACGGCGTCGTCGGCTTCTTCCCGGCGAGCTCGGTCGGCGACGACGTGGAGCTCTACCTCGACGACGACCGCGCCGAGGTGCACGCCACGCTCCGTCACCTCCGGCAGCAGGGCCAGCACCGCGAGGGGGTGCCCAACCGGTCGCTGGCCGACTATGTCGCGCCCAAGGAGACCGGGCTGCGCGACCACGTCGGTGCGTTCGCCGTGACCGCGGGCGACGGGCTTGCCGACCGCGTGGCGGCCTTCCGCGCCGACCTCGACGACTACAACGCGATCCTGCTCGAGTCCCTCGGCGACCGGCTCGCCGAGGCCTTCGCCGAGCAGCTCCACGAGCGCGTGCGCAAGGAGCTGTGGGGCTACGCACCCGATGAGCACCTCGACAACGTCGGTCTCATCAAGGAGCAGTACGACGGCATCCGGCCCGCCCCGGGCTACCCCGCCTGTCCCGAGCACACGGAGAAGCAGACGTTGTGGGAGCTCCTCGACGTCGAGGAGCACACCGGCATCAAGCTCACCGAGTCGATGGCGATGTGGCCCGGCGCGTCGGTGAGCGGGTTCTACTACTCGCACCCGCAGTCGCAGTACTTCGTGGTGGGGCGGCTGGCCCGCGACCAGGTCGCGGACTACGCCGAGCGCAAGGGCTGGACGCTCGCCGAGGCGGAGCGGTGGCTCTCGCCCAACCTCGGTTACGACCCCGAGGACTGACCTCCCGGCCTCGTGGACAGGCGATGTATCGCGACGGGGTCCATGGGGAACTTGCCGACCGGACGAACCCGGCGGAGTGGAGGAACGAGCGGTGACCGAGAAGGTGTCGGTGGTGCTCGTCGACGACTCGGTCGACGTACGGACCCTGGTGCGCATCCGGTTGGAGGCCTCGGACGCCTTCGTCGTGCTGGGCGAGGGCGGGGACGGCGAGGAGGCCATCGACCTCGTCGTGCGGCACGAGCCGCAGGTGGTGCTCCTCGACATCTCGATGCCCGCCATGGATGGTGTCGAGACCATTCCGTCGATCCTCGCGGTCCGACCCGACACCGCCGTCGTCGTCTTCAGTGGCTTCTCGGGCACGGACCTCGCCGCCGAGGTGCGGGAGCTCGGGGCGATCGACCTGATCGAGAAGTCGATCCCGTTGGAGCAGCTGCCGGACCGCCTCCTCCGGAGCCTGGACCAGGACCGGTCCGGGACCGATGGTGTCCCCGAGCCCGAGGAGGGGTCGACCGACGACGAGCAGGTCGACGTGGACCGGGTCGACGTGGACCGGGTGGAGCAGGCGATCCTCGACGAGCACGTCGAGGGATTCCGCGCCCTGTTCGACCGCGCCGCCATCGGCATGGCCACCCTGACCGTCCACTCGACGGTCGTGCGGGCCAACCGCGCCCTCGCCGAGCTCATGTCGTGCGAGCCGCGCGACCTGGTCGGGGTCGACTACGGCCGGCTGACCGGTGGTCGGGGCGAGGTGCTGGACCGCCACCTCGAGGCGTTGCGGTCCTCGGGGGCCAACGTGGCGACGTTCGAGCATCCGATCCCCGTGCACCGCGGAGCGCAAGCGGTGCGCACCGCACTGGTCACGCTCGTGCCCGTCCGCGACTCCGCCGACCAGGTGCTCTACGTGATCGCGCAGGTCCAGGACATCACGCCCCAGCGCACGGCCGAGGACGAGCTGCACCGCGCCGAGGAGAGGTTCCGCCTCCTCGTCGACGCCGTCGAGGAGTACGCCATCTTCATGCTCGACCCCCGCGGCGTGGTGGCCAGCTGGAACGCCGGTGCCAGGCGGATCAAGGGGTACGACGCGGCCGAGATCGTCGGGCGGCACTTCCGCGTCTTCTACCCCGTCGAGGACCAGCTGACCGGGCACCCCGAGCACAACCTGGAGGCGGCTCTCAGGAACGGGTCGTACGCCGAGGAGGGCTGGCGCGTCCGGCAGGACGGCAGCCGGTTCTGGGCCAGCGTCGTGATCACCGCGGTGTACGACGAGCGGGGGCGGCTCGTCGGTTTCGCCAAGGTCACCCGCGACCAGACCGAGCAGCGCCAGAACGCCGAGGACCGGCTGGAGGCGATGGCCGAGCAGGCGCGCCTGCTCGCGGTCACCGCCCACGAGCTCCGCAACCCGACCGCGGTGATCGACGGCAGCGCCCACGTCCTCCAGGTGTCGGGCGACACGATGGCCGCCGCCGAGCGCGACCAGCTCTACCGGGGGATCCGGAGCAGCGCGGAACGGCTGCGCCGGCTGGCTGCCGACCTGACCGCCGCGTCGCAGCTGCAGGAGTCGGGCATGCAGTTCACGAGGCAGGACGTGTCGATCGCGGAGCTGGTCCGCGGCGCGGCGGCGCGCAGGGAGGCGGCCAGTCCCACCGACC
>DASTPB010000095.1:0-9893 GCA_035762385.1 Nocardioides sp. | reverse complement strand
AGCGGCCGGCCCTCGCGGTCGACGGCGATGCCGGCGAGGGCGTGCACCCCGGTGAGGGTCCCGGTCTTGGCGCGGACGAGGCCGCGGGCGACGGCGGGACCGTCGGAGAAGCGGAAGGTGAGCGACCCGGTGAACCCGGCGACCGGCATCCCGGTGACCAGGGCGCGCATCGGCTCGCCGTCCGGTCCGGCCGCGTGCTGGACCAGGTCGATGACCAGGGACGTCGAGACGCGGTTGCGCCGCGACAGGCCGGATCCGTCGTACACCTCGGCGCCGGCGACGTCGATGCCGAGCCCGCCCAAGGTGGCGAGCACGCCCGCCGCGCCGGCCTCGAAGGACCCGGTTCCGGAGGTGGCGAGCCCGACCTGGTGGCCGACCACCTCGGCGCCCTCGTTGTCGCTGACGTCGAGGATCCGCTCGGCGAGCTGGGACAGGGGCGCGCTCTCGACCGCGGCCAGCTCCTCGGCGCTGGCCGGCGCGACCACCCGCTGCGGCTCCCCGGCGACCCGGAGCCCGGCGGCGCGGAGGCCGTCGGCGAAGACCCGGGCGGCCGCCAGCGACGGATCGTCGGACTTGCGGTCGCTGTCCGGCTCGTCGCCCCCGTCGACCATGAGCGCCGTGATGGGGCTGACGATGTCGTCCGGGACGTAGTCGCGGCGCCAGGCTGGGTTGTCGGTCGGGCCGGTGAAGAGGCTGTCGTCGAACCGGACGCGCACGCGCCCCCGCCCGCCGAGCGCCTCGGCCGCCTGGAGCGCGAGCGTCGTCACGTCGGCGCGGGCAGGGTACGTCGACTCGGCCTCCGCGACCGTCAGGGCCCGGCTGGCCAGGAGCGGGTCACCCCCGCCGACGAGGACGACGTCGCGCGGACCCGGCCCGCGCACGACCCGGGTGGTGAAGGTGTGGGCGGGCCCGAGCACCTCCAGCGCGGCACCCATGGTGAGCAGCTTGGTCGTCGAGGCAGGCAGGTAGCGACCGTCCCCGGTCGTCCACTCGGGCGAGCCGGGCGCCAGCGGGGCGACCGCCCCGACGACGTGCCTGCCCAGGTCGGGGTCGGAGAGGTCGTCGGAGACGGCCGCGGCCACCCGCTGCGGAGCGAGTGCGCCCGCGGCATCGAGGCCCTCGGCGTCGACGGGCGGCGGGGTCCACTCGGGCAGGTCGAGCCCGGCGGGCGCGAGCACCTGCTCCGGCTCGGTCTCCGGGTCGGCGGCCAGCCCGGGCAGGTAGCGCTGGCCCCACTCGAACCGGTAGGCGCCGACGCCTGCCGCCAGCAGGGCCAGGACCAGCACCGTGGGCAGCCAGTGCGACACCGGCCAGCGGCGCGACCGACGGCCGGAGTGGCGTCGGTCACGTCCCACCCTTTTCGACCCCCTCGCTTCGCGCATCGGGGTCATTGTGCGCGACACTGCCCCCAGACCAACGCGTCGGGCTCGCGGCCGGACGCAGCAGAGCGGCCCGACGGCGTGCCGGAGAGTGGAGGAAGACGTGCTGAGCTTCGACGTGCTGGTGGAGATCCCCAAGGGCGAGCGCAACAAGTACGAGGTCGACCACGAGACCGGCCGGATCCGCCTGGACCGCATGCTCTTCACCTCGACGGCCTACCCGGCCGACTACGGCTACATCGAGAACACGCTCGGCCAGGACGGCGACCCCCTGGACGCGCTCGTCATCCTGCAGTCACCGACCTTCCCGGGCTGCCTGATCGAGTGCCGCGCGATCGGCATGTTCCGCATGACCGACGAGGCCGGCGGCGACGACAAGGTGCTGTGCGTGCCGAGCCACGACCCGCGCCTGGAGCACCTGCGCGACATCAACCACGTCTCGAAGTACGACCGCCTCGAGATCCAGCACTTCTTCGAGGTCTACAAGGACCTCGAGCCCGGCAAGTCCGTCGAGGGCGCCGACTGGGTCGGCCGCACCGAGGCCGAGGCCGAGGTCCGTGCCTCCTTCGAGCGGTTCAAGACCGAGGGCCATGGCGACGACGTGGCCAACCTGGCCGACGACAGCCTCGGCAAGGACGCCTGACCCACGCCGTGTGCGCCTGGTGACTCGAGCGGACCTGTGCACGCTCGATGCACGGCGCGGACGCTGGACGCACGTTGTGGACGCTGGACGCACGGTATGGCGTGACTCGAGCGGACATGGGTCCGCTCGAGTCACGCCATTTCCGGGGCCTCAGGCCGCGTCGACCCCGGCGACCGGGCCGGCCGCCTCGAGGGCGTCGGCCAGGATCTCCGTCACCCGCCCGACCGGGCGCACGTCGAGCTCGCTGAGCAGCTCGGCCGGTACGTCGTCGAGGTCGGGGCGGTTGCGCTCGGGGACGTAGACCGTCGTGAGCCCGGCGCGCTGAGCAGCCAACAGCTTCTGCTTGAGGCCGCCGATGGGCAGCACCCGGCCCGCGAGCGACACCTCGCCGGTCATCCCGACGTCGGAGCGCACCGGCCTGCCGGTGAGCAGTGAGACGAGCGCGGTCACCATCGTCACGCCCGCCGACGGGCCGTCCTTGGGGACGGCGCCCGCGGGGAAGTGCACGTGGATCGACCGGTCGAACGCCGACGGCTCGATCCCCAGCTCCCCCGCGTGCGCCCGCACCCAGGAGAGCGCGATGGACGCCGACTCCTTCATCACGTCACCGAGCTGGCCGGTCACGGTCAGACCCGCGGTGCCGTCGGCGACGGACGTCTCGACGTAGAGCACGTCCCCGCCGAGACCGGTCACGGCCAGGCCGGTGGCGACACCGGGGACGTCGGTGCGCTCGTGGCTGTCGGGCGTGAAGCGCGGCCGCCCGACGAGGTCCTTCAGGCCGTCCCTGTCGATGTCCACCCGCTCGAGCTCGCCGGTCGCGAGCCGGGTGGCGGCCTTGCGGAACGCCTTGGCGAGGAGCCGCTCGAGCTGGCGTACGCCCGCCTCCCGGGTGTAGTCGGCCGCGAGCTCGCCGAGCGCCTCGTCCGAGATCGTGACCTCGTCCGGGGTCAGGGCCGCCCGCTCCAGCTGGCGTGGCACGAGGAAGTCCCGCGCGATGGCGACCTTGTCGTCCTCGGTGTAGCCGTCGATGGTGACGAGCTCCATCCGGTCGAGCAGCGCGGAGGGGATCTGCTCCACGACGTTGGCCGTCGCCACGAAGAGCACGTCGGAGAGGTCGAGGTCGAGCTCGAGGTAGTGGTCGCGGAAGGTGTGGTTCTGCGCCGGGTCGAGCACCTCGAGCAGCGCCGCGGCCGGGTCGCCCCGGTAGTCGGCACCGACCTTGTCCACCTCGTCGAGCAGGATGACCGGGTTCATCGAGCCGGCCTCCTTGATCGCGCGGACGATGCGGCCCGGGAGCGCGCCGACGTACGTCCGCCGGTGCCCGCGGATCTCCGCCTCGTCGCGGACGCCGCCGAGGGCGACGCGGACGAACTTCCGGCCCAGCGTCCGGGCGACGGACTCGCCGAGCGAGGTCTTGCCGACGCCGGGAGGACCGGCGAGCAGCACCACGGCGCCCGAGCCGCGGCCGCCGATGACCTCCAGGCCGCGCTCGGCGCGGCGGGCGCGCACGGCGAGGTACTCGGTGATGCGGTCCTTGACCTCGTCGAGGCCGTGGTGGTCGGCGTCGAGCACCGCCCGGGCGGCGGCCACGTCGGTGGAGTCCTCGGTGCGGACGTTCCACGGCAGCTCCAGCACGGTGTCCAGCCAGGTGCGGATCCAGCCGGCCTCCGGGTTCTGGTCGCTGGAGCGCTCGAGCTTGTCGACCTCGCGCAGCGCGGCCTCGCGGACCGCGTCGGGCAGGTCGGCCGCCTCGACGCGGGCGCGGTAGTCGTCCGAGCCGTCGGGCTCGGCCTCGCCGAGCTCCTTGCGGATGGCGGCGAGCTGTTGGCGCAGCAGGAACTCGCGCTGGTTCTTCTCCAGGCTCTCGCGCACGTCGGTGCTGATCTTGTCGTTGACCTCGTCCTCGGCGTCGTACGCGCGGGTCCACTCGATGAGGAGCCGCAGCCGGTCGTCGACGTCGGGGGTCTCGAGCACCTGGCGCTTCTGCTCGTTGTCGAGGTAGGGCGCGTAGCCCGACATGTCGGCGAGGGTGCCCGGGTCGACGATCTGGCGCACCGTCTCGATCACCTGCCACGCCTCGCGGCGCTCGAGGACGGAGACGACGAGGGCGCGGTAGTCCTCGGCGAGCTCGCGGGTGGTCTCGGTCGGCTCGACGTCGGGGACGTCCTCGGCCTCCACCCAGAGGGCGGCGCCGGGGCCGGTGACACCGGCGCCGATGGCGGCACGGCGCTCGGCGCGGAGGACCGCCGCCGGCTTCCCGCCGGCGAAGCGGCCGACCTTGTCGACGACCGCGACGACACCGTGCGTGGCGTAGCGGTCCTCGAGGCGGGGGGCGACGAGCACGCGAGCGGGCTCGCGGCCCGGGCTCTCGTCGAGGTGCGAGTCCGCGGCCAGGCGGGCCGCGTCGATCGCTGCGCGAGCGGAGTCGTCGAGCTCGATCGGCACGACCATGCCGGGGAGGACGACGACGTCGTGGAGGAACACGACCGGGAGGGACTGGTTCTGCGTCATACCTGCTCCAACGCCGGACCGGGCGGAGTCGATGCCGGATCCGGGTTCGCCCACCGCGAACGCCGCTCACCGCTCGAGCGGCACCTCCTCGACGACCCGGCCGAGCTTGTCGGGGTTGCGGACGAGGAACAGCCGGGTGACCACGCCGTCCTCGACGAGCATCGTGCCGACGCCGTCGCGCTGTCCGGCGATGACGAACTGGATCGCCGGCGACCCGTTGAGCCACACCGGCACCAGCTCGAGCGCGTCGGGTGCCACCGCGGTCAGGAAGCGGAACACCTTGTCGCGTCCGTAGATGGGGTTGAGCGCGGCCTGGACCTTGCCGCCGCCGTCGGTCATCAGCACCACGTCGGGCGCCAGCACGTCCATCAGCGACTGCAGGTCGCCGCCCTCGGTCGCAGCCCGGAACTTCGCGATGACCGCGTCGCGCTCGGCCACGCTGACGGAGGTCCGCGGGCGGCGCTCCGCCACGTGCGTACGCGCGCGGCTGGCGATCTGCCGCACGGCGGGCTCGCTCTTCTCGACCGCCTCGGCGATCTCGGCGTACGGCACGTCGAAGACCTCCCGCAGCACGAACACCGCCCGCTCGGTGGGCGGCAGCGTCTCGAGCACGAGCAGCATCGCCGTGGAGACGCTGTCGGCGAGCTCGACATCGTCGGCGACGTCCGGCGTGGTGAGCACCGGCTCGGGCAGCCACGTGCCGACGTAGTCCTCGCGGCGCCGCGCCAGCGTGCGAAGCCGGTTGAGCGACAGGCGGGTGGTCATCCGGACGAGGTAGGCCCGCGGGTCACGCACCACGCCGGTGTCGACCTCGGACCACCGCAACCAGACCTCCTGCAGCACGTCCTCGGCGTCGGCGGCCGAGCCGAGCATCTCGTAGGAGACGGTGAAGAGGAGGTTGCGGTGGGCGATGAAGTGGTCCGTGCTCACCGGCCGATCGTCCCAGCCTGAGCCAGCGGCAGCTCGCAGACGTCGCTGAACCCCTGGCTCGCCAGGCCCATGGCGGAGTTGAAGCGCGAGCGCTCGTTCTCGACCGCGACCATCATGGTGAGCTCGACGACGGCGGCGTGGCCGAGCCGCTCGTCGAGGCTCGCGACCATCTCGTCGGTGACCTCGGGTGGCGTCGCGGTCATCGCCTCGGCGTACGCCATCACGTCGCGCTCGAGGTCGGTGAAGACGTCGGACTCGCGCCAGCGCGGCACCTCGCGCACCTTGGCCTCGTCGAGGCCCTTGGTGTGGGCCATGAAGTAGCCGAAGTCCAGGCACCACGAGCACCCGATGGCGCCGGCGCTGGCCATCTCGGCGTACGCCTTCAGGTGGGGGTCGAGGGCCGACCACCTGCCGACCTTCTGCTCGAAGCCGAAGACCGCCCTGAGGACGGGCTTGTTGTGCCAGAGCACGTAGGCGTTGTCGGGGACCTTGCCCCACATGCGTCTCGCGACGCGGGTCATCACCGCTCCGTAGGCGCCGTCGATCCTGGCCTGCGGGATCCTGAAGCTGCTGGGCATCTCGTCGTCTCCATCCGTGTCGTCGATGTTCGATGACATGGAGACACCGGCCGGGTCAGGTCTGTGACAGCCCTGCTCAGACGGCTCGCTTCGACGCGCGGAACCAGCCGATCCCGCCGCTCATCTCGAGTCGTACGCCGACCGCGCCCGCCTCCTCCAGCCACCGGACGGCGTCGGCGGAGGTGCACATCGGGCCGAGGACGCGGGCGAGCCGCCCGGCGGCGTGCACGAGCCCGTAGCGGCGCTCGACGCCGCTGAAGTCGTCGGCGAAGAGTGCGCTCCCGCTGAGGGACGCCCCCGGCTTCAGCACGCGCACCATCTCGGTGATCGCCCGGTGCGGATCCGGGAACACGTGCAGGCCGGTGAACGAGACGACCAGGTCGAACGTGCCGTCGGCGAAGGGCAGCGCACCGACGTCGGCCAGCGTCGTGGTCACCTGCCGGTCGACACCCCGCAGGCGCGCGGCGGCGAGGGCCCGCTCCAGCATCCGCGGGGAGATGTCGGCAGCGACGTAGTCGATGCGGCCGTCGGGTCGCAGCCCGCGCATCGCAATCCCGCTCCCGGTCGGCACGTCGAGGACCCGGGCGCCGTCGGGCAGCTCACCGATCTCGGCGGCTGCGTCGTGGAGCCGGGTGATGTCGGTGCCCAGCCCGAGCCGCCACAGCGGCGCCCCGAGCACAGGGTGCTCGACCAGGTGCGGGTAGATCCGCGCCCACAGCGGGTCCTCGCTCCAGGCCCCGACCCACCGACGCGGCCCGGCCATCTCAGAGCCCGGCGAGGAAGGAGTCGACGGCGCGCGCGACCTCGAGGTGGATCTCGACGCTACGGATCGCGTCGTCGGTGCCCATGGAGTGGTCGGCGTCGGCGACGGCGAGCACGTCGCACCCGTTGTCCGCGAGCTCGCGCGCGACGGCGGGATCCCAGAGCTCGTCCGCCAGGCCGCCCACCAGCAGCTGCCGGCCGGCGTTGGCCGCGATCGCCTCGGCCACCACCGGGTCGACCAGCAGCGGGGTGAGCCAGACCGCGTCGAGCCCGCGCTCGGCGGCGTACGACGCTGCGCGGGTGCCGAGCGACTTGCCGACCACGACGACGTGGTCGGCATCTTCTCCGGCGAGCGCGTCGGCGACCTGGCGGCGTACCCACCGGTCAGCGTCCTCGTCACCGCGCGACTCGGAGTCCCACCAGACCTGCTGGACGGTGAAGCCGTGCTGCAGCAGCGCCCGCCGGGCGAACTCCAGCAGCGGCGCGCTCGGCGAGTAGGCACGGCCCGGCAGCACCAGCGCCACTCCGCGGCAGTCGCCGTCGGGCTCCCAGCGGGTCGGCAGACCTCCGAACGTCATCTCAGTCGTCCGACCCGACGGGCCAGCCGAGGAGCTCGGGGCTGCGGAGCATCTCGTCCGGCACGCCGAAGGCGTCGACGAGGTCGACCGCGAGCGGCCGCACCTTGCGGCACAGCGCGTTGACCTCGCGGCTGATCGCCTTGGAACGGGCGCTGGAGAGCCGGCCGTGCTCCATGAACCAGGCCCGGTCGGCCTCGATGGTCGTCAGCGCGTGCAGGTCGCAGAGCAGGTTGAGCGCGACCTTGAGGTCACCGTCGGGGAGGGCGGCCACCTTCGCGACGAAGGCCTCCAGGACGAGCCGCTCGGTGTGGGCCCGGGCCGCGGCGATGACGTGATCCTGGACGCGGGAGAAGACGGCGCCCGGGTTCTCTCCCCGGTCGATGCCGCGCTTGAGCCGGCGCGCGACGCCCCCGATCATGTGCTCCTCGCGGAAGCGCAGCATCGCGAGCTGGTAGTTGGGGTCGAGCAGCCCGGCCTCCTGGTCCCACGTGTCACCACCGGGCAGCAGGTCGCGCACGGACTGCACGAGCTTGTGCACGGCCGTCCTCTCGACGACGGTCTCGACCGCCAGGCCGGCGACGAAGCGGGCCATGCCGAGCTGGTCCATGTCCTCGAACTCGCCGGCGTAGTCGGTGAGCAGGCCCTTGGCGACCAGCTGCAGCAGGACGTGGTTGTCGCCCTCGAAGGTGGTGAAGACGTCGGTGTCGGCCTTCAGCGCGGCGAAGCGGTTCTCGCTGAGGTAGCCCGCGCCACCGCACGCCTCCCGGCACTCCTGGATGGCGCGGGTCGCGTGCCAGGTGCCGAGCGCCTTGGTGCCGGCCGCGCGCGACTCGAGCATCCGCCGGGCGTGCTCGTCGCTGCCCTCCTCGGTCGGCCCGGGGCCGGAGAAGACGTCGTGCAGCTGCCCGGCGACGACCTCCTGCGCGAAGTGGAGGGCGTACGTCCGCGCGAGCAGCGGCAGCAGGCGGCGCTGGTGCATGCCGTAGTCGAGGAGGACCTGCTCCTCGTCGGGCGACGTGGCCTCGAACTGCCGACGCCGCACGGCGTAGCGGATGGCGATGGCGAGCGCCACCTTGGCGGCGTTGATGCCGGCGCCGCCGACGCACACCCGGCCCTGGACCAGGGTGCCGAGCATGGTGAAGAAGCGCTTGCTGGGGTTGTCGATCGGGGACAGGTAGCGCCCCTCCGGCGTGACCTCGGCGAACCGGTTGAGCAGCGCCGTGCGGGGCACCCGCACACCGTCGAACCAGATGCGCCCGTTGTCGACGCCGTTGAGGCCCATCTTGGGGCCGCAGTCCTCGATGCGGACGCCGTCGACCACCCGGCCGTCCTCGCGGATCCGGACGACGAAGGCGTGCACGCCGTGGCGCTCGACCCCCTGCTCCCCCGGAACCTCGAGCTGGGCGAAGACGACGGCCAGCTCGGCGTGGGCGGCCGCGTTGCCGATGTAGTCCTTGCGGGCCGCGTCGTCGGGCGTCGTGATGACGAACTCCTGCGCCCCGACGTCGTACGTCGCCACGGTGCCGAGCGCCTGCACGTTGGAGCCGTGGCCGCTCTCGGTCATCGCGAAGCAGCCCATCGTGCGGCCGCTGACGAGGTCGGCGAGGTGGGCGTCGTGGTGCGCCTTCGTGCCGAGCTGCAGGATCGCGCCACCGAACAGCCCGAACTGGACGCCCACCTTGACCAGCACCGACAGGTCGCCGAGGGCGAGGGTCTCGAAGGCCGCGATCGACGCGCCGATGTCGCCGCCGCCGCCATACTCCTCCGGGAAGCCCATGCCGGTCTGCCCGGTCCCGGCCATCGTCACGACGACGTCCTTGACGCGCTCGCGGAAGTCCGTGGTGGTCATCTGCTCCTGATCGAGCAGCACCTGCGCGTGGTCGGCGAGGTTGTGCCGGACGAGGTCGCGCACCTCGCGGTAGCGGCCGTCGAGCAGGGCGCGCATCGCGTCGACGTCCACCTGGGGCTGGCGGTAGCCCGAGTCGTCGGCGTGGACCGCGTCGTCATCGACGCGTGCCGGCGCCGGCTCGGGCTCGACGGTCGGCAGCTCGTCGGCGATGGGCGGAACCTGGTCGGTGGCCATGTCGCCAAAGGTAGCCATGACGATAGGTTCGCCGCGATGAACGTGTCGGATGCCACCCCTGCGGGCGAGTCGCTCGGGTCCATGCCCTACAACTTCGCGGTGGTGGGCGTGCAGAAGGGCGGTACGTCGACGCTGGCGGTGACCCTCAACCAGCACCGGCTCGTGTGCCAGGCGCCCGAGAAGGAGCGCCACTACTTCGACGACGAGACGGTCGACTGGTCGGCGCCCGACTACCAGCGCGACTACACCGCGCCCCGCCGCGCCCGCGTGCACCGGCTGCTCGGCGACGCCTCGCCGACCTACCTCTACTGGCCGCACGCGCTGGAGCGGATGCGCGCCTACAAACCGGACATGCCGCTCGTCGCGGTCTTCCGCGACCCGCTCGAGCGGCTGTTCTCGCACTGGGTGATGCTCCGCTCGCGCAACCTC
>DASTPB010000094.1:0-2802 GCA_035762385.1 Nocardioides sp. | reverse complement strand
CGAGCGCTCGGTGGCCCGGAGCTCCTCGGTGAACGCCTCCAGCCGGTGGCGTACGTCGAGCAGCGCACCCGGGTCGGCCGCGCTGGTCGCCCGCCCCGTGCCGTCGAGCATCGAGATCCACGGCTCCGCGAACGCCTCTCCCCAGGTCTCGCGGTGCGACTGCTGGCCACCGAGGGTGCGCGCCAGGCTCCGGATCTCGGCGATGGCCTGCTCCATCCGGCGGAGCAGCTCGTGCCACTCGCGGGGGTTCCTCATCGCGCGGGCCGAGCGCCGAGGGTTCATCCGGGCGCTCTCCTCGGCCTGACGCACGAGCGCCCAGGCCTGGTCGAGGTCACCGTCGAGGTCACGGGTGCGGTCGATCCACCCGGCGACGTCCTCGTCCTGGCAGCCGTCGCCCAGGCCGCCCGCCATGTCCGTGAGGAGCTCGCCGATGCCGTCGTCGACCCGGTCGAGCGCCTTGGCCGCGGTGTGACGGCGCAGCGGTGGCCACACGATCACGTTGACGATCAGGCCGACGGCCACGCCGATCGCCGTGTCGAGCAGCCGGGCGACGAGCAGGACGTCGTCCTCGAAGCCGGTGGTCAGGACCACGAGCCCGGTGGTCGCGATGGTCGTGGCCTCCGCGCCCAGCCAGGGCACCGAGCCCAGCACGAGCGCCACCACCAGCAGCAGGGCGATCGCCCCGGTGGTCAGTCCCAGCGTCTCCCCCACCAGCGTGGCGAGCAGCACCGCGACGACGGTCGCAGCGACCTGCTGCATCCCCTTGGAGAACGTCCGGTAGACGGTCGCGTGCACCACGAGCAGCGCGGCCCACGGCGCCAGGAACGGCTGCGCCAGATCGAGGACGCTCGCGGCGATCACCCAGGCGGCGACTGCCGCGAGGACCGTCTTGGACAGCTGCAGGACGTCGTTCCACCAGATCGGGTCACTGATCCGGTCGTCGACGCGCTCCCTCCACCTCTCCCACATGTGTGCTCCTCTCCCTCAGCGATCGACACTACGGATGACGAGGGAGACACAAGACATCCTGAGGGAGGGGCGGTCGTCACGGGTGGTACGCCGCCCGGTGCGGTCGCGGTGTCGCCAGCAGCACCGGGCACGTGGCCTCCCTGAGCACGGCGCGCGCGACCGGGCCGATGTGCGAGCCGATCGGCACGAGCGGATCGTGGCGGCCGATCACCAGCAGCTGGGCGTCCGCCGAGGCCTCCACCAGCACCTCGGCGGCACGGCCCTCCACCACCCGCACGTCGGCGTCGATGGCGGCGGAGGCGTCGCCGACCCGGTCGAGCGCGGCGCACACCTCGGCCCGCGCCCGCTCCGACCACCGCCGGGTCTCCTCCGACGTGATCATCCCCTCGTAGGGCCCCGGCATCGACCAGGAGTGGACGAGCCGGAGCGGTGCCTCGCGGCCGTGAGCCTCGGCGAGGGCGACCCGCATCACCTCCTCCGAGCGGGCTGGTACGTCGATGCCGGCGACGACCGCACGGGTCTCGCGGTCGGCCCGCCACCCGCTCGGCACGGCCACCACCGGCACCCGCAGGTGCGCGGCCACTCCCCCGGCCACGGTGCGGTTCACGATCCGCGACATCCGGGACAGGTGACGGTGCTCCAGGACGACCATCCGCGCGGAACGGCCGATCTCCACGAGGGCGCCCACCGGCGTGCCGCTGGCGAGCTCGTGGGTGACGGGCACCGCGCCGTCGACCAGCTCGTCGGCGACCTTCACCGCCTCGGCGAGACGGCCCGCGCCCCAGGCCTCCATGTCCACCGACGGGAGCAGGACGTGGTCGGCCATCATCGGGGTGAGGTCGACGGCGTGCACCAGGTGCAGCGCGCACCCGGCACGGACGGCCTCGGCGGCCGCGAAGGCGAGCGCGGACTCCACCTCCTCGGGTCCGACCCCGACGACGATGCGGGGTCCGCGTGCGGTGGTGCGCTGCTCGGTCATGGCATCCTCCTCGGCTTGCGCTGTGCTTCCACCCTCCACCGCCGCCGGCGTCGTACGAAGGGTCCTTGGACCTGTGAGGCACAGAAGAAGGGCCTTCGTGCACGACGGTGTCGTACCCGGGAGGACCCGCGCCGAGGGTCTACGTTGGATCGATGGACCCGGCCAGAAGCAGCTATGACGTGGTGGTCGTCGGTGGCGGCCACAACGCCCTCGTGAGCGCCGCCTACCTCGCCCGCGCCGGGCTGTCGGTGATCGTCCTCGAGCGCCTGCCCCACACCGGTGGAGCCGCGGTGTCCGTGGAACCCTTCGCCGGCCACCCCGCCCGGCTCTCGCGCTACTCCTACCTCGTCAGCCTGATGCCGGAGCGGCTGATGGCCGACCTGGACCTCGACGTCCGGCTCGCCTCACGCACCACGGCGTCGTACACGCCCTGGTCGCGCGGTGGGCGGTCCGGTGGCCTGCTGGTCGAGCGGCCGGAGGGCGAGGCGACGCGCGCGTCGTTCCGCGACCTCACCGGCGGCGAGGATGAGTACGCCGCCTGGGAGGCGTTCTACGGCGAGGTGGGCCGGCTGGCCGAGGTGGTCGCCCCGACGCTGATGCAGCCGCTCCCCCTCGAGCGGGACATCCGCGCGCTGGTCGACGAGCGCATCTGGACCGACGTGGTCGAGGAGCCGCTCGGACGCGCGATCACCCGACGCTTCGCCGACGACACCGTGCGCGGTGTCGTCGCCACCGACGCGCTGATCGGCACCTTCGCGTCGATGGACGACCCCTCGCTCGTGCAGAACCGGTGCTTCCTCTACCACCTCGTCGGCAACGGCACCGGGGAGTGGCGCGTGCCGATCGGCGGCATG
>DASTPB010000093.1:0-13294 GCA_035762385.1 Nocardioides sp. | reverse complement strand
TCCGACCTCGGCGGCGGCATGGCGATCGCGATGAAGGACCTCGAGATCCGCGGCGCGGGCAACCTGCTCGGCGGCGAGCAGTCCGGCCACATCGCCGACGTCGGCTTCGACCTCTACGTCCGCCTGGTCGGCGAGGCGGTCGCCGACTTCAAGGGCGGTGGCGACGAGGAGCTGGCCGAGGTCCGCATCGAGCTGCCGGTCGACGCCCACCTCCCGCACGACTACATCCCCAGCGAGCGGTTGCGCCTGGAGATCTACAAGCGGCTCGCCGAGGTCCGCACCGACGCCGACGTCGACGAGGTCCGCGCCGAGCTGCTCGACCGCTACGGCAACCCGCCCGAGGTCGTGGAGTCGCTGCTCGTCGTCGCGCGCTTCCGGGCGCGGTGCCGCCAGGCCGGGGTCGGCGAGGTGACGGTGGCCGGCAAGTACGTCCGGTTCGCGCCGGTCGACCTGCCCGAGTCGCGCGTCGTACGCCTCCAGCGGCTGCACCCGAAGAGCGTCGTCAAGGCGCCGGTCAGCACCATCCTCGTGCCGCGGCCGCAGGGGACGGGGTTCCCCGTGCGCCCGGTGGCCGGGGTGGCCCTGCTTGAATGGGCCCGCGCGGTGATCGACGATGTGGTCGACCCGCCCGCAACCGCGCCCGCTGCGCCCAGCCCGGCCTGACCGCGTCGACCAAGGAGTGACCCCGTGAGCAAGACCCGCCTGATGACGGCCGCGCCCTCCTGGGCGGTGGTGGCCCTCGCAGGACTGCTGCTGGCCGGATGCGGCAGCGCCACCCCCGGCGTCGCGGTCACGGTGGGCGACGAGCAGATCTCGAACCGCCAGGTCAACGACGTGACGGCCAACTACTGCACGGCGGTGGGCGAGCTCGAGTCCGCGGTGCCGATGAGCTTCGTGCGCCAGTACGTCGTCCAGCTGCTGACGCTGCGCTCGCAGGCCTCGCAGATCGCCGACGACTACGGCGTCGAGCCCGGCGCGACCTACTACAACGACGTCGCGCAGCGGCAGGAGACCGCGAGCACGAAGCCCGAGGAGGTCCAGGACGACTTCGTCGAGCTGGCCTCGACCTCGGCCTATGCCCAGGACATCCTCGACCAGGTGGGCGCGATCGTGCTGGAGGACCAGGGCGTCACCGACCCGACGTCCGAGCAGACCACGCAGGCCGGCATCGACGTGTTCAACCAGTGGCCCAACACCCACGAGCTCGAGGTCGACCCGCGCTACGGCCTGCGCAGCGTCGACGGCGTGCTGTCCCCGGTCGACACCAGCACCTCCGTCGCGGTCGGCGACACCGCCAAGGCCGGGGCGGCGACCGAGCCCGACCCGGCCTTCGCGGCGACGCTGCCGGTCAACCACCGCTGCGGCTGAGGCCGTGACCGCCCCGCAGCCCGAGGGCTCGGCACTGGAGGACTTCGCCGCGCAGATGCGGGTGCTCCGGCGCGAGTGCGCGTGGAAGCGGGAGCAGACCCACACCTCGCTGATCCCGTTCGTGCGCGAGGAGGCGGAGGAGGTGGTCGAGGCGATCGAGTCCGGCGACCCGGCCGCGCTGTGCGACGAGCTGGGCGACCTGCTGCTGCAGGTGGTGATCCACGCCGTCATCGCCGAGGAGGCGGGCGACTTCACCCTCGACGACGTCGCCCGCGGGGTCATCGCCAAGATGGAGCGACGCAACCCGCACGTCTTCGGTGACGCCGTGGCGACCGACGCCGCCGAGGTGCTGCGGCTCTGGAACGCCGCCAAGGCCGCCGAGAAGGCCGAGAAGGCCGAGAAGGCCGCGAAGACCGACGGGACGCCCGGCAGCCCGTGACGTCATGAGAAATCCCGGTCCGGACCGGTCCGGACCGGGGATCCTCATGACGTCCGGTCGTCTGCGGCGGCGCGGAGACCGTCGGTGTCCATCACGTCGCGCGCGACCATGTCGCCGAGGGACAGCAGGGTGGGCTCCTCGACGAAGGCGTCGACGTAGGTCTCGTCGAGGCGACCGGTTGCGGTGACCAGCGCCACCGCGTCGACGTAGGCCACGCGCGCGTCGGCGAACCTGCTCCGTGGCGCGCGCCCGGGTGCGGGAGGGACGTCGGTGGCGAGGGCGACGAAGGCCTCCATGCGGTCGAGGAGGACGCCGACGTCCGCGCCCCGGTGGACCAGGGCGCCGACGAGGTGCACGTGCTGCTCCGCCATCGCGACCACGAGGTCGCCGGGGTCGGATCGCCGGGCCGGGATGCGGAGGCCGTCGGGCGGGTGGAAGTGGACGTCGCCGGGGCAGTCGATGGCGTGGGAGGTGGGGTCGGCGCGCCACTGCGACGGCAGCGCGCCGAGCTCGCGACGGAACGCGCGGGTGAAGACGTCGTAGCGGCGGAACCCGCACTCGGCGGCGATGTCGCGCAACGGGCGGTCGGTGGTGGCGACGAGGTGCGCTGCGCGCTCGAGGAGCAGCCTGTCGCGGAACCGCGCCGGCGACTCGCCCGCCATCGCGGCACGAAGACGGCCGCCAGACCGGCCGGGCTCGTCGGCTGTCGCCCGGGCGATGAGGGCGCGGAGCTGGTCGGCTGGGGTCGGCACCCGGCGGACGCTAGCGGTCGGCACGGACACCCCGGCGACGTCGGCGTACGACGTGGCTAGGCTGGCGGCCGACCCCGAGACGTCCCCCCAGAGGAGCTCTGCCATGTCGATCATCGCTGCCGTCGGTGCCCGCGAAATCCTGGATTCCCGAGGCAACCCCACCGTCGAGGTGGAGGTGCTGCTCGAGGACGGTGCGTTCGGGCGGGCGGCCGTCCCCAGTGGCGCCTCGACCGGTGCCTTCGAGGCCGTGGAGCTTCGCGACGGCGGCAAGCGCTACGCCGGCAAGGGTGTGCAGAAGGCCGTCAGCGGTGTCGTCGACTCGATCTCCGGCGCGATCATCGGCCTCGACGCCGACGACCAGCGCCTGGTCGACCAGACGATGCTGGACCTCGACGGCACCGCCAACAAGGCCAAGCTCGGCGCCAACGCGATCCTCGGCGCCTCGCTCGCCACCGCCAAGGCCGCAGCGGAGTCGGCCGGGCTGCCGCTCTTCCGCTACGTCGGTGGGCCCAACGCCCACCTGCTGCCGGTGCCGATGATGAACATCCTCAACGGCGGTGCGCACGCCGACTCCAACGTCGACGTGCAGGAGTTCATGATCGCGCCGATCGGCGCCCCGACCTTCCGCGAGGCCCTCCAGCAGGGCGCCGAGGTCTACCACGCGCTCAAGTCGGTGCTGAAGAAGAAGGGCCTGTCGACGGGCCTGGGGGACGAGGGCGGCTTCGCCCCCGACCTCGAGAGCAACCGCGCCGCGCTCGACCTCATCGCCGAGGCCGTCAAGGCGGCCGGCTTCACCCTCGGCAAGGACATCGCGCTGGCGATGGACGTCGCCGCGAGCGAGTTCTTCGACAAGGGCTCCTACACCTTCGAGGGCAAGAAGGTGAAGACCGACGCGATGGTCGACTACTACGCCGACCTCGTCGCCAGCTACCCGATCGTCTCCATCGAGGACCCGCTCGACGAGGACGACTGGGACGGCTGGAAGGCCATCACCGACACCCTCGGCGCGCAGGCCCAGCTCGTCGGCGACGACCTGTTCGTCACCAACGTCGAGCGCTTGCAGCGCGGCATCGACGGCGGCCAGGGCAACGCGATGCTGGTCAAGGTCAACCAGATCGGCTCGCTCACCGAGACCCTCGACGCCGTCGAGCTCGCCCACCGCGCGGGCTTCCGCAACATGATGAGCCACCGGTCCGGCGAGACCGAGGACACCACGATCGCCGACCTCGCCGTCGCCACCAACTGCGGCCAGATCAAGACCGGTGCACCGGCGCGGTCCGACCGCGTCGCGAAGTACAACCAGCTGCTCCGCATCGAGGACGAGCTGGGTGACGCGGCTCGCTACGCCGGCCGGGGTGCCTTCCCGCGATTCGGCGGCTGAAGCAGGCACACTTGCCGCATGCCTTCCCAGCGCCGCACGCCCCGGGCCGGGCCCGGAGGGTCGCGCGGACCGAGGCAGGGCTCCAGCACGCACCCCGGTGCCCGCGGTCCACGGCCGCGGGCAGCCGGGACGCGTACGACGTCCGCGCGCCCCGCTGAGCCGCCGACCGGGGCGATCCGTCCTGCGGCGGCGCCCCGCAGCGCCGGGCGCCGTCCCCGTTTCACCGGACGTGCAGCCGTGCTGGTGCTCGTGCTGGCGGTGCTGACCGTGTCCTACGCGTCCTCGCTCCGGGCGTACCTGCAGCAGCGGTCCCACATCGGCGACCTCAAGGCGCAGATCGCCGAGCGCGAGGCCAGCATCAACGACCTCGAGCGGGAGAAGAAGCGCTGGGACGACCCGGCCTACGTCAAGGCGCAGGCCCGCGCGCGGTTCGGCTACCTGATGCCCGGGGAGGCCGGGTTCGAGGTGATCGGACCCGACGGCAAGCCGCTGGAGGCACAGGCCTCGCTCAACGACCCCGACGACGTGATCAAGACCGTCCCCAAGGCCTGGTGGACCTCGGCCTGGGAGTCGATGGAGCTCGCCGGCAACCCGCCCCCACCCGACCAGGAGCCGGTCGACCTCGTCGACGGGACGAAGCAGTGAGCAACCGCAAGGACGATCACACCGGTGATCACACGATCGACCCGGCCGACGAGGCCGCCATCCACGCCCAGCTCAAGCGGCGCCCCCGCGGCATCGACTCGATCGGGCACCGGTGCCCCTGCGGCAACCCCGACGTGGTGACGACCGAGCCGCGGCTGCCCAACGGCACGCCCTTCCCGACGACCTTCTACCTCACCTGCCCCCGCGCCGCCTCGCGCATCGGCACCCTCGAGGGCTCCGGCCTGATGAAGGAGATGCAGGAGCGGCTCGGCACCGACGAGGAGCTCGCGGCGGCCTACCGGCGGGCGCACGAGCGCTACCTCGAGGTCCGCGCCGAGGTCGGCGAGCGCGCGGGGATGGACGTCCCGGAGATCGAGGGCATCAGCGCCGGCGGGATGCCCGACCGGGTCAAGTGCCTGCACGTCCTCGCCGGTCAGTCGCTCGCCATGGGCCGCGGGGTCAACCCGCTCGGCGACGAGGTGCTCGACCTCCTCGGTGACTGGTGGGCGACGGGTCCCTGCGTCGAGCGCTGACCACGCACCTCCTGCCCGGTCGGCATGATGGGGGCATGCCTGCAGAGACCCAGCTCGTCGCGGCCATCGACTGCGGGACCAACTCGATCAAGGTCCTCATCGGCACCGTGCGCGACGACGGACAGCTCGACGTGGCCTTGCGGGACTCCCGCGTCGTACGCCTGGGGCAGGGTGTCGACCGCACGGGCGTGCTGGCTGACGAGGCGCTCGAACGCACCTTCGCGGCGATCGACGAGCTCGCCGAGGTGGTCCGCAGCCACGGTGTGCCGCCGGAGCGCGTCCGCTTCTGTGCGACGTCGGCGACCCGCGACGCCAGCAACGCCGCCGTCTTCGCGGAGGGCGTACGCCGGCGCCTGGGCGTCGAGCCGGAGGTGCTCTCCGGCGACGAGGAGGCCGCGCTGGTCTACGCCGGGGCGATCGCCGCGCAGGTCCCGATGCCGCCCGAGCCGGTGCTCGTCGTCGACATCGGCGGCGGGTCGACGGAGCTGGTCGTGGGCCGGGGCGAGGACCGGCAGGCCGTCTCGATGGACATCGGGTCGGTGCGCCTGCACGAGCGCCACCTCCACACCGACCCGCCGACCGACGCGGAGGTCGCGGCATGCGTGGCCGAGATCGACCGCCACCTCGACGACTCCGGGATCCCGCTCGGCCGGGTCCGGACGGCCATCGGCACCTCGGGCACGATCAAGACCATCGCGTGCGGCGTCCTCGGTCTGGCGTCCTACGACCGCCGGGCCTTCGACCGGGCCGTGCTGCCCAACGCCGCCACCGCCTCCTACGTCGAGGACCTGCTCGCGATGACCGTCGCGGAGCGGCGCGCGCTGCCCTACATGCACCCCGGTCGCGCCGACGTCATCGGCGCCGGAGCCCTCATCTGGACCCGCATCCTCGACCGGGTGCCGGTGGTCGAGCACGTCGTCTCCGAGGCCGACCTCCTGCACGGCATGGCCGCCGCGATCGCCCGATGAGCGACCCGGTCCTGCTCCCGCACCCGGTCGTGGGCGGCGCCTTCAGCAGCCCGGTCGCCCCCGGCGCCGGCTGGCCCGACGACCCGGCGGCCGCGGACACCCCTGTCGCGCGCACCGCCGACGACGTACGACGACTCGCCCCCGACGTGCCGCTCGCCGAGCTCGACGCCCGGGTGAGCGTGTGTGCGGCGTGCCCCCGTCTGGTGGCGTGGCGCGAAGGAGTCGCGGTCGACAAGCGCGCGTCCTTCGCCGACCAGCCCTACTGGGGCCGCCCCATCCCCGGGTGGGGGGACCCCGAGCCGGCGCTGCTCATCGTGGGCCTGGCGCCGGCGGCCAACGGCGGCAACCGCACCGGGCGGATCTTCACCGGAGACCCGAGCGCCGACTGGCTCTTCGCCAGCCTCCACCGCACCGGCTGGGCGGCGCAGGAGACCAGCCACCACGCCGGCGACGGCCAGCGGCTCCTCGACGCGCGGATGGTCGCGACCGTGCGCTGCGCGCCCCCGGACAACAAGCCCACGGCGGTCGAGCGCGACACGTGCGCTCCGTGGATCGCCGCGGAGCTGGCCCTGCTGCCGACGGTGCGGGTCGTCGTCGCGCTCGGCTCGTTCGGCTGGGACGGCGCCGTCCGCTCACTGGTCGCCGCCGGGGCGCCCGCGCCACCGCGGCGGCCGCGCTTCGGGCACGGGGCCGAGGTCGAGCTCGGCGGCGTCACGCTGATCGGCTGCTACCACCCGTCGCCGCACAACACCTACACCCGCCGGCTGACGCGGGAGATGACGGACGAGGTCTTCGCGCGTGCCCGCGCGCTGGCAGGCTCGGGCCTCTGAGAAAATGGCCCGGTGACCCTCCACGCGATCACCGTCCTCGGCCACGACCGCCCCGGCATCATCGCCGAGACGACCGCCCGGCTCGCCGGGCTCGGCCTCAACCTCGAGGACTCGACGATGACCCTGCTCCGCGGCCACTTCGCGATGATGCTGGTGTGCGAGGGCGCTGCGGCCGACGCCGAGATCGAGCAGGCCCTCGCGCCGATCACCGCCGACGGCAGCCTCACCGTGACGGTCCGGGAGGTGCCGCCCGAGCACGTGGAGGCCAGCGCCGGGACCTCGTGGGTGCTGTCGGTGCACGGCGGCGACCGGCCCGGCATCGTGTCCGCCGTGGTCGGCGTGATCGCGGAGGTCGGCGGCAACATCACCGACCTGACCACGCGCCTGGCCGGTGACCTCTACCTGCTCGTCGCCGAGGTCGACCTGCCGGCGGGGACCGACGTGGCGTCCGTCGAGCGCGAGCTGGCCCGGGTGGCCGGCGACCTCGGCGTCGGCGTCACGCTGCGCGCCGCCGAGACCGACGAGCTCTGAGCGCCTCCGGCATGGGCGTGAACACGCGGGTCCTGGAGTGGACCGAGTCCGACCTCGGCGTGGCCGGGGAGCTGCGCGAGGTCGTCCGCGCCCCCGCCGCCGTCCTGTCGACGCCCGGCGAGACGGTGGACCCGACCTCGCCCGACGTCGTACGCCTCGCCGCGGACCTCGTCGCCACCATGCGGGTCTCACCCGGCTGCGTGGGCCTCGCAGCACCGCAGGTCGGGGTGGATGCGCAGGTGTTCTGCGTCGACGTCTCCGCGCACCCCAAGGCCCGCGGCCACCACGGCACCTTCGTGCTGTGCAACGCCGAGGTCGTCTCCGGCAGCCGCAACGAGAAGGCGCGGGAGGGGTGCATGTCCGTCCCGGACTTCACGGGCGACGTGAAGCGGCCCAGCCGCATCGTCGTACGCGGTCAGCTGCCAGGCACCGGCGAGGAGGTCGAGCTCGAGGCCGAGGCGTTCGAGGCGCGGGCGTTGCAGCACGAGATCGACCACTGCGACGGGCTGCTCTTCCTCGACCGAGCGGCAGGCGCGCACGCGGTCTACGCTCGGAAGACCTACCTCTGACCTGGCTGTCAGGTCGCAGTCAGGTCGTCGCCCCGGTATCCCAACCGGTAGAGGAAGCGGTCTTAAAAACCGCACAGTCTGGGTTCGAACCCCAGCCGGGGCACCGAACGAGCAGGGCGTTCCGCGCGGAGTGGTAGCCCGCGAGGCTGTCCTGGTTCGCAGGCTGCGCTCATCCGTATCTCGACAGACCCGGTGGCTGTTGTTGGCGTTCTGTCGCCAGGGGTAACCAGTCACATCAATTGCGGTCGAACTGCGGCGCCACTCGGGTCCTACGCCCACGGCAGTCGAAGGGTGGACAGGAGGACGTCGGCGACGCCTTGGCGGACTTCTGTCGGCATCGGGCGGTCAGCGCCTTCGACGCCCACGAACCCGGCTCGGTCGCCCTCGGCCGCGAACCAGAGCGCGCCCAAGCCCTGGCGGCCGCCGGCGTCGTATGTGGCGAGGTGCACGCCGTTGGGAAGCCGCTCGACGTGCATGTCTGCATCGGTGCAGCCGCGCAGCTGACGGAGCATGGCTGCCACCTTGGCGGACGCGACCGTCTGGTCAGTGAAGCCGGCACTGTGAAAGGTGATCCCGCGTGGCTCCCCGCCACCTGAACTGGCAAGCGCGTCGTCCTCCAAGCGTTCGTCGAGGCAGGGTGTGCCAGGTGTCGAGGGGGCTGCCGCGCGCAAGCGTGACTTCCATCCAGCGAGCGCCTCCTCGAGCTCGGCGTCGGGCCACCCGGGAAGGGGCCCCTTCACAGTGGGTGTTCCTGCAGAATCGCTCATCCCGGACTGGGTCCAGCCCTCGCGGACGCCCGCCAGCAGGGCGAGTGACACCCGGCGCACGATCTTCTTCGAGGCTGCAGGTGCAAGGGTGACCAGTTCGAGCTGGCCGATCCGGGATCCCGACCGGGCCAGGAAGACGTCGGTCAGACCGGCCCCCGCCGCCGGGGGGGCGGTTCGCCAGTGCAGGACACTCGTTCCGTCGACAGCGACGACCTCGTAGGCGGCGAGATCCTGGCAGGTCGACAGCGCGTCGGCCCGACGGTCCCACGCGTCGTCGACGGCCGGCTTCCCGTCGAACCCGAACATCCTCACAGCCGCGCTGGAGCTGTCCGTGAACACGACGGTGTCGCCCCGACTGGTCGCGTCGTCGGCATCCGCGAGGGCGGGGCAATCGGGCATCGTGAAGCTGCCGCTCATCCGCCTCTCATCCGACCATCCCTCGATCCAGCCCTCGGTGGCGCGGGTCATCGCGGCGGCGTCCAGAGGCGCCGCTGAACCGTTCGCGGCGATGTCGTCCTCGGAGGTCAAGGCTTGGGGCAGGGCGAGCCCGCCGGCCAGGACCGCGAGCGTGGCCAGTGCAACCCCGCCCATCCGCCGTCGGCGGCGCCGGCGCACGGTAGCGACGGCTGCGGCCGCCCCGGGGCGGTGGGAGTGCGCCAGGTCGCGAGCCAGGACGCGAAAGGCGTGGTCGAGTGCAGGGTCCAGCGCGTCGCGGTGGTCGATGTCAGACATGGGTGTTTACTCCGTTCGGCTCGTCGATGAGCAGGAGGGCCAATGCAGCGCGACCGCGCGAGAGCCTGGCTTTCACCGTCCCGACCGGGCAGCCTTCGATGTGGGCGACCTCCTGCACGGGGAGGTCGGCAAGGTGGTGCAGGACAACGGCCCGACGTTGTGGCTCCGGGATCTGCAGCAGCGCCTGCACCAGCGCGATTGATGTCTCGTCAGGCGGCGAGGTGACGGCCCCGGTGCGATTGCGGGCGAGCCAGGCGGCCGCGACCTTGTTGCGGCGCCAGCGGCTGACCGACAATCGGGTGGCCACGTGGCGCACCCACGCGGCCGGCTGGTCGTAGTGCGTCACCTTCGTCCAGTGCGACCACGCCTTGACGTACGCCTCTTGCGCCAGTTCCTCGGCCACACCGCGGTCCCCGGTCAGGGCATACGTCACCGCCAGCGTGCGGGACCACGTCGCCTCGTAGAACTCGGCGAAGTCGCCCTCGGTTCCGACCAGCATCCTGCGTCCCCCTCAGCAACCAGCCACAACGCCCCTCGGACGCCGTCAGACACCCAACACGCCCCTGACGCCCGACGGGTTGCACAACGCCGGGATCGGCGGAACCTTGTCCGACACCCGGTGCGCCCGTCCTGTCGCTGATGCCGACAGATCCACGCGTACTGGGGCAGCCCCGATGCCGGGATCGGAATCAGCTGTCAATGGCCAAGTCGCGGTCCCCGCTGGTGGCCAACTGAAAGTCCCCACCCCTCGTTGAAGTTCAGCTGGTCTTGAGTCGGGTTCCTCCGTTCGCTCGGGCCTGCTTCATTCGGTAGGAGTCGCCGTCAGTGACGACGGTGTGGCAGTGGTGCAGGAGCCGGTCGAGCATGCTGACCGCGGTGGTGTGCTCGGGCAGGAACCGTCCCCAGGACTCGAACGGCCAGTGGGATGCGATCCCGAGTGACCTGCGTTCGTAGGCGGCTGCGACGAACCGGAACAGCAGTTGTGCGCCGGTGTCGTCCAGGGGTGCGAAGCCGAGCTCGTCGACGAGGATCAGGTCGTGGCGCAGCAGGTTCTCGATGACCTTCCCGACGGAGTTGTCGGCCAGCCCGCGGTAGAGGGTCTCGACGAGCTCGGCGGCGGTGAAGTACCGGACTCGATGCCCGTGCTCGACGGCTGCGATCCCGAGTGCGATGAGGGTGTGGGACTTGCCGGTGCCGGCGGGCCCGATCATGCACACGTTCTCGCTCGCGCGGATCCACTCCAAGCTGCTGAGGTAGTCGAACGTTGCGGGTGGGATCGAGGATGCGGTGACGTCGAACTCCTCGAGCCGCTTGACCACCGGGAAGCTGGCTTGTCGCATCCGGGTGCGGACGTTCGACTCATCGCGGGCGGCGATCTCGGCCTCGATCAGGGTGCGCAGGAACTCCTCGGGCTTCCACCGTTGCGTCTTCGCGGTGAGGAGCAGCTCGGGTGCCAGCCGGCGCATCGCAGCCATCTTGAGCCTCTTCAGCCCCTCGTTCAGATCTGCCGGCAACGGCGGCGGAGTCGTCGCGGTCACGACACCTCACCACCCTCGGCGTCAGCGTCGGCGCCGTCCTGAATGCGGTAGGCGTCCAACGGACGGGTCGGGACGGTGGGCAGGGTCATCACCAGCGCCTGCCCGGCGGGGGTGGGGCGGGGTGCGTGCCCGTTGGTGGCCAGGATCGACCGGACGTCGTCGGCACGCCACCGGCTGAACGCCACCGCCCGTTCCAGCGCCGCTTGCAGCGCGTCGGTGCCGTGGGCGGCGCCCAGGTCCAACACCGAGGTGATTTCGGTGTTGAGCTTCGTGACACCAGCCGCGGCAGCCCCGACCAGGAACTGCTCGGCGACCGCGCCCAGGGCCAGGAACTTCTTCTCCTGCTCGGTGCGGCCCCGCGCCCGGCGCTGCGGCGTGGCCGGGCGGGGGCGGTCGTAGTGGGCGTCGTCGATGCTGGTCTCACCCGGCGCCACCAGTGCGTGCTCGGCATGGACCTCACCGGTGATCGGCTCGATGACGCGCAGGACCCGGTCGCGTTCGTCGACCAGCACCGTCACGACTCGCCCGATGAGCCGGTTCGGCACCGAGTACCGCGCGGACCCGAACCTGATGCAGGAGAGCTTGTCGACCTTCCTGGTGATCGGCGCCGGACCCACCTCCAGCCGCAGCGACGGCAGCTCGCCGAGCAGCCCACGCTCGCTGGCCAGCCGGTCGGCCGGGATGGCCTGGATCTCGCTGTGGCGACGGCTGTTGACCTCCCCACCCCACGCCCGCGCCCGCTCGTTGAGCCCGGCATACCCGCCGGCCCACACGGTCGCGTCGTCCTCGAGTCCCAAGGGGACGAGAAGGTCGTCCTTGGCGTAGCCGACCAGGTTCTCCACGATGCCCTTGGACTCCGGATCGCTCGCGTGGCAGAAGTCGGGCCGGAACCGGTAGTGGGCGGCGAACCGGACGTAGTCCGGTGCCGGGACCACGACGCCTGCGACCACGTTGCCCTTCAGGCAGGCCATCCGGTCGGCCAGTACCAGCTTCGGGACCCCGCCGAGCTCCTCGAAGCACTCCGCCAGCAGTCCCAACGTGGTGGTCTGCTGCTCGTCGGGAGCGAACCGGACGAACCGGTACCGCGACCAGGCCAGCACCGCACAGAACACGTGCACCCGCCTGCCAGCGACGACCTCGGTGCCCCAGTCGATGGCCAGCACCTCACCCGGGGTCCACACCGCCGGACGCCGTCCGCCGGCGCGGGCCTGACCGATGCGCCACTGACGTTTCGCGTCGGCGACCAGTCGTCGGAAGTTCCTATCCGACCCCTCATAGCCGGCCGCCCGCGCGGCCGGTAGCAGCCGCTTCGCGCTGATCCGCCCGGCAGTGTCGTGGACCTTCCCTGCGACCAGCTCGGCGACCGAGTCGTAGTTGCGACCCCGCTCGACCCGCTGCGCCGGGGGCTCGCCCCGACTGCTGGCCTGGTGGGCCTCAATGACCCGCCTGACGGTCTTGTGGGTCGTGCCGCACAACTCGGCTGCTCCCCGGTAGGTGCCCACCTCGCGGTAGGCCGAAATGATGTCCATCCGTTCTCTTTCGTTCTTCAATGAAGACCCCTGCGTGGTGACGACGGCTGACTAGACATCGCCACAGTCGCCACGCAGGGCCCTCACGAGCCGCTACAACACGCGAAGAACGAGGAGCGGGGACTTCTACTTGGCCACCACCGGGGACCCGGCATGGCCACCAGCGGGGACCGCTACCTGGCCACCAGCGGGGACTTTTTCATGGCCACGGACACCGCCAGGACGTGACGTGGACGTCGGGCCTACCGGCTGGGCCAGCTGTGATGTCGTCGGACGTCCCCTCGTTGTCCGGCGCGGGCGTTGCGGGGCAGTTTGAGCGAGACGTGTCAGGGGGGTGGTGCCGAGATCATGGTCTGCGTCCGGACCGCGTACCTGTGGGACCTCACACGCGAGCATCCGTCAATCTGCCAATTGACGGGCCGCTGGTGGGGTACCAGATCTGCCGATGAGGGCTTGTTTGGCGATCCCTCGCCGACAGTCCGCGCCGGTGGTTCAGCGGAAGTCAAAGGAGTCCAGGATTGGCTGGGTGAGGGCCCGCCATTTGTGGGCGGGGTACTGGCTGGTGACGTTTGCGGATTCGATGACTACGTTGCCGCCTTGCCACGCCAGCAAGATCAGTCGGGTTGCGCCTTCCGGATAGACGGCGTGGAACAGGTTTGAGACCCCACTGCCGATGATCAGTGGCGTGCCCGAAAAGCCCTCAAAGGAACAC
>DASTPB010000092.1:0-5963 GCA_035762385.1 Nocardioides sp. | reverse complement strand
CTTGCATGTGTTAAGCACGCCGCCAGCGTTCGTCCTGAGCCAGGATCAAACTCTCCATCGAAAACCATCAACCCAACCCACCAAAAGACAGGCCAGGCGACTATCAATAAGAGCCACATCCCCTGACTGAACAAAACTAGCAAAAAGACACCCCAACCCCACACAGGAGCCAGGGCATCGCCAGAATCATTGTCAAAGAAACCGCGACACCACCCACCCACCACCACAACGGCAGCAAGCAACATGATGCCAACGGGGCATAACAAACTAATTCGTCGACTAATCAAACACACTGTTGAGTTCTCAAGAATCAGACGCACCCGATCCTCGCCGGCGGGGCCGGCTCGGTCGCGGGGCAACCTGCAGAAACTTACCGGGCGCTTGGCTCACCGTCAAACTCGCGAGTTCCGGCGCTCGGGGCGGTCGCAGCTGGTCTCCGCTTCAGCTGACCTTCTGGCCAGGAGGCGGCGCCGCTTGCGGCGACAGGAAGAACATTAGACCGTCCTCCCGGACGGTGCAAAACCGGGGGTGCCTCCACCGCATAACCGCAGGTCAGCGGCCTGCTGAGCGCCGCGGAGCCGCAGGCCGGTAGGTGCTCACAGTGGGGTCACCGGTGACCCAGAACCGCCACGGACGGTCGGCTGCCAACCGGAGCCCGACCCGGGGGCCGGTGCTGATCTGGGCGGGCTCCTCCCCCGGTCGCAGGTCTGGACCGGTGCCGTTGTGGGACAGGTCGATGCCCAGCGCCCGGCACAGACGCGCCGGGCCGCGGGCCAGGTCACGGTCGCTGCTCGCCGGGCGCCGTTCGCGGGCCAGGTCGATCCCGTCCACCACCTCGCCGGCGCGCAGCAGGACTGCGCCGGGGTCGCCCTCGGGACCGGTGACGAGGTTCGCGCAGTAGTGCATGCCGTAGACGAAGTAGACGTAGAGCCGCCCCGGCGGGCCGAACATCACGGCGTTGCGGTCGGTCCGCCCGCGGTGGGCATGGGAGCCCGGGTCCAGCGGACCGGCGTACGCCTCCACCTCGGTGAGGCGGACGGAGACACCCCCGTGCGTGAGGACGGCGCCGAGGAGGCGCGGCGCCACCTCCAGGGGATCCCCCTCAGCCCAGGCGGGCACGGTGGGCGGTGCTCGCGGTGGCCAGCTCGTCGAGCTGCTCGCGCACGCGGACGGGTGCGGTGCCGCCGCGTCCCGAGCGGGAGGCGACGGACCCTTCGACGGTCAGCACGGACCGGACCCGGGGTGTCAGCGCGGGCGAGATCTCGGTCAGCTGCTCGTCGGTGAGGTCGGGCAGGTCGCAGCCGAGCTCCTCGCATCGGCGTACGCACGCACCGGCGACCTCGTGGGCGTCACGGAACGGCATGCCCTCGCGCACCAGCCACTCGGCCACGTCGGTGGCGAGCGAGAACCCCTGCGGGGCGAGCTCGGCCATGCGGGGTCCGTTGAAGGTGAGCGTCGCGACCATGCCGGTCATGGCGGGCAGCAGCACCTCGAGCGTGCGGACCGCGTCGAAGACCGGCTCCTTGTCCTCCTGCAGGTCGCGGTTGTAGGCGAGCGGCAGCCCCTTCAGCGTGGCCATCAGCCCGGACAGGTTGCCGATGAGCCGGCCGGACTTGCCGCGGGCGAGCTCGGCGATGTCGGGGTTCTTCTTCTGCGGCATGATGCTCGACCCCGTGGACCACGAGTCGTGCAGCGTCGCGAAGGCGAACTCACGGGTCGTCCAGAGGATGACCTCCTCGGCGAGGCGGGAGAGGTCGACGCCCACCTGCGCGGTGACGTAGGCGAACTCGGCCGCGAAGTCGCGGGCCGCGGTGCCGTCGATGGAGTTGGCCGACGAGCCGGTGAAGCCCAGCTCGGCCGCGACGGCCTCGGGGTCGAGTCCCAGCGTCTGCCCGGCGAGGGCGCCGGAGCCGTACGGCGAGTCGCTCGCCACGCGCGCGTCCCAGTCGCGCAGCCGCTCGACGTCGCGCAGCAGCGGCCACGCGTGGGCCAGCAGGTGGTGCGACAGCAGCACGGGCTGGGCGTGCTGCAGGTGCGTGCGGCCCGGCATCACGGTCTCCTGCCCCGGCGCGAGGTGCTCCCCCGCCTGCCGGGCGAGCACGTCGACCAGGTCGAGCACCAGGCCGGCGACGACGCGCCCGTGGTCGCGCAGGTAGGCGCGGAACAGGGTGGCCACCTGGTCGTTGCGCGAGCGTCCGGCACGGAGCCGGCCGCCGACCTCGGGGCCGACCTCCTCCAGGAGCAGCCGCTCGAGGGCGCCGTGGACGTCCTCGTCGGTGGGCGCGGGGACGAGGTCGCCGGCGTCGTACCGCTCACCCAGCGACGACAGGCCGCGCAGCAGCTCGGCGTGGTCGGCGTCGGTGAGCAGCCCGGCGCGGTGGAGGGCGTTGGCGTGCGCCCGCGACCCGGCGAGGTCGTAGGGCGTGAGCTGCCAGTCGAAGTGCGTCGAGCGGGACAGCTCCTGCAGGGCGGGCGAGGGCCCGCTCGCGAAGCGGCCGCCCCACAGCGATCCCTCGTTGGTGGTGCCGCCGCTGCCGTTCGTGGCTGCTGTGTCTGGCATCAGTCGGTCCCGAACTCCATCGCCGCGTTGTCCAGGGCGGACTCGTCGGGCGCCCCGGAGGCCGGGTTGTCGGTGATCTTGTCGTAGCCCCCGGCCTCGATGGCACCGTAGAGGGTGCCGTTCTCGACGAGCACCTGGCCCTGGTCGAGGGGCTGCGCGGCGTAGAGCTCGAGCTTGGCGCGCGAGTCGGCGATGTCGAGGTTGCGCATGGTGAGCTGGCCGATCCGGTCGGTCGGACCGAAGGCGGCGTTGTCGGTGCGCTCCATGGACAGCTTGTCGGGGTGGTAGGAGAACGCCGGGCCGCTGGTGGCGAGGATCGAGTAGTCCTCGCCACGGCGCAGCCGCAGCGTGACCTCACCGGTGACGAGCGAGGCGATCCAGCGCTGCACGGACTCACGGATCATCAGCGCCTGCGGGTCGAGCCACCGGCCCTCGTAGAGCAGGCGACCGAGCTTGCGCCCCTCGTTGTGGTACTGCGCGACGGTGTCCTCGTTGTGGATGGCGTTGACCAGTCGCTCGTAGGCGATGAACAGCAGTGCCATCGCCGGCGCCTCGTAGATGCCGCGCGACTTCGCCTCGATGATGCGGTTCTCGATCTGGTCGGACATCCCGAGCCCGTGGCGGCCGCCGATCGCGTTGGCCTCGTGGACCAGGGCGACCGGGTCGTCGTACTGCGTGCCGTTGATGGCGACCGGGCGGCCGTGGTCGAAGCGGATCGTGACGTCCTCCGTCTCGATCGCGACCGCCGGGTCCCAGAACCTGACGCCCATGATCGGCTCGACGGTCTCGAGGGAGACGTCGAGGTGCTCGAGGGTCTTGGCCTCGTGGGTGGCGCCCCAGATGTTGGCGTCGGTGGAGTACGCCTTCTCCTGGCTGTCGCGGTAGGGCAGGTCGTGCTCGGTCAGCCAGGCGCTCATCTCGTGGCGACCGCCCAGCTCGGTGACGAACTCGGCGTCCAGCCACGGCTTGTAGATGCGCAGGTCCGGGTTGGCGAGCAGGCCGTAGCGGTAGAACCGCTCGATGTCGTTGCCCTTGAAGGTCGAGCCGTCGCCCCAGATGTTGACGCCGTCGTCGTGCATGGCACGCACCAGCATCGTGCCGGTCACGGCCCGTCCGAGCGGCGTGGTGTTGAAGTAGAGCCGGCCGCCGGAGCGGATGTGGAAGGCGCCGCACGCGAGCGCGGCGAGGCCCTCCTCGACGAGCTGGGTCCTGCAGTCGACCGCGCGCGCCAGCTCGGCGCCGTACTGCATGGCGCGCGACGGCACGCCCGAGATGTCGGGCTCGTCGTACTGGCCGATGTCGGCGGTGTACGTGCAGGGGACCGCGCCCTTGTCGCGCATCCAGGCGACCGCCACCGAGGTGTCGAGGCCGCCGGAGAACGCGATGCCGACGCGCTCGCCGACCGGGAGGGAGGTGAGGACCTTGCTCACTGGGTGTCCTTTGCAGGGCTGGTGTTCGGGGTGGTGGTCGGGGAGGAGCCGTGGCGCACGTCGTTGGCCAGGTCCAGGAAGCGCTGCGCGAGGGCGTCGCCGCCGGCGGGGTCGCGGCCGATGACGAGCAGGGTGTCATCGCCGGCGATGGTGCCGAGGATGTCGCCCAGGTCGGCCTTGTCGAAGGCACTGGCCAGGAACTGTGCGGCACCCGGCGGCGTGCGGAGCACGACGAGGTTGGCGCTCGCCTCGGCGCTGACGAGGAGCTCGGCGCACAGGCGGGCCAGCCGGTCACGGCCGGCGGCGGTCTCACGGGGTGCGGAGACGCTGCGATCGCCGCCCTCCCCGGGCACCGCGTAGACCAGGGACCCGTCCGTGTCGCGCACCTTGACCGCGTCGAGCTCGACGAGGTCGCGGCTCAGGGTGGCCTGGGTGACACGCACGCCGTGGTCGCCGAGCAGCTCGGCGAGCTCGGTCTGGGAGCGCACCGGGTGGGCGGTCACGATGTCGATGATCCGCTGGTGACGCGCGCTCTTCGTCAGCGGTGTCATGGCCGTCATGATGACTTCTCCAGCAGCCAGGCCAGCACCGCCTTCTGGGCGTGCCGACGGTTCTCGGCCTCGTCCCAGACGACCGAGTGCGGGCCCTCGATGACCTCCTCGGAGATCTCCTTGCCGCGATAGGCCGGCAGGCAGTGCATCACGATCGCGTCGGGGGCCGCGTGCGAGAGCAGCTCGTCGGTGACGCCGTAGGGCGGGAAGATCCGCAGCCGCTCCTCGGACTCCTCCTCGCGGCCCATGCTCACCCACGAGTCGGTGACCACGACGTCGGCGCCCGCGACCGCCTCGACCGGGTCGGCGGTCAGACCGACCGAGCCGCCGGTGCCCTGGGCGATCTCCCACGCGCGCAGGACGACGTGGTCGTCGGGGGTGAACCGGTCGGGCGCTCCGACGACGACGTGCATGCCGGCGGCGGCCCCGGCGAGGACCCAGGAGTTGCCCATGTTGCAGGCGCCGTCGCCGACGAACGCCACCCGCACGCCGGCGAGCCGCCCCTTGTGCTCGCGCACGGTCTGCAGGTCGGCGAGGAGCTGACAGGGGTGGAACTCGTCGGTGAGCGCGTTGAGCACGGGCACATTGGCGTACGCCGCCATGGTGACCAGGTCGCTCTGGTGGGCCGTGCGCCAGACGATCGCCGCGGCCTGGCGCCCGAGGATGCGGGCGACGTCCTCGACGCCCTCGCGGGAACCCATCGCCGCGAGTCCGCCGTCGACGGTCATCGGGTTGCCCCCGAGCTCGGCGATGCCGGCGGCGAAGGACACCTGGGTGCGCAGCGTCGGGCGGTCGAAGACCAGGGCGACCGTGCGTGGACCGGCGAGCGGCTTGTGGTCGAACGGCTCGGCCTTCATCCGGTCGGCGAGGTCGAGCACCTCGAGCAGCTCGTCGGGCGACAGGTCGTCGTCGCGGAGGAAGTGGCGGGTCATGGCGTGGGCTCCTGTGCTGCCGCGCGGGCGGTGTCGAGGACGGCGGGAAGGGCGGCGTCGAGGGCGTCGAGGTCGGCGGCGGTGACCACGAGCGGCGGGACGAAGCGGAGCCTGGACGGACCGGTGGCGTTGAGGATGAAGCCGGCCTCGCGCCCGGCTGCGACCACCTGCGTGGCGTAGGGGCCGTCGAGCTCGGCGCCGCGCATGAGGCCAGCACCCGTCACCTCGACGACACCGCTCTGCCTGCGCAGGAGAGCCTCGAGCTGGTCTCCGCGGGCGACCGCGGCGTCCATCAACCCGTCGGACTCGATCGTGTCGATGACCGCGAGGGCGGCGGCGGTCGCCACCGGGTTGCCCCCGAACGTCGTGCCGTGGTTGCCGGGCTGCAGCAGCGTCGCCGCCGGACCGCGAGCGACCGTGGCCCCGATCGGGATGCCGCCACCGAGGCCCTTGGCGAGGGTGACCACGTCGGGCCGCACGCCGTCGAGCA
>DASTPB010000091.1:0-14186 GCA_035762385.1 Nocardioides sp. | reverse complement strand
GTCCACCCGACGCCCGCGACGTCGGCGGTCTGGTCACGCGGCGCGCTCCGCCCGATGCCGCGATCGCTGATGGGCGTCCCGCTCGACCTCGACGACCTCGCCGCCAGTGGCGTGCTCAGCCCGGAGGGCCTGGCTCGGGCGAGCGCCGAGGTCCCCACGCAGGTCGACGACGACACGTCGGTCGGCGACCTGGTCGCGGCGCGGCTGGGCGACGAGCTCGTCGACCGCCTCGTCGAGCCGTTGCTGGGCGGCGTGTACGCCGGGCACGCCCGCCGCCTCTCGGCCGCCGCCGCCGTGCCCCAGCTGCTCGCCATGGCCCGGCGCGGCAGCCTGCTCGAGCAGGCTGCCGGCGTCCCCGCGTCGGTCGCCCCGGTCTTCGCCTCGCTGCCCGGCGGGATGGGCCGCCTGCCCGCCCTGGTCGCCGACGGCGGTGGCTTCGAGGTGCGCACCTCGGCGACGGTCCGCGCGCTGCGTCGTACGCCGACGGGCTGGGCGCTCAGCGTCGGCCCCACCACCGCCGTCGAGACGGTCGAGGCCGGCGAGGTCGTGCTCGCCACGCCCGCCACCGCCACCGCCCGCCTCCTCGGCGACGTGGCTCCCGGCGCGGCGGCGGAGCTGGGCTCGGTCGAGGCCGCCAGCGTCGCGGTCGTCACCCTGGCCTTCCGCGCCCAGGACGTCCCGGACGCGCTTCTCGACCGGTCCGGGTTCCTGGTGCCGCCCGTGGAGGGGCGCACGATCAAGGCCTCCACCTTCTCCTTCGCCAAGTGGGCCTGGGTGCGCGACCTCGACCCCGCCGTCGTGGTGCTCCGCACGTCGCTCGGACGCCACCGCGAGGAGGCCACCCTGCAGGCCTCCGACGAGGGACTGGTCAGGGTGTCCCTCGCCGACCTGGCGGCGATCGCGGGCATCAGCGCCCCGCCCGTGGACACCCACGTCCAGCGGTGGGGCGGCGCGCTCCCGCAGTACGCCGTGGGCCACCTCGACCGGGTCGCACGGATCCGCGCGGCCGTCGGCGCGCAGCCGGGCCTCGCGGTCTGCGGAGCGGCGTACGACGGCGTCGGCGTCCCGGCCGTGATCGGCTCGGCCCGGCAGGCGGTGGCCTCGGTCACACGGGCAGAATGAGCCCATGAGCGAGTCCACCCCGTCCTCCGCCGAGACGCAGACCAACGCCGCCCGCACGCGGGAGCTCAACGACACCATCCGCTACACGATGTGGTCGGTCTTCCGGCTCCGCGACGTCCTCGGCGAGGACGCCGACCGCGCCGCCGAGGCGACCGACCTCGAGGCGCTCCTGGAGGTCCTCGCCGAGGAGGACGTCGTCGTGCGCGGCATCTACGACGTCAGCGGCCTGCGCGCCGACGCCGACGTCATGGTGTGGTGGCACGCGCCCGACTCCCAGCAGCTGCAGGGCGCCTACAACGCGTTCCGCCGCACGGCCTTCGGCCGCCGCCTCGACCCGGTCTGGTCGCAGATGGCACTGCACCGGCCCGCGGAGTTCAACAAGTCGCACATCCCGGCGTTCCTCGCCGACGAGGAGCCCCGCGCGCACGTGTGCGTCTACCCGTTCGTCCGGTCCTACGAGTGGTACCTCCTCGACGACGGCGAGCGCCGCCGGATGCTCGCGCAGCACGGTCAGCAGGCCCGCGGCTACGCCGACGTACGTGCCAACACCGTCGCCTCCTTCGCCCTCGGCGACTACGAGTGGCTGTTGGCCTTCGAGGCCGACGAGCTGCACCGGATCGTCGACCTGATGCGCGACCTGCGCGCCTCCGACGCGCGTCGTCACGTGCGCGAGGAGGTGCCGTTCTACACCGGCGCCCGGGTCACGCCGAAGGAGCTGCTGGACCGCCTGCCCTGACGGCGGCGCGCCGGTTGGTGGGCATCGGCTGCGCAGTCAGTGTCACAATGTAGAGTAAGTTACTCGACATTGTTCTTCAGGAGGATCCATGACCGCCACCTTCTCCACCTCGCCGGCTCCCGCCCTCCGCGCGCCCCGTCGGTCGAGCCGCTCGACAGACCGCCTTGACGCAGCCCGCACCGCGCTGGCCGAGCACCTCGGCACCCACGACCCGCTCGCCCACGTCGACCTCGCCGTGCCGGAGCGCGTCTGGACGCGCGTCGGCACAGGTGCCGGCGCCGACATCTGGCTGATCACCTGGCCGGCCGGCTCGAGCACCGGCTGGCACGACCACGGCTCGGCGAGCGGCGCCTTCGTCGTCCTCACCGGGTCGCTGACGGAGTACGTCTGGACCGGCGTCGCCACGGCCTCGACGCTCGGCGCTTCGGCGGTGCGCGAGTTCGACGGCAGCCACATCCACGACGTCGTCAACCACGGCACCGACACCGCCGTCTCGCTGCACGCCTACGCCCCCGGCCTGGCGGCGATGACGCGCTACGAGCTCGTCCGTGGGCGGTTGCAGGTCACCAGCGTCGAGCCCCGTGGGGAGTCGTGGTGAGCAGCGTCTCCGACGCGGTGCGGTACGACGGCGTCGACGCCCTTCTCGCCGACGCCCGCAGCCGGCTCGACCGGGTCGACGTCGAGACGGCCTACCGGGAGGCGCTCGGGGGTGCGGTGCTCGTCGACATCCGACCCGCGGCGCAGCGGGTCGCCGAGGGCGAGGTGCACCCCGCCGTGGGCCCGTTGGTCGTCGAGCGCAACGTGCTCGAGTGGCGCTTCGACCCGCGCTCCGACGCGCGCCTGGACGTGGCGTCGTACGACACCCGCATCCTGGTGCTCTGCCAGGAGGGCTACACCTCCAGCCTCGCCGCCGACGCGCTGCGCAGCCTCGGGCTCGACGCGACCGACGTGGTGGGCGGCTTCAAGGCCTGGCGCGAGGCGCACCTCCCGGTCGCGTGCCGGGCCGACTGACGCGGGGATGACGGGGGAACGGCTCGGCCCGCAGTAGCGTCGGAGCATCATGAGGATCCTCGCTGCTGCTGCCGTGCTGACCGTCCTGGGTGCCGCCACCGCCTGCTCCACCGAGGCCGAGATGCGCGCCGTCGACCCCGCCGGCGGGGGTGCTGCTGCCGGCACACCGTCGGGCGCGGCGCCGACGCCCGTGCCGGAGGGGGAGGTGCGCACCGGCGGGTTGGTGACGGTGCTCGACGCCGGCGACGGCCCGGAGCTGTGCCTGGGCGCCGTCGCGGAGTCCTACCCGCCCCAGTGCGGCGGGCCGGCGCTCGCCGACTTCGACTGGGGTGACGTGGGCTCCGAGGAGGCCGCCGGCGTGCGATGGGGCTCCTACGCGCTGACCGGCACGTTCGACGGCTCCACCTTCACCGTCACCGACGCGATCCCCGCAGCCCTCTACGACGCGATGGCCGAGCCCCAGCCCGAGCCGCTCGCTGCCGCCTGCGAGGAGCCGACGACGACCGACACCGCGAAGGCGACCCCCGAGGACCTGGACGCCACGCTGGCCGCGGCCTCCGCGCTGCCGTCGTACGCCTCCGCGTGGCTGACCGGCAACACCATCAACGTCGCCGTGACCGAGGACGCCGAGGCCGCCGAGACCGAGCTGCGCAGGACGTGGGGCGGGATGCTGTGCGTGACCACGGTCGAGCGCACGGACGCCGACCTCAACCAGGTCAACCAGGAGCTGCAGGCCGCGCTCGGCGACCAGCTGCTGACCAGCGGGTCGACGTCACCCGACTCGCTCGACGCCCAGGTCGTCTACGACGACGGCTCGGTCCAGGAGTGGGCCGACGCGACCTACGGCGAGGGGCTGGTGCGGATCAGCTCAGCCCTGGTCCCCGTCGCCTGAGGTCTTCTCGTTGAGCGTGATGCTGATCGAGTTGATGCAGTAGCGGTCGCCGGTGGGGGTGCCGAAGCCGTCGGGGAAGACGTGGCCCAGATGGGAGCCGCAGGTCGCGCACCGGACCTCGACCCGCTTCATCCCGTGGGAGTTGTCCTCGATGTACTCCACCGTGTCGGTCATCGGCTGGTAGAAGCTCGGCCACCCGCAGCCGGAGTGGAACTTGGTGTCGCTGGTGAACAGCTCGGACCCGCAGGCCTTGCAGGAGTAGGTGCCCTCGGTCTCGGTGTCTGTGTACTCACCGGTGAACGCGCGCTCTGTGCCGGCCTGGCGGAGGACGGCGTACTCCTCGGGGCTGAGCTGCTCGCGCCACTGCTCGTCGGTCTTCTGCACGTCGTAGGCCATGGCGCCAGTTTACGGAGGCGCTCCAGCGCGCGGTCCGGCTAGGGTCACTGCATGGCGAAGGCGTCGGAGGCGTACGTCCGAGCGGGGGAGCGGGAGGTCAGGATCTCGTCGCCGGAGCGCGTGATCTACGAGGCGACCGACTCGACTCCCGAGGTCACCAAGCTGATGGTCGCGGAGTACTTCGCCAGCGTCGAGGACGGCCTGATGCGCGCGCTGCGCGACCGGCCGACGGCGCTCGAGCGGTGGACCTCGGGCGTACGCCCGGGGATGAAGCTCGCGACGGGGCCGCAGGACCGCAATGCCGACGCGTTCTACCAGAAGCGCGTGCCGAAGGGCGCTCCCGACTACCTCGAGACCGCCACGATCACCTTCCCGTCGGGCCGCACCGCCGACGAGATCTGCCCGACCGAGATCGCGGTGCCGGTGTGGTGCGCGCACATGGGGACGCTGACCTTCCACCCCTGGCCGGTCAGGCGCGACGACGTGGACCACCCCGACGAGCTGCGGATCGACCTCGACCCCCAGCCCGGCACGACGTTCGCCGACGCCGTACGTGTCGCGGGGGTGGCTCGCGAGCTGCTCGGCGACCTCGGCATGACCGGGTTCGCCAAGACCTCAGGCAACCGCGGGGTCCACATCTACGTCCGGATCGAGCCGTCGTGGGACTTCGCGGCCGTGCGGCATGCTGCCATCGCCTTCGGTCGCGAGCTCGAGAAGCGCGACGACGGCGTCACGACCGCGTGGTGGAAGGAGGAGCGCGGGGAGCGGATCTTCGTCGACTTCAACCAGAACACCCGCGACCGCACCATCGCCTCGGCCTACTCCCTGCGGCCGATCGCCGGGGCGCCGGTCTCGACCCCGGTCACGTGGGACGAGCTGGCGACGCTCTCGTCACCGGCGGCGTTCAACCTCTTCACCGTGCCCGAACGGCTCGCGTCCGACGGGGACCCGTGGGCCGCGATCGACGACGTGCACCACTCGCTCCAGCCGCTCCTCGACCTCTGGGACGAGCACCCCGTCGAGCTCAACTTCCCGCCCGACCACCCCAAGATGCCGGGCGAACCGCCCCGCGTGCAGCCCTCGAAGAAGGTCGAGGCCCACTGGGACGCCGACGGCAACCGGATCGCCGACTGATCTCTTCCGAGGAGCTGCCTACTTCTCCCACGGCGCGGGGATCGGGAAGTACTGCTCGAGGAAGTCGTGGAGCAGGGCGTCGGCGCGCTCCTCGTCGAAGGCGGCGAGGAGGTTGTCGGCGACGCAGAAGAAGTCGCGGTCGCGCCGGAGCATCTGCTTGAGCTGCACGGGCAGCTGCTGGTGGCCGAGGTCGACGTAGCCGTGGTGGGCGCCGGCGCGGAAGGCCTGGCCGGTGATCAGCCCGTAGGTCTGGGCGAACGACGACAGCATCGACAGGTCGGTCTCGGAGCGGAACGGGGCGTGCGTGGTGCGCTCGACCTCGTCCGGGAAGCGGGCGGCGATCTCCTCCAACGTCGTACGACGCTGCGGGTGCGGGCTGTGCATCATCGTGTGGGTCAGCGCGACCCCGAAGGCGTCGGCGAGCACGCGGCGGTTGTTCTGGGCGGCGGTCAGGTAGGGGCGGTCGTCGGTGCCGGGGAGCCCGACCGCGCGGTGGTCGGCGACGAAGGCGGCGAACTGGCCGCCGGGACTGAAGAAGTGCTCGGGACGTCGCGGCCGGCCGAGGAAGACGTCGTCGTTGACGTAGACGAAGTGCTCGGCGAGGTCCGGTACGGCGTGCAGGCGCGTCTCGATCGCGTGCGAGCTGAAGGTCGGCAGCGCTGACTCCGGCAGGATCTCGCGGTGGTCGACGACCCGCACGCGGTCGTGGCTGGGGTCGAGCCACGACGGGACCTGGCCGGCGGTGACGAGGTGGATCCGCCGCACCCAGGGCGCGAAGAGGTGGATGCTGCGCATCGAGTAGCGCAGCTCGTCGCGGCTGCGGTAGCGCGAGGCGCCGCCGGCGCGGTCGCTGGGGGTGCCGCCCAGCTCGCGGATCCGCTGGTCGCGGGCGGCGAGCCAGTCCTCGTCGTCGCCGTCGACCCAGGTGTAGACGACGTCGACGTCGAAGCGGCAGTCGTCGATCGTGGGCAGCGCCATCACCTCGAGCGTCGGCACCTGGATGCCCTCGACGGTCGTGGTGGTGCGGGGCGTGCCGGCAGGCACCCGGTCGCCGTAGCGGTTCGGTCCGGGCGCGTGCAGGTCGCCGTCGGGCGACTCCTCCCAGAACTGCACCCCGATCTCGACGCCCTCGCCGAGGACGCCGTCGTGCCCGCCGCGCATCGGCCACGGCTCGAGGAACAGGGTGGCCGTCCTGGTCCGCGCCAGCTCAGACGTCATCACCGCGACGGTGCCGCGGCGCTCGGGCCAGCCGCGCTCGGCCGGGTCGCGCACCGACAGCCAGTCGGGCACCGACCCCGAGGCCAGCGCGGACAGGAAGGCGCCGCGCCGGGACGCTGGTACGACGACCACGGGGTGCGGGTCACGCCCGCGCGCCGGCACCACGAACCACCCGTCGCCGGTCGCCGCGGCCGCCGTCGTGAGGACGGTCAGCGCCGTCGTACGCGCCTGCGCGGGGGTGACGCCCGCGGCTCCGGTGGTCTCGGGGAGGTCGCCGAGCGGACCGGGCCGGAGCCCGTGGAGCACGCGGCGCGGGGCGAGCGGGTCGGCACGGCGGGCCGCCGCGGTGCGGAAGATGTCGACCCACTGCCGCGCCAGCACGTCGCCGTCCCACCGGTGGGACCGCTCCAGCGCGGCGGCACCGAGGCGGCTGCGCAGGTCGTCGTCGGTGGCGACCCGCAGCATCGCGGCGGCCAGGGCCGCCTTGGACGCGGGTGGCACGAGCAGGCCGTCGACGTCGTGGGTGATCATCTCGCGCGGGCCCGACGGGCAGTCGTACGACACCGGCGGCACGCCCGCCGACATCGCCTCCTGCAGCACGAGCGGGTAGCCCTCGGCGCGGGAGGCCAGGACGGCCACGCTCGTGCGGGCCCACTCGGCGGCGAGGTCGTCGGTCGAGCCGGGGAGGTGCACGCGGTCCTCGAGCCCGAGCTTGCGGACCTGCGCCGCGAGGTTGTCGGCGCGGGGTCCGTCGCCCCAGATGGTGAGCGTCCAGCCGGGCAGCTGCTCGTGGATGCGCCAGAAGGCGTCGACGACGTGCTCGAACTGCTTCTCCGGCGCCAGCCGGCCCGCCGTCACGAACGTCTTCTGGTCGAGGGGCGAGCGCGGTTGCGGGTGGGCCGGCAGCGGGTTGGGGACGACCTGCAGCTCGGGGGCGGCGCCGCCGAGGCGTCCGGCCAGCCACCGTGACATCGACTCGGTCAGCGAGACGACCACGTCGGCCCGCGGGGCGAACTGCAGCAGCGCGCCGAGGTCGTTGACCCGGCTCGAGGAGGCGCGGTGCTCCTGGTGCACCAGCGCGACGTCGGCGGGCGCGAGCTGGGCGACTGCGGCCAGCAGCTCCGGGGTGGTCGTGACGAGGACGTCGGCCTCGATGCCGGCGAGCGCCTCGCGCATCGTGGCGTCGGTGAGCGCGTTGTAGAGCGCATCCCAGCTGCGCGGCACGATCGTGGACTCGCGCTCGGCGAGCTCGGCCGGGTGCCGGCCCGAGATCGCGACAGGACGCTCCGGGCGTACGTCGACGAGGTAGGTGACCTCGACGCCGTCGGCCAGCGGGTAGTGGGTCGTGTCGCCGCTGCGGGTGACGCTGAGGATGCGGACGCGGTGGCCCTCACCCAGGCGGCGGAGGGCGTTGGCCTGCTCGATGCCCGAGCGTGCAGTGCCGCCCATGCCGTCGGCGTTGAACAGCACGTAGACGACGTCGAGGGGGCCGTCGCGGCGGACGCGGCGTACGGCCGAGCGCACCTTGCCACCGAGCTTGTCGGTCAGTGCCACGTGGTCCTCAGTCCTCCTTCGCGAGCGGGTCGCCACGATCCTAGGGGGAGTGCCGGTGGCCGATAGGGTGACCGCCATGCCGACGTCCCCGACCCCGCTCGTCCTGGTCTCCGGCTCCGGCCGCAGCGGCACCAGCTCGCTCGCCGGCACCCTCAAGCGGCTCGGTCTCCACGTCCCGCAGCCCGAGGTCGAGGCGTCGGAGACGAATCCGCGTGGGTTCTACGAGCCCCAGTGGGTCATCGACTTCCACAAGCGCCACCTGAAGGAGCTCGCGCTCTTCAACATCGACAGCCGCCCGGCCGCGGTCGACATCGTGGCCCGCCACGTCGAGACGGGCGCGCCCACCGCGGAGCTCCACAAGTGGCTGTCCGGGCAGCTGGACGCCGCGCAGATCGTGGTCAAGGACCCGCACGCGTTCTGGTTCGCCCAGGTGTGGGAGGTCGTCAGCGCCGAGCTGGGCGTCGACCTGCACTGGCTGACCGCGCTGCGCCACCCCGCCGAGGTCGTCGGCTCCCGCGACATCGCCTACCTCTCCAGCCAGTCCGACGAGCTGCGGCTCACCAAGGAGACGTCCAACGTCGCCGGCTGGGTGCACGCCGCCCTGCTGACCGAGCAGGCCGGTCGTGGCTCGAAGCGGTCGTTCGTGAGGTACGTCGACCTGCTCGCCGACTGGCGCGCGGCCCTCGCGCCTGTGCAGCAGCAGCTCGAGCTCGACTTCAATGCCGACCTCGCCTCGACCGAGCCCCACCCGGTGGACGACTTCATCGAGCCGTCGATGCGCAAGTCGCAGCTCACCTGGGACGACGTCCGCACGCCCGACTGGCTGCGCGACATGGCCGAGGAGGTCTGGCAGCTGCTCGGCGTGCTCACCACGACGCCGCACGACCCCGGCACGCTGGCACGGCTCGACGAGATCCACGAGGACTACCGCTCGCGCTACGCCGACGCCGTGGCGCTCACCTTCGACCACACCAAGGCGGAGTCGACGCTCGCCGGGCGCCAGGCACGCGAGGCGCAGCGCGCGACCGTGCAGCAGCTACGCCGCGACCTCGAGCAGGCGAGGCGTGCGCCCGAGACCGCCGTCGGCGGCCGGGAGGCGGCCGCGATCCTGCGCCGCGCCGTCGTACGCCGCGTCACCCGCCGCTGAACCAGCTCGAGTCGGCGCATCCTGACCGCGCAGACAGCTCGAGTCGGCGCATCCTGCGAGGACGCGCCGACTCGATGGTGCTGAGGCGTCAGGACGCGCCGACTCGGCTCAGACGCCGCTGATGCCCTCGCCGGACCCGGAGGCCTGCTCGTCGAAGTTCTCGTGCTCGATGAGGTGCAGGACCGGGACGCCGAGCTTGCGGCGGGCGCGGGAGGTCCAGTCGACGTGGAAGAACTCCGCCACCACGTGCGGTCGGGTCAGGATGATGGCCTCGCGTGCGTCGACGGCGGCGACGAGCGCGGCGAGCGCGTCGACCGGCGGCTCGGAGGTGACCTTGCCGGTCGCCTTCCCGCCGGCGTCGTGGATCGCCAGGAGCGTCCGCTGCAGGTCGGAGGAGGAGTGCTCCTCGCACTCGCGGCGCAGCGCCTCGATGTCGACGTCGTTCATCGCGAGCGCCGGAGCGGCCATCAGGTCGCCTGCGCCGAGCGTGCCGAGCGAGGCCTCGATGCGGGCAGCGGCGTCCTCGAGCGGCAGCAGGACGTGGTAGACGACGGGATCCTCGATCTCGGCGTGGAGCGAGCGCACCTGCTGCGCGTCGGCGGGCGTGAGGGCCTGCTCGACGAGGAGCACCACGTCGTAGGTGCCCTGCCCGTCGTGGATCGAGTCGTCGGGGATGTCGGTGTGGTCGGTCATGACTCGCCTCCGGGTTCGGTACTGAGAATTCTAGTGAGGTCGTAGCCCGCCGGCTCGTCGAGCTGGGCGTAGCCGCAGCTCTCCGGGTCGCGGTCGGGGCGCCACCTCTTGAAGTGGGCGGTGTGCCGGAACCGCCGGCCCTCCATGTGGTCGTACTTCACCTCCAGCACCCGCTCGGGGCGCAGCGCGGTGAAGCCGAGGTCCTTGCCGGCGCTCCACCGGCTCTGGGTGCCGGGGACGCGGTCGGGGTTGGCGGTGAGGAACTCGTTCCACCTGCCCCACGGGTGGTCGGCGATGTCGCAGACCAGCGGCTGCAGCTCGTGCCACAGCTCGGCGCGACGCTTCGCGGTGAAGCTGGCCGAGACGCCGATGTGCTGCAGCTCGCCGCCGTCGTCGTAGAGCCCGAGCAGCAGCGAGCCGACCAGCGGCTCATCGGGCGTGGACGTCTTGTGCTCGCGGTAGCCGGCGAGCACGACGTCGGCCGTGCGCTCGTGCTTGATCTTGAGCATGGTGCGCTTGTTGGGTTCGTACGACGACCCCAGCGGCTTGGCGACCACGCCGTCGAGGCCCGCACCCTCGAACTCCTGGAACCAGCGCTCGGCCTCGGCGGGGTCCTCGGTGGTGCGGGTGAGGAAGCACGGGCCGCTGCCGTCGAGGCCGGACAGCGCCTCGACCAGCGCGGCACGGCGCTCGGAGAGCGGACGGCGCATGAACGACTCGTCGCCGAGCGCGAGCAGGTCGAAGGCGACGAAGCCGGCCGGCGTCTCGACGGCGAGCTTGTCGACCCGGCTCGCGGCGGGGTGGATCCGCTCCTGGAGGGTCTCGAACTCCAGTCGCCAGCCGTCCGGACCCTGCAGGCCCACGAAGATCTCCCCGTCGAGGACGATGCGCTCGGGCAGCTGGCGGCGTACGGCGTCGACGACCTCGGGGAAGTAGCGGGTGAGCGGCTTGGTGTTGCGGCTGGCGAGCTCGACCTCGTCGCCGTCCTTGAAGACCAGGCAGCGGAAGCCGTCCCACTTGGGCTCGAAGCTCAGGCCCCCGTGCTTCGCCGGATCGGGCACCCCGCTGACGCTCTTGGCGAGCATCGGCTGCACCGGGGGCATCACGGGGAGGTCCACACTGCGAGCCTAGTGGGGCAGGAGCGCGGCTCGCGTCACTCGTCGCCGGTGAGGGAGAACGAGCGCAGCCGGTCGCCGGCGAACCACGCCCCGACCACCGTCACCAGCAGGCTGGCGACGATCGCGTAGCCCAGGTTGGCGGGGTCGGGCAGGGCGCTGGAGATCTCGTGCCCGATGCGCAGGCCCCACTGGCCGATGCTCAGCCAGGCGATGCCGCTGAAGAGGTTGCCGAGCAGGCTCTCCCAGATCAGCACGAACATCAGCGACGCGATGACGGCGTGCCGGGTGACCGCGGAGATCGCGAGGAAGAGCGCGGAGTACGCCGTCCCCGCGACGACGGCGCCGACGAACAGGGCGGTCGCCCGGGTGCTGTCGCCCGTGATCAGGGCTGCGACGAGGATCGGCAGCGCACCGGCGACCAACGTGGCGCCGAGGGCCACCACCCACTTGCTGATCGCCACGCCGTAGCGGTTCACCGGCTTCGAGAGCAGGTAGACGATCGAGCCGTCGTCGACCTCGGGCCCGAGCACCGAGGACGCCGCGAGGATCGCGACGAGCGGGAGCACGAGCGGGTAGCCGAGGTTGGGCAGCACCTCGTAGGCCGCCTCCCCGTCGAGCAGCGCCGTGACGAGCGCGACCAGGCCGATCAGCAGCACCGGGAAGGCGAGCAGGAGGAAGAAGCGGCGCCGGCCCAGTAGCGCCTGCAGCGCGAGCTTGGCGATCGTCGCGTTCATGCGAGGTCCTTGGTCATCGGGCCACCAGGTAGGCGAAGACGCTCTCCAGCGACTCGTCGCTGGGGGAGAGCTCGAACAGGGTCACGTCGTGCTGCCGGGCGAGCCCGGGAAGGTCCACCGCGAAGCTGCCCAGGTCACCGACCTGGACGTCGAGGTGCTCGCCGCGCAGGCTGACGGCCCGCACGGACTCGTGCGCCATCAGCACGGAGGCGAGCGTGCGGTTGTCGCTCGACTGGACGGCGTACTGGACCGGCCGGTCCGTCATCAACCGCCGGATCGCGCCGAAGTCGCCGGAGGCGGCGTGCCGGCCGGAGACCACGACCTCGATGTGCCGGGCGAGCCGCTCGACCTCCTCGAGGATGTGGGAGCTGAAGAGCACCGTGCGGCCCTCGTCGCCGAGGCGACGCAGCAGGTCCATCAGGTGCATCCGTTGGCGCGGGTCGACGCCGTTGAACGGCTCGTCGAGCAGCAGGACGGCCGGGTCGTGCACCAGCGCTGCCGCGATCTTCACGCGCTGCCGCATGCCCTTGGAGTAGGTGTCGAGGCGCCGGCCCGCCGGCTCGACCATGTCGACGACCTCCAGGATCCGCTCGGTGGCGGCGGCCGCGTCGGGCAGCCGGTGCAGGTCGGCGTTGGCGCGGACGAACTGGCGGCCGGTGAGGTAGCCGAAGCTCAGCTCGCGCTCGGGGACCAGTCCGATCTGGCGGTAGGTCTCGGTGTTGCGCCACACCGGTCGCCCGTCGAGCGTCACGTGGCCGGCGGACGGGGCCAGGAAGCCCGACATCATCGCCATCAGCGTGGTCTTGCCGGCGCCGTTGGGGCCGAGCAGGCCGGTGACACCGGGGCCGATGGAGAGCGAGACGTCGTTGACCGCGACGACGTTGCCGAACCAGCGCGACGCGGAGTCGAGGACGAGGGTGCTCATCGCGACCCCACCTTCCGGAAGCGGGCGACCAGCCCCAGCAGGCAGGCGGCGACGAGCAGCACCGCGACGATGACGTACGCCGGCACCCAGGCGCCGTCGACCGGCACCGGGGTGTCGACGCCGGTGTCCCACGCGTTGGCGAGGCCGGTGTAGAGCGACCAGGGCGACAGGAGCCCGACGCCGATGGAGACGGCCTCGTTGTCGCCCTCGAACCAGGCGATGTTCTGCACCACGGTGACGATGCCGGTGAGGACGATGAGCGCCATCACCGAGCCGACGACGGCGAAGCCCCGGCGCAGGGACACCGACGAGATCACCCCGCTGACGCCCGCGATCATCATGGCGAGCAGCACCTGCAGCGCCACCGCCTTGAGCACCGCGGTCGTCTGGTCGCTCTTGTCGAGCCCCGACAGCATCGCGCCGGCGTAGAGCACCACCGTCGGGATGGCGGTGAAGAGGAACATCGCGAGGGTCAGCGACAGCCACCTGACCAGCGCGAAGACCGGTGCCGCCAGCGGGCGGGCGAGGTAGAGGACGATCGAGCGGTGGCGCAGGTCGCGCGAGAAGAGCACAGGCGCCTGCGACGCGGCGAAGAGGCTGACGAGGAGCTGGGTCCGGTTGGTGTAGGAGGCGTAGGACACCGGGAGCTCGCCGAGCCCGGTGAGCACCACCACGCCGACCACGATCGTGGCCGGCAGCACCGACATCGCCAGCAGCAGGAACGGCATCACCTTGGACTTGCCCGAGCGGCCCAGTCCGTAGGCGTGGCGCAGGCCGGTGGTGAAGAGGGTGCGGGCGATCGCCGGCGTCCCCTCGCGGAGGCCGTCGTAGTGGCGGTAGCCGAGGTCGTGGATGACGCCGGGACGACCGGCACCGAGGGAGGGCTCAGGCACGGGGGTCTCCTTCGAGGAAGACGTCCTCGAGGTGGCGCCGGTCGGGCTGCAGGCGCATCAGGCCCAGGCCGAGGTCGGCGGCGACGTCGCGGATCAGGTCGTGGACCGCGTTGCCCTCGGCGAGCTCGGGCGGCGGCGGGTCGAGCGCGACCATCGCTCCACGGGGCCGGCAGGTGAGACCACGCTGGGCCAGCGCCTCGCCGAGGCGGTCGCGCTCGGACTCGCTGCCGACCACCTCGACCAGCAGGCGGCCGGTCCGCTGCAGGAACTCGCCGGTGGCGCTGCTGCGCAGCAGGTGGCCGCCGTCGAGGACGATCACGTGGTCGCTGACCTGCTCGAGCTCGCCCAGCAGGTGTGAGGTGACGAGGACGGCGATGCCGAAGTCGCTGCCGATCCGCTGCACCAGGCGCAGCATGTCCGTGCGGGCGGCGGGGTCGAGACCGTTGGTCGGCTCGTCGAGGAAGATCAGCCGGGGGTCGTGGGCGAGCGCCTGGGCGAGCTTGGCGCGCTGCTTCATGCCGGTGGAGTAGCCGCCCATCGGCCGGTAGCGCTCCTCGTCGAGGCCGACGTGGCGCAGCACGTCGGCGGCGCGCTCGCGGGCCGCCGACGCCCC
>DASTPB010000090.1:0-3790 GCA_035762385.1 Nocardioides sp. | reverse complement strand
GTAGAAGCGGTGGCCGACGGTGCCCTCGGCGTACTTGTCGCTGAACCAGGTGCCCATGGTCATCAGGACGGCCGGCGAGGCGTAGTTCTCCGACGCGATCAGCTTGAGCGAGGCCCGCTGGTCGGCGAGCTCCTGGCGGGTGGCCTCGGCGATCCGGGGCTCGACCGAGGCGATGACCTCGAGGGCCTGCGAGTACGCACTGCTGATCAGGGAGTCCGTCATGGCCCCCAGCCTAGAGCCCTCCGGGCCCCGTCCTGCCGTCGCCTGCGGCCGCTGGACACCAGCCGTGGGAACGCGGGCGTGGCCCGGTCCGTTCCATGTCTCGTGGCCCTCCCTTCCCTCCTCGAGCAGACCGAGCGGCTCGTCGGCCTCGGCGTCCACGACCTCGCCGGGATCCCGGCCGATCGGCTGCACGAGGCAGCCGCGTCCGCCCCGCCAGGCCTCGCGGACTCCCTGCTGGTGACCTCCGCACCCGCCTCGGCGCTCGCACCGCTGCTCAGGCTCGGCGGCAGGCCGGGCTTCGTCGTCGCGGACATGACCGACGTCGACGACTTCGCCCCGACGGTCCAGGTGCCGCGGACGCCGTACGTCGTCGCGGGGCTGGACCGTGGAGACGACTTCGCCGACCGGACGCCCGAGGAGTCGGTGCCCGAGGTCCTGGCCGCCGGTCGTTCGCCGCTGACCCTGGCCGAGGGCTTGCACTGGGTGTTGCAGGACCCCGACGTCCTCGCGCGCAACGCCTGCTTCATGACGCCCGGCACGCGGCTGCGACGGGCCGACGGGACGTACGACGCCCGGACGCCGGCGTTGTGGATCAGCAACGGGACCGGACGGGACGGCCCCGAGCGCCGGCACGCCCCCAAGCTGGGCTGGTGCTGGTGGGGCAACCGGCACACGTGGTTGGGCATCGCGTCCTGCGAGCGGCGTACTCATGCGTAACCACGGTGTGACGTGGGCCGCACTCCGCCCGCGCTCCCGGCGGCAGGTCGCTGCGACCGTCTCGCATCGTGGAGGGCCATCCCACATGCCGGGATTTCGGCTTGTGGAACGCGTGTCCAACCCCTGAGACTTCTTGACATGGTCACCGCTTCCACCCACACACACCTGGTGGTTCGACGTCACGTCGACCTCATGCGTGTGGGCAGCGCGACCTGTTGGCATCGCTGACGCCGCCCCTGCACCCCTTCCGCGCCCAACGTCGCGCGCGGCACTCCTCAGCGAACAGGACCTTCCTGACCATGCCTGACCTCCGGTTCACGCCCCAGGCCGCCCAGCACACCGAGATCCCGCGCCCCAAGCGCGCCGAGGGTCAGTGGGCACTCGGCTACACCGAGCCGCTCAACAAGAACGAGCAGTCCAAGAAGGACGACGACCCGCTCAACGTGCGGGACCGCATCCTCCACACCTACTCCCGCCGGGGCTTCGACTCCATCGACCCGGCCGACCTGCGCGGCCGGTTCCGCTGGATGGGCCTCTACACCCAGCGCGCGCCCGGCTTCGACGGCGGCAAGACCGCGCAGCTCGAGGAGGAGGAGCTCGACGACCGCTTCTTCATGATGCGCGTGCGCACCGACGGCGCGATCCTCGACGCGGCCGCCCTGCGGGCGCTGGGCGAGGTGTCGACGGCGTACGCGCGCAACACGGCCGACATCACCGACCGCAACAACATCCAGTACCACTGGATCGAGATCGAGAGCGTCCCGGCGATCTGGGAGCGGCTCGAGTCGGTCGGCCTCAGCACGCTCGAGGCGTGCGGCGACGGCCCGCGCCCCTTCCTCGGCTCCCCCGTCGCGGGCATCGCCAAGGACGAGATCATCGACGGCTCCGCGGCGCTCGCCGAGATCAAGCGCCGGGCCCTGGACAACCCGGCGTTCTCCAACCTGCCGCGCAAGTTCAAGACCGCGCTGACCGGCCACCCCAGCCACGACGTCGCGCCCGAGGTCAACGACGTGGCCTTCGTCGGCACCGTGCACCCCGAGCACGGCCCGGGCTTCGACCTGTGGGTCGGTGGCGGACTGTCCACCAACCCGATGCTCGCCCACAAGCTGGGCGTGTGGATCCCCCTCGACGAGGTCGCCGACGCCTGGGAGGGGGTCGCGGGGATCTTCCGCGACTACGGCTACCGACGCCTCCGCTCCAAGGCCCGCCTGAAGTTCCTCCTCGCCGACTGGGGCAAGGACAAGTTCCGCGAGGTCCTCGAGAACGAGTACCTCCACCACCCGCTGGTGGACAACCCGTCCCCCGAGGCGCCCGTCGCCCAGGGCGACCACATCGGCATCCACGAGCAGAAGGACGGCCGCTTCTACATCGGCGCCGCCCCCGTCGTGGGCCGCATCGACGGCACCACGCTCACCGCGCTCGGTGACCTCGTCGAGCGCTACGGCGCCCGCGGCGCCCGGCTCACGGCGTACCAGAAGCTGGTCGTGATCGGTGTCGCCGCCGAGGACACCGCGGCCTTCGCCGACGACCTCGAGAAGATCGGCCTCACCGCTCGCCCGAGCAACTGGCGCCGATCGACGATGGCCTGCACCGGCATCGAGTTCTGCAAGCTCGCCATCGTCGACACCAAGGAGCGGGCGCGCCGGCTGGTGACCGAGCTGGAGAAGCGCTTCCCTGACCTCGACACCGACATCTCCGTCAACGTCAACGGTTGCCCCAACGCCTGCGCGCGCACCCAGGTCGCCGACATCGGGCTCAAGGGCCAGCTCGTCATGGACGCCGACGGCCGCCAGGTCGAGGGCTTCCAGGTGCACCTCGGCGGCGCGCTCGGGCTGAATCCCGCGATGGGCCGCAAGCTGCGCGCCCACAAGGTCACCAGCGCCGGCCTCGACGACTACGTGTCGGCCGTCGTGAGCGCGTACCTCCAGGACCGCACCGAGGGCGAGCGGTTCGCCGCCTGGGTGGCCCGCGCCGACGAGGTCCTGCTGCGCGGGGAGCCGGTGGCGGTCGGATGAGCGAGCGAGCCCATGTCTGAGAGAGCACAGCCCTTCCACTGCCCCTACTGCGGGGACGAGAACCTGTTCCCCCGCGAGGGTGCGGGGGCGTGGGAGTGCCGCTCGTGCCTGCGCAGCTTCACCGTCCAGATGACCGGGATGATCCCGCACCCCGGTGCGGACCCAGCAGTCGGAGGGGGCACTCCATGAGCATCTCCACCCGCGCTGCCCGCGACTTCAAGGGCACCCACACCGAGGGGCGTACGCCGGAGGAGCTGCGCGAGCTGGTCTCCCACGTCGGCGCCGAGCTCGAGCTCGCTCCGGCCGAGGTGATCATCGAGTGGGCCGTCGCCACCTTCGGCGACCGGTTCGCGATCACCTCCTCGATGGGCGACGCCGTGCTCGCGCACCTCGCATCCACGGTCGCGCCCGGCATCGACGTGGTCTTCCTCGACACCGGCTACCACTTCGTCGAGACCATCGGCACCCGTGACGCGGTCGAGGCGACGCTGCCGGTCAACCTGCGCACCGTGAGCACGCCGCTCACCGTCGCCGAGCAGGACGCGCAGTACGGCAAGGACCTCTACAAGACCGATCCGGACCTCTGCTGCGCGCTGCGCAAGGTCAAGCCCCTCGCCGACACGCTGGCGGACTACGACGCCTGGGCCACCGGCCTGCGCCGCGCCGAGACGCACAACCGGGTCATCGCCCCGGTCGTCGGCTGGGACGCCCGCAAGGGCAAGGTCAAGGTCTCGCCGCTGGCCCGGTGGAGCGACGAGCAGGTCGAGCAGTACATCCTCGACAACGGCGTGCTGGTCAACCCGCTCGTGCACGACGGCTACCCCAGCATCGGCTGC
>DASTPB010000089.1:0-4605 GCA_035762385.1 Nocardioides sp. | reverse complement strand
GGCATCTCGATCTCGTCCTCGCTCATCGAGAGCTGGTTCGGCCGCCCGCTCGACGGCCCCGGCTGGGGGTGAGCCCGGCTCAGTCGCACGTGTCGCACACGCCGGTGGCGGGCAGCGCGATGAAGCACCGGGGACAGAGATTGACCGGCTTGTCGGTCGCGGCCACGCGTGACGTGCGGGGCGTCGTGGTGCGAGGGGTTGAGGTGCGGGACGACCGGGGCGAGGCCGACGACGTGCGCGGGGTGCGGGCCCGGGTGCCGGGGACCCGCTCCGTCGGGGGCGAGTCGTCGCGGATCTGGAAGCCGAGACGGGTCAGCGCCTTGCTGGCGCCGGCGCCGCCGCCGGGGATGTCGGCGGGGGTGAGCGTCCGGCCGGTCGCCAGGCCGTGGGCGATGCCCATGATCGCCGCGGCGTCGTACTCGCGACCGCCGTGCAGCAGCACGTGGGTCGAGACGCCACCGCGGACCAGCATGTAGTTCGCGCCGCCCGCCTTGTCCCACGTCTCGATCGCAGTGAGGACGTGGGGCCGGTCGACCGAGTTCAGCAGTGACACGACGTCAGGCTAACCCCGGCTGCGTACGGGCTCCATGCCGGCGTCACGAGATCGCGGCCAGCTTGTCCTTGACCTGCGCCACCGACGGGTTCGTCAGGGTGCTGCCGTCGGCGAAGAGCAGCGTGGGCACGGTCTGGTTGCCCCCGTTGGCCTGCTCGACGGTCAGCGCGGCCTCGGGCTCCTGCTCGATGTCGACCATCGAGAACTCGATGCCCTCTCGGTCGAGCTGGCTCTTGAGGCGGTGGCAGTAGCCGCACCACGGTGTGGTGAACATCGTGAAGGTCATGGGATGGAGTGTCCCCTCCGGCGTCTAGGGTGAGAAAACGGGCCTGACACCCGTCCCAACCACGATCCCGCAGGAGTTGTTCCGTTGCTCGAAGCGCTCGACCCCGAGCAGCGACAGGTCGCCGAGGCGCTGCGCGGACCGGTGCGCGTGCTGGCCGGCGCCGGCACCGGGAAGACCCGGGCCGTCACCCACCGCATCGCGCACGGCGTGGCCGAGGGGGTCTACGCGCCGACCGAGGTGCTGGCCCTGTCGTTCACCACCCGTGCCGCGGGCGAGATGCGTGAGCGGCTGCGTGCCCTCGGGGCGCCGGGCGTGCAGGCGCGGACCTTCCACTCCGCGGCGCTGCGGCAGCTGAGGTTCTTCTGGCCGCGGGTCCACCAGCGCGAGCTGCCCGAGCTCGTCGAGTCCAAGCTGGGGATGCTCGCGCTCGCGGCCCGACGGCAGCGGCTCGGCGTCGACCAGGCCACGCTGCGAGACCTGGCGAGCGAGATCGAGTGGGCCAAGGTGTCCAACGTCGCGCCCGAGACGTACGCCGCGATCGCCCGCGCCCGCGGCCGGGCGGTCTCCGGACTCGACCACGAGGTGGTGGCGCGGGCGTTCGACGCCTACGAGGAGGTCAAGCGCGGTCAGGGCCGGATGGACATGGAGGACGTGCTGCTCTTCGGCGCCGGCCTGCTCGCCGACAACGAAGCGGTCGCGGCGCAGGTCCGCCGCCAGTACAAGTGGTTCGTCGTCGACGAGTTCCAGGACGTCTCGCCCCTCCAGCACGCCCTGCTCGACCTGTGGCTGGGGGGCCGCGACGAGCTGTGCGTCGTGGGCGACCCGGCGCAGACGATCTACTCCTTCGCCGGCGCCGACGCCGGCTACCTGCGCAACTTCACCCGGCGCTTCCCCTCCGCGACGAGCGTCGAGCTGGTCCGCAACTACCGCTCGACCCCCGAGGTCGTCGCCGCGGCCAACCGGCTGCTCGACGGCACCCCCAGCAAGGGCGTCGACCTCGTCGCCCAGCGGCCCACGGGTGCGCGCATCACGTGGCGCGAGGCCACCGACGAGGTCGCCGAGGCCGACGCGGTCGCCGACCGGGTGGCCGCCCTGCGGGCCTCCGGCACCCCTGCCAGCCGGATGGCCGTGCTGCTGCGCATCAACGCGCAGTCGGAGCGGTTCGAGGAGGCGCTCGCGGCGCGCGGCATCCCCTACGTCGTACGCGGTGCCGCGCGGTTCTTCGACCGCCCCGAGGTGCGGCAGGCGATCACCCTCGTCCGGGGCGCGGCCCGCTCGGGCGAGGCGTCCGGACCGGTGGCCGACGCCGTCGTCGCCGTGCTCTCCCAGATGGGCCACTCCACCGAGCCGCCCGAGGGCAGGGGAGAGGTCCGCAACCGGTGGGAGTCCCTCCAGGCGCTGGTGGACCTCGCTGCCGACTTCGGCCGCGAGCGTCCGGAGGCGCGCGTCGGCGACTTCGTCGACGACCTCGACCGCCGCGCGAGCGAGCAGCACGCGCCGGTCGCGGACGCCGTCACCCTGGCGACCATCCACTCCGCCAAGGGCCTCGAGTGGGATGCCGTCTTCGTGGCGGGCATGCACGACAAGATGATGCCCATCTCGCAGGCGCAGACCCCGGCGGAGGTCGAGGAGGAGCGGCGCCTCCTCTACGTCGCGATGACGCGCGCCCGCGACGAGCTCAGCGTGTCCTGGGCGACCGCCCGCGAGCCCGGTGGACGTGCGACCCGCACCAGCTCGCCGTTCCTCGCGCCCCTGCTCGACGGGGTGCCCGGCGTGTCGGCGCAGCGTCGCGAGCGCAGCCGCCGCAACCGCGCCGCGATGCACTGCCGCGAGTGCGGCAAGCCGCTCTCGACGTCGGTGGAGAAGAAGACCGGTCGCTGCGCCGACTGCCCCGCGTCCTACGACGAGGCGCTCTTCGAACGGCTCCGTGAGTGGCGCCTGGCCCGGTCCGCGGAGGACAGCGTGCCGGCGTTCGTGGTGTTCACCGACGCGACCCTCCAGCTCATCGCCGAGCACGTCCCCACCGACGAGCAAGGCCTGCGCAGGATCAGCGGCGTCGGTCCGAGCAAGATCGCCAAGTACGGCGACGAGGTGCTCGCCCTCGTCGCCGAGGCGGGCGCCTGAGCGGCCTGGCAGAGGCTCGCAGGAGGTGCCGGGGAGCGTCGAAAGAATGAAATCTCGGTAATACCCATTAAATGGTTTGCCCCTGACGATGTGAGGGGTCTAACGTTCCCCTCACGACAACCCGCGCAGGGGATCGCTGACAACGATCCGCGCCCGATGCCCCGAAGGAGGTGGCCCCCATGGAGAACTACACGAACACGATGACGGCTTGGACGCCGTCCTTCGGCATGTCCACCCTCGGCCGCCCCTGCGCGCACACGCGCGCCCTCGGCGCTGGTGTGGTGGCCGTCCAGGCCGTCCCCGCCGTTCGCATCAAGGGCGATTTCCCGGGTCCTCACGCCTGGAGTCCGTCGACATAGGTCATCCACCTACATCGGCAGCCTCCAGGCCGCGGAACCCGAAACCCGGGATCCGCGGCCTTTCTGTTTGTCCCAGTCACACCGCGATCAGGTCAACGAGGAGGAGGTGAACACATGACCATCAGCGTTCTCGACCGCAACCGAGCTGCCGACACGACCGAGATGGAGCCCCAGGCCCCGCTCGGAGCCCTGCACGACGCAGCTGCCGGAGTGGATGAGGAGTTGCTGCCCTGCCGCGTCAACGACGCAGAGCTGTGGTTTGCCGAGTCCCCCGCGGACGTGGAGCAGGCCAAGGCCCTCTGCATCGACTGCCCCGTGCAGGCGCTGTGCCTCGACGGCGCACTCGAACGGCGTGAGCCGTGGGGTGTCTGGGGAGGCGAGCTCTTCCTCCAGGGCGTGGTGATCCCGCGCAAGCGGCCGCGAGGCCGGCCCCGCAAGTCCGAGCAGGTCGCCGCTCAGGCCGGCCAGAACCAGAAGGACGGGGCCGCCGCCTAGGCGCCACCGCTCAGTCACCTCCGAGGAAGTACAGGAACACACCCATCATGAAGACCTACCGAAATGGACGAAACGACATGAATCTCATGCATGAAGAACTCGCACGCGCGCAAATGGCCGCGCGCCTGGGAGAGGCGCACGAACTGCGGCGTGGCCACCAGCTGGCCCTGGCCCGTCGCATGAGCCGCAAGGCCGAGCAGGCCGCGCAGCAGGCGCGTCTCGCCCTCGCCCGCGCGATCTGACGTGTTCCGAGGCCGACCTGGCCTCGGGACGGCTCTCGCCCTGATCGCGGGTGAGCACCCACCACGAGCCGGTACGTCGTCACCGTGACGACGTACCGGCTCGTTGGCGTTCCCGGGAGTAGCCTCGAGGCGTGGACGAGCTCGTGACCTGCGACTTCTGCGGCACCCAGGCCCCTGAGCGGGAGACCCTCACGTGGACGACCGCGGTCGAGAACGGCCGGCGTCGCGCCTTCTGCGACACCTGCTCGCGCACCCACCTGAGGGCGATGGAGAGCAAGCTCGACAGCGAGTGGTGGTGACGCCCGGTCGCCTCAGGCGGTGTCCGGTCCGGCCTCGAACCACGCGCACCCGCAGTAGGGGTGGCGTTGCCACCGACGCGCCGTGGGCAGCGGATGGTGGTCGACACGCCACGAGGTGAGCCACGTGTGCGGCAGCTCGCCGCGTGACCATCCGATGAGGTCGCGCGCGACTGCGCCCGCCGCGAGCGCGAGCAACGGGCGCGGAGCCGCACCTGCTGGGGCGTCGTACCCGTCGTCGAGCACGGCG
>DASTPB010000088.1:0-3211 GCA_035762385.1 Nocardioides sp. | reverse complement strand
CGCGATCGACGCCGCCAGCATCCTCAAGCCGATGCTGGCCCGCGGCGAGCTGCAGACCATCGGCGCCACCACGCTCGACGAGTACCGCAAGTACCTCGAGAAGGACGCCGCGCTCGAGCGCCGCTTCCAGCCGATCCAGGTGCAGGAGCCCTCGATCGCGCACACCATCGAGATGCTCAAGGGCCTGCGCGACCGCTACGAGGCCCACCACCGCGTCACCATCACCGACGAGGCACTGGTCTCGGCGGCGACGCTGGCCGACCGCTACATCTCCGACCGGTTCCTGCCGGACAAGGCCATCGACCTCATCGACGAGGCCGGTTCGCGGCTGCGCATCCGCCGGATGACCGCGCCGCCGGACCTGCGCGAGTACGACGAGAAGATCGGCGACGTGCGCCAGCGCAAGGAGGCCGCGATCGACGGGCAGGACTTCGAGGCCGCGGCCCGCCTGCGCGACGAGGAGAAGCAGCTCTCCGCCCGCCGCGCCGAGCGCGAGAAGCAGTGGCGCTCGGGCGACCTCGACGAGATCGCCGAGGTCGACGAGGAGCTGATCGCCGAGGTCCTGGCCGTGGCCACGGGCATCCCGATCGTCAAGCTCTCGGAGGAGGAGTCCACCCGTCTGCTCAAGATGGAGGACGAGCTCCACAAGCGGGTCATCGGGCAGGAGGAGGCCGTCAAGGCACTCTCCCGCGCGATCCGTCGTACGCGCGCCGGGCTCAAGGACCCCAAGCGCCCGGGCGGCTCGTTCATCTTCGCCGGCCCGTCCGGCGTCGGAAAGACGTGGCTGTCCAAGACGCTCGCGGAGTTCCTCTTCGGCGACGAGGACGCGCTCATCCAGCTCGACATGAGCGAGTTCTCCGAGAAGCACACGGTGTCGCGCCTGTTCGGTTCGCCTCCCGGCTACGTCGGTTACGAAGAGGGCGGCCAGCTCACCGAGAAGGTGCGCCGCAAGCCGTTCTCCGTGGTCCTCTTCGACGAGGTCGAAAAGGCCCACCCCGACATCTTCAACAGCCTGTTGCAGATTCTCGAGGAGGGTCGCCTGACGGATTCCCAGGGTCGCGTCGTCGACTTCAAGAACACCGTCATCATCATGACCACCAACCTCGGCACGCGTGACATCTCCAAGAGCGTGAACCTCGGTTTCGGGCAGACCGGCGACGCCGCCGGTTCCTACGAGCGGATGAAGAGCAAGGTGTCGGAGGAGCTCAAGCAGCACTTCCGCCCCGAGTTCCTCAACCGTGTCGACGAGATCGTGGTCTTCCCGCCGCTGTCGCGCGAGCAGATCATCGCGATGGTCGACAACATGATCGACGCGGTCGAGCTCCGGCTCAAGGACCGCGACATGTCGCTGGAGCTCACGCAGAACGCCAAGGACCTCCTCGCCGAGCGAGGCTTCGACCCGGTCCTCGGTGCTCGCCCGCTGCGCCGCACGGTGCAGCGTGAGATCGAGGACGTGCTCGCCGAGAAGATGCTCTTCGGTGAGGTCGGTCCCGGCCAGATCGTCCTGGTCGACGTGGAGGGCGAGGGCGCGGAGGCGAAGTTCACCTTCCGCGGCCAGAAGAACTCCGCCGTCCCCGACATGCCTCCGCTGGAGACGGTCGTGGAGGGCCCGACCGGTGAGGGCCCGGACGACTCGGCCGGCCCGACCGACATCCCGAAGTCCACGGAGTCCTGATCACCGTGGCCTGAGCTCAGGCCCTCGCCAGCACCACACGCACCACCGAGGTCACCCCGGGAGCGCCCAGCGCCCCGGGGTGACCTGCGTCAGGAGGCCGTCGGCGACCAGCGCCCGGAGGCAGCGCTCGCGCTGCTCGTCCTGCGGCCACGCCGCCTCGACCTGGGCGCGGCTGACCGACGCGTGCGCCTCGCGAGCAAGGGCCAGGATGCGGCCGCGGCACTGCCGGTCGGTGCCCGCCCACGCCTGTCCGCGACGGGGTGGTCCGTCGTACGCCGGGAAGCCGGCGCCGCGCCACGTGCAGTCCGCGGCGATGGGGCAGGCGTCGCACGACGGCTGTCGGGCGGTGCACACCAGGGCCCCGAGCTCCATCGTCGCCACCGCCCACGTGGCAGCCGTGGCCGGGTCGTCGGGCAGCATCGTGGTCGCGACGTCGCGCTCGCCCCGGGTGACCGCGGGCGCGGGGAGCTCGCGCCCCGACACGGCGCGCGTCAGCACCCGGCGGACGTTGGTGTCGAGCACGACGTGGCGCTGGCCGAACGCGAAGCTGGCGATCGCCGCAGCGGTGTAGTCGCCGATGCCCGGGAGCGCGAGCAGGTCGTCGTACGACGCCGGCACCTCGCCGTCGTGGCGCTCGACGATGGCCGTCGCCGCTGCGTGGAGCCGCAGCGCGCGACGGGGGTAGCCGAGCCGGCCCCACATCCGCACGGCCTCGCCGGTCGGCTCGTCGGCCAGCGCGGCGGGTGTCGGCCAGCGCTCGAGCCAGGCCGCGTGGACCGGTAGGACGCGTGCCACGGGAGTCTGCTGGAGCATGAACTCGCTGACCATCACCGACCACGGTGTGGCGGACGCCCCCCGCCACGGCAGGTCGCGCGCGTGGTCGTCGTACCAGTCGAGCACGGCGTCGTGCAGCACGCCGGGGGAGGGGGCTTCCATCGCGGCGATCGTAGGTCAGCCGGTGCGCCTCCGCCGAGACGGGTCGCGGGCTACCTAACCTGAGGCCATGCCGACGACCGTGCGACCTCGCGGGCCGCTGCCGGCCCGGGTCTACTGGACCCGACGGCTCGTCGTGCTCGTCGTCCCGGTGCTGCTCGTCGTCGTGCTCGCCCGCGTGCTCGGTGCCTCGGCCGACGGCAAGGACGAGGCCACCGCCACGGCCACGCAGGCCGGTGCGACCACGGCTGCGACGCCTGCTCCGACGGCGGGGCCGACCGCCGGGGTGGCGCCGGGCTCCGGCAAGAAGGGCAAGAAGGGCAAGAAGGACCAGGCCGAGGCGACGATTCCCCCGGAGCCGGTCCTGGCCGAGCCGACCGGGCCGTGCACCGAGTCCGACATCGTGGCCACCCCGGTGCTGACGTCCGCCCCGGGCGGTGCGGACGTGCCGATCACGATCAACCTCCGCACCCTCGTCACCGAGGCGTGCACCTGGCAGGCCTCCCCCGAGACGATGACCGTCACCATCACCTCGGGCAGTGACTACATCTGGAGCAGCCGCGAGTGCCCCGCGTCGATCCCGCCGCAGGACGTGGTGGTCCG
>DASTPB010000087.1:0-4621 GCA_035762385.1 Nocardioides sp. | reverse complement strand
GACCATGGAACTGACCACCGTCTGGTTCGCCCTGATCGCCGTGCTGTGGGTCGGCTACTTCTGTCTCGAGGGCTTCGACTTCGGTGTCGGCATGCTGCTGCCCGTGCTGAGCCGCAGCGAGACCGAGCGACGCGTCATGATCAACACCATCGGCCCGGTGTGGGACGGCAACGAGGTCTGGGTGCTCGTGGCGGGCGGCGCGACCTTCGCCGCCTTCCCCGAGTGGTACGCCACCCTGTTCAGCGGGTTCTACCTGCCGCTGCTGCTGATCCTCGTCGCCCTCATCGTCCGCGGGCTCTCGTTCGAGTACCGCCACAAGCGCGAGGACGACGCCTGGAAGGGGCGGTGGGACCTCGCCATCATCTGGGGCTCGTTCGTGCCGGCGCTGCTGTGGGGCGTCGCCTTCGCCAACATCGTCGCCGGCGTGCCGATCGACGCGGACAAGGAGTTCACGGGCACCCTCCTCACGCTGCTCAACCCCTACGGCCTTCTCGGCGGGCTCGTCACCCTGACCCTCTTCGCCACGCACGGCGCGATGTTCGTCGCGCTCAAGACCGACGGCGACATCCGTCACCGGGCCCGCAGCCTCGCGGTGCGGATCGGGGCCGCGGCCGCCGTGCTGGCCGTGGTGTTCCTGGCATGGACGCAGGCGAAGACCGGCACCACAGCGTCGGCGGTCGTCTTCGTGCTTGCCGCTCTGTCGTTGGTCGGCGGCCTGCTTGCGGCGCTGCGCGGCCGCGAGGGTTGGGCGTTCGTCGGCACCTTCGCGACGATCGGCCTGGCCGTCATCGGCCTGTTCACGGCGCTGTTCCCCGACGTGATGCCGTCGACCACCGACCCGGCCTTCTCGCTCACCACGACCAACGCGGCGGCGACGGCCTACACGCTGGAGGTGATGACGTGGGTCGCGCTCGTCTTCACCCCGATCGTGCTGGGCTACCAGGCGTGGACCTACTGGGTCTTCCGCAGGCGGATCGCGGTGCACCACATCCCCACCCCGGTCCTCGCGGACGCCCCGCGGTGAGACCCCTCGCCCCAGCGGTCCTCCCCCACCTCCGTCCCGCCCGCGGCGCCCTGGCCGTGGTCGTCGCGAGCGGCGTCGTGGGTGGTCTGGCGACGGTGGCGCAGGCCTTCGCGCTGGGCGCGCTCGTGGTCGCGGCGGTCACCCCACCGGCGGGCGGATGGGCCGGTGCCGCCTGGGCCTTCACCGGCCTGGTGGGGGTGCGGACCGCGGCGGCCTACGTCGGCCAGCGGGCCGCTGCACGGGCTGCCGGCGAGGTGTCCGGGGCGCTGCGGCAGCGGCTCCTCGACGCCGCACGCCGCAGCGACGAGCTCCCGCCCGCCCGGCTGGTCGTGCTGACCACCCGCGGCGTCGCCGGGGTCGAGCCCTATGTCACCCGCTACCTCCCGGCCCTCGTCCCGGCCGCCGTGCTGCCCCTCGTCGCGCTCGCCGCGATCACGTGGCTCGACCCGCTCTCGGGCCTTATCGTCGCCCTGACGCTTCCGCTGGTGCCCGTCTTCGCCGTGCTCGTCGGGGTCACCACGCGCGACCGGGCGCAGACACAGTGGCGCGCGCTCGAGGCACTGTCGGGACACTTCCTCGACGTCGTGCGCGGGCTGCCCACCCTGGTCGCGCACCGCCGCGCCGAGGCGCAGGTCGACACGATCCGGTCCGTCACGCACCGCTACCGCCGCGCCGTCGTCGACACCCTCAAGGTGGCCTTCGCCTCCTCGTCGGTGCTCGAGCTCGTCGCGACGCTGTCCGTCGCCCTGGTGGCGGTGACCGTCGGCCTGCGTCTCGCGTCGGGCACCGTGGGCTTCGAGGTGGCCCTCACCGTGCTGCTGCTCGCCCCTGAGGCCTACTGGCCGCTGCGCCGCGTGGGCGCGGAGTTCCACGCCGCCGCCGAGGGAACCGCCGCCCTCGCCGACGCCGACGACCTCCTGACGCGGGCCGGGTCGGTCGAGCAGGGCACCGCGCTGCCCACGACGGCCGGTCTCACGCTGCGCAGCCTCGAGATCGGCTACGCCCCGGGCGTCGCCCTGACCCGCCCGCTCGACCTCGAGCTGCCCGAGCGCGGGCTCGTCGCCGTGGCGGGACCGTCCGGCTGCGGCAAGTCGACGCTGCTGTGCACGCTGCGCGGCGAGCTGGCGCCCGCGTCCGGAGACGTCCTGTTCGGCGGCACGCGGCTCGGCGACCTCGACCCCGGGTGGTGGCGCAGCCAGGTTGCGTGGGCACCCCAGCGACCGTGGCTGCTGGTCGACACCGTCGCCGCCAACGTGCGGCTCGGCCGTCCCGCGGCCGGCGACGACGAGGTCTGGGAGGCCCTGCGCAGCGTCGGCCTCACCGACGTCGTACGGGCACTCCCCCACGGGCTCGACACGCACCTCGGCGAGGACGGGGCCGGGCTGTCCGCGGGCCAACGGGCGCGAGTCGCCCTGGCCCGTGTCGTGCTCGCCGGCCGACCGGTCGTGCTGCTCGACGAACCCAGCGCTCACCTCGACGAGGAGACCGAGCAGGTCCTCCTCGACACCCTCGCCCTGCTCGCCCAGCGGAGCCTGGTCATCGTCGTGGCCCACCGGCCCGCCGTGCTGGCTGCCGCCGACCGGGTGGTGGAGCTGTCCCCTGCTGCGAAGGTGGCGGCGGACGACGTCGGCTCCCCACCCGCGACTGTCGTACGCCGCCACCCTGGTGGCGCCAGGCCGACGATCGCCGTCGAGGACGACGGGCCCCGTCCCCGCTGGGGCATCCGCACCGCCACCCTCCTCGGTGCCCTGTCCACGGCGTCCGGTGTCGCCCTCACTGCAACCGCGGGCTGGCTCATCACCCGGGCCAGCGAGCAGCCGCCGGTGCTCCACCTCATGGTGGCCATCGTCGGGGTCCGCCTCTTCGGCCTGGCCCGCCCGGTGCTACGGCACGCCGAGCGGGTCCTGAGCCACGACGTCGTCCTCCGCGAGCTGGCCGAGCGCCGGACGCGGGTGTTCGCCGACCTCGTCCCGCTGGTGCCCGGCCGCCTCGGTCCGCGCCGGGGCGACCTGCTCACCGGTGTCGTCGACGACGTCGACGCCCTGCTCGACGACCGCCTGCGGGTGCGCCAGCCGATGGTCACCGCGGCGTTCGTCGGCCTCGGGGCCACGCTCGTCACCACCCTCGTCGCTCCGGTGGCGGGCGCCGTCGTGCTGGTGGTCGCCGGTTCGGGGGCACTCGCCTTCCACCTCGCCCGCCGGGGCACTGCTGCCGTCGAGCCGCTCGTCGTCACGCACCGCGCGCGGCTCGGGACCCGCGTCGAGGAGCTCGCACACGGCCTGCGCGAGCTCGAGCAGTGGGGCGCCACGGACCGGGCGCTCGACGCCGTCGCCGGGGAGTCGGCAGAGCTGGCGCGGGCCGTACGACGGTCCTCCCGCGCCGTCGCGGCCGGTGCCGCGCTGACCAGCGCCGTCACCGGGTTGGGCGTGGTCGCCGTGGCCGCGTTGGTCGACCCCGCTGCCACCTCCCCCGCACGCCTGGCCCTGCTGCTGCTGGTGCCGCTCGCGCTGGCCGACGCCGTCGGCGGGCTGGCCGACGCCGGCGCCCTCTCGGTGCGCGTGCGTGCCGCCCGCGAGCGCCTCGACCGGCTCGCGGTCACCACGCCGGCTGTCAGCGACCCCGCCTCCCCCCTGCCCCTGCCGGACGGTCACGGCATGACCGTGCGCGACGCCACGCTGGGCTGGACCGACCGCCCGGTGCTGGCGATCGACCACCTCGTCCTGCGACCGGGTGAGCACCTGGGGGTCACCGGCCCGTCCGGGTCCGGCAAGTCCACCCTCGCCGCCACGCTCGTGCGCTTCATCGACCCGGTCAGCGGAGAGGTGCTGCTCGCCGGGACCGACCTGCGGCGCCTCGCCCTGGCCGACGTACGCCGACGCGTGGGGCTCGTCGACGACGACCCCCACGTCTTCGCGTCGACGGTCGCCGAGAACGTCCGGCTCGCCCGGCCGGACGCCGACGACGACGCGGTCCGTTCGGCGCTTGAGCGGGCGTGCCTCGGCCCGTGGGTGGACGCCCTGCCCGCCGACATCCACACCCACGTCGGAGCCGGTCACCACGAGGTGTCCGGAGGCGAACGTGCCCGTCTGGCCCTGGCCCGCTCGCTGCTGGCCGACCCGCCGGTGCTCGTGCTCGACGAGCCGACCGCCCACCTCGACGGGCCCACCGCCAGGGCCGTGGCGGACGAGATGCTCGACTCCGCGGCGCGGGTCGGCCGGTCCATCCTGTGGATCACCCACGGGACGGTCGGGCTCGACGCCATGGACCGGGTCGTGCACCTCGAGGCCGGGACCGACCCCTCGGTCAGTCGACCCGTTCTCGTGGCGAGCGCAACGGGAGCGTGAAGGTGAACGTGCTCCCCTGCCCGAGCTCCGACGACACCGACAGCGTCCCGCCGTGGGACTCCGCGATCCGCTGCGCGATGGGCAGCCCGAGCCCGGTGCCCGGCACGGACAACGCGTTGGGGTTCGTGGAGCGGTGGAACGCCGAGAACACGTGCTGCTGGTCGGCCGTCGAGATGCCGATGCCCGTGTCGGTGACCTCGACGCACACCTCGTCGGCGCCGACCGACATGGTCACCGACACCGACCCGTCCTC
>DASTPB010000086.1:0-7590 GCA_035762385.1 Nocardioides sp. | reverse complement strand
CGGATCACCTCGACCATGATCCGGAACAGCTGGAACGGGTCGGCCGCGCCGACGATGAGGTCGTCGTCGGCGTAGAAGCGGCTGTTGAAGTCGAACGAGCCGAGCTTCCCGAGGCGCAGCAGCTGCGCCACGATGAACTCGATGTTGGTGCCGGGCGCGTGGTGGCCGGTGTCGAGGCACACCTTGGCGCGGTCGCCGAGGGCGGCCACGTGGGCGTACGACGTGCCCCAGTCCGGGACGTCGGTGTGGTAGAACGCCGGCTCGAAGAACTTGTACTCGAGCACGAGCCGCTGGTCGTCGGAGAGCCGGTCGTAGATCGTGCGCAGGCTCTCGGCGAGGCGGTCCTGGCGCGCACGCATGTCGCCCTGGCCGGGGTAGTTGGTGCCCTCGGCGAGCCAGATCTTCAGGTCACGCGACCCGGTCCGGTTCATCACCTCGATGCAGGCGAAGTGGTGGTCGATCGCCTTCTGCCGCACCCGCGGGTCGGTGTGGGTCAGGGCGCCCAGCTTGTAGTCGTCGTCCTGGAACGTGTTCGAGTTGATCGTGCCGAGCGCCACCCCCTGCTCCTTGGCGTACGCCGCCAGCGCGCCGTAGTCGTCCACCTCGTCCCACGGGATGTGGAGCGCCACCGTCGGCGCGAGACCGGTGAAGCGGTGCACGGTCGCGGCGTCGGCGATCTTCTCCTCGACGGTGCGCGGGGTGCCGGGGGTGCCGAAGACCCGGAAGCGGGTGCCCGAGTTGCCGTAGGCCCAGGAGGGGACCTCGATCGCGAGCTCGTCGAGCCGGTCGCTGATGGTGGAGAAGCTGGTCATGACGGGTCCTGAGCTGTCGAAGTGGGTGTGGCGGTGCTGGGGATCGCGGCGAGCTGGTCCTCGAGGTGGAAGACCTCGCTCAGCTGCCAGAAGCCCTGGTCGGGCGGGAGGTCGAGGTCCTCGAAGAACTCGGCCATCTCCGCCTGCCAGCGGGCGTTGACGTCGGTGCGGGCCATGCCGTCCTGCGCGGCGGCCAGGTCGGGCGTCTCGAGGTAGCCGACGAGCAGGCCGTCCTCGCGCAGGAAGAGGGAGTAGTTGGTCCAGCCGGTGTCGTGGAGGGCGCGGAGCATGTCGGGCCACACGGCGGCGTGGCGCTCGGCGTACTCCTCCATGCGGTCCGTGCGGACCTGCAGGGTGAAGCAGACGCGCTGCATCGCGGTCTCCTCTCGGACGGGTGGCGGAGCGGGTGGTCTGGTGGGCCGGACGGCTGGCTCAGGGGTGCTGGGGGTCCCGGGGCCGGCGGCGGCTCGAGTCCGCCGACCCCGGGAGCTGGTGCTTCGACCGTGAGCCGGGCTCAGAAGTCGAAGTCGCCGATGTTGTCGGCGTCGAAGGTGAACGGCTCGCCGAGGAGCACGGTGGCGTCGGGTCCGACCTCGAACTCGCCGAGGTCACCGGCCTCGAAGGAGTCGCCCTCCTCGCCCGAGATGTCGCCGTTGGCCAGGGCGGCCGCGGCGTAGGTGGCGAGCTCGCCGAGGTCCTCGGGGTTCCACAGCGCGAACGACTCGACGGTGCCGTTCTCGACGTACTCACGCATCTGGTTCGGCGTGCCGAGACCGGTCAGCGCGACCTTGCCCTTGGAGGAGGAGTCGGAGAGGTAGCGGGCAGCCGCGGCGATGCCGACCGTGGTCGGGCTGATGATGCCCTTGAGGTCGGGGTGGTTCTGCAGCAGCGCCTCGGTCTGGTCGAACGACTTCTGGTCGTCGTCGTCGCCGTAGACCGTGTCGACCAGCTCGATGTTCGCGTAGTCGGGGTTGTCGGCGAGCTCCTTCTCCATCATCTCGATCCACGCGTTCTGGTTCGTCGCGTTGGCCGCGGCGGACAGGATCGCGATCTCGCCCTCGCCCCCGATCTGCTCCGAGATCAGCTCGAGCTGCTTGGAGGCGATGCCCTCGGCGGTGGCCTGGTTGACGAACAGGTCGCGGCACTCGGGGTTGGTGTCGGCGTCGAAGGTGACGACCTTGACGTCCGCGCTGCGCGCCTCGTCGATCGCGTCGCACAGCGCCTCGGGGTCGTTGGCCGACAGGATCAGCGCGTCCTTGCCCTGCTGGGCGACGGTGTTGATGTACGACACCTGCGCGTCGGGGCTCGCGGTCTCCGGGCCGACCTCCTCCAGCTCCGCACCCAGCGCGTCGGCGGCCGCCTCCGCGCCCTTGGTGCTGGTGTCGAAGTAGGGGTTGCCGAGGTTCTTCGGCAGCATCGTCATGCTCAGCGCGCCGCCACCGTCGCCGCCGCTGTCGCTGCCGGAGTCGCCGCTGTCGTCACTGCCACAGCCGGCAAAGGCGAACGTCGCCGTGAGCGCGAGCGCAGCGAGTGCGGTGGTCCGCCTCTTCTGGAACTTCATCTGGTCCTACCTTTCGGAGTTCAGACGCCGGCGGTCGCCGCGTCCTTGTCGGGGCGGGGTCCCTGAGGGTCCGCTGATGCCTTGCGGGGCAGCCGCGAGCCGGCCCACCCAAGGACGCTGGGGAGGATCACCGAGGCCACGAGCAGCAGGCCGACGATGATGTTGGTGACGTTGACCGTCACGCTCTCCAGGCGCAGGGCGCTGGAGATGACGCCGATCAGGACGACGCCGGCGAGCACGCCGTGCATCCGTCCGCGACCGCCGAAGATGGAGACGCCGCCGAGCAGGACCGCGGCGATGACCTGGAGCTCGTAGCCGGTGGCGTTGTCGCCGCGTGCCGAGCCGTAGCGCAGGGTGAAGTAGATGCCGGCGAAGGCGGACACCACGCCGGAGAGGACGAAGAGGATGAACTTCGTCCGGGCGACGTCGACGCCGGTGAAGTGGGCCGCCTCGTCGTTCAGCCCGATCTCGTAGATGCCTCGGCCGAAGGTCGAGAAGTGCAGGAGCACCGAGAAGCCCACGGCCAGGACGACGAAGGGGATCATCACCAGCGGGATCCGGGACTCGCCGATGGTGTCGGTGGCGAGGTCGGCCCACGAGTCGGTGAACTCGGTGATGGCCGTCGTGCCGAGCAGGCCGACCGCGATGCCGCGGAAGAGCGCGAGCGTGCCGATGGTGACGGCGAGGGACGGCAGGCCGACGTAGGCGATGAGGAAGCCGTTGAGCGCGCCGCACGCCAGGCCGGCGAGCAGGGCGAGGGTCGCGGCGACCGGGATGGACATGCCGCCGTCGTGGAACACGCCGAGCAGCACGCTGCTCAGGCCCATGATGCTGGCGACCGACAGGTCGATCTCGCCGGTGATGATGATGAGGGTCATCGGCAGGGCGATGAGCAGGATCGGCGCGATGTCCTGCAGCAGGAACTTCAGGGTGAGCGGGCCGTCGAAGTTCTCCACGTTGATCGTGGCGTAGACGATGACGGCGATCGTGAGGGCGATGACCGCGGTCTCCCGGGTCAGCAGCACCCGCTTCCACAGCGGGGCGGAGTAGTCGGCGTAGGTGCGGGCCGGGGCGGCCGCTGCCGGCTGGTCCTGGACGCTCATGAGTGGTCCCTCGATTCGGCGAGCTTGCGGGCCTGGCGGGCGGCGAGGACGCGGTCGAGGACGATCGCGCCGAGGATCAGGGCGCCGACGACGGCCCGCTGCCAGAAGTCCTCGATGCCGAGACTGGGCAGCGCCCGGTTGATGGTGACGAGCAGGAAGGCGCCGATCGCGGCTCCCCACACGGTGCCGCTGCCGCCGAAGATGGCGACGCCGCCGATCACGGCCGCGGCGACTGCCTGCAGCTCGATCCCCAGGCCGACGCTCGAGCTCACGGTGCCGTAGCGGGCGGTGTAGAGGGCGCCGGCGAGACCCGCCAGCGCGCCGCTCAGGACGAAGGCGGCGAGCAGCCGACGTCGTACGGGCAGGCCGTAGAGCACTGCGGCGTCGGGGTCCGACCCGATCGCGTAGAGCTCGCGCCCACCGCGGGCGGTCCAGAGGTAGTAGCCGACGACGGCGAGGACGACGAGGGCGAGGATGGTGAGCAGGGGTACGCCGAGCACCGAGCGCGTGCCGAGCCGGAGGAACTCGCGCGGCAGGTCGCCGGCGTTGATCCGGTCGCTGCCGGCCCAGGTCAGCATGATCCCGCGGTAGATGTAGAGCGTGCCGAGCGTGATGACGAGCGCCGGCACGCCGGCGTAGGCCACGAGCACGCCGTTCACCAGGCCCAGCAACGCGCCGAGCAGCAGGCAGGCGGCGATCACCACGACGATCGGGAGGTTGGGCTGCTCGATGAACAGGCGACCGGTGAGGTAGGCCGTCAGGGCCATCACCGAGCCCACGGACAGGTCGACGTTGCGGGTGATGATCACGACCGCCTGGCCGACCGCCAGCAGGAGCAGGATCGACGGGTTGAGCAGGAAGTTGCGCCAGCCGTCGGAGCTGAAGAGGAAGCTGTCGTTCTTCACGGTGGCCAGCACGATGATCGCGACCAGGACCAGGAAGATGGACAGCTCGCGCGAGCGGAGGACCGTGGTCAGCGCACGCCGCGCGGGCGAGAGCCGGCTGGGCTCGACGAGGAGCGCCTCGCCGGCCGAGACCTCGGCGTCCTGCGACTCCGGCCGCTCGATGTCGGTGTGGCTCATTCTGCCGCCTCCAGGTGGTGGGTGGCCGCGTGCATGACGGCTTCGGGGGTGGCGTCGGCGCGGTCGAGCTCGGCGGTGATGCGGCCCTCGCACAGCACGAGGACGCGGTCGGCCATGCCGAGGACCTCGGGCAGCTCGGAGGAGATCATCAAGATGGCGAGGCCCCGACCGGCCAGCTCGGAGAGGAGCCGGTGGACCTCGGCCTTGGTGCCGACGTCGATGCCTCGGGTGGGCTCGTCGATGATCAGCAGCTTCGGGTCGGTGGCCAGCCACTTGGCGATGACCACCTTCTGCTGGTTGCCGCCGCTCATGGTGGCGGCGTTCATGTCCAGCGCGCTCGTCTTGACCTCGAGGCGTCCCGCCCACGGGCCGGCGGCCTTGTTCTCCATCGCCGAGGTGAGCAGGCCCGCCTTCGCGATGCGGCGGCGGATGACGCCGGCCACGTTGCGGGTGACCGAGGAGTCGATGACGAGGCCCTGCTTGCGCCGGTCCTCGGGGATGAACGCCATGCCGGCCCGGATCGCCGAGCGCGGGTCACGCCCCCGCACCGCCTTGCCGGACATCGTGACCGAGCCGGAGTCGTAGGCGTCGACGCCGAAGACGGCGCGGGCGACCTCGCTGCGCCCGGCGCCGACGAGACCGGCCAGCCCGACGATCTCCCCAGCCCTCACCTCCAGGTCGATGTCGTGGAACACCCCGGCGCGGTTGAGCCCGCGGACCTGGAGCACGGGCTCGCCGATCTCGGCGACCGTCTTGGGGAACAGCTCGTCGACGTCGCGCCCCACCATGAGCGAGACCAGCTCGCCGGAGGTCGTGTCCTCGATCCGCCGGGTGTCGACGTAGGAGCCGTCACGCATCACCGTGACGGTGTCGCACAGCGCGAACACCTCGTCGAAGCGGTGCGAGATGAAGACGAGGGCGCGGCCCTCGTCGCGCAGGCTGCGGGCGACGGAGAACAGCCGCTCGACCTCCACGCCGCTGAGGGCCGCGGTGGGCTCGTCCATGATCAGCAGCCGGGCGTCGAGGGAGATGGCCTTGGCGATCTCGATGATCTGCTGGTCGGCGATCGACAGGCCCTCGGCGGGCCGGCGAGGGTCGATGCGCACCCCGAGGCGGTCGAAGAGGCGCTCGGCCTCGGCGTACATCGCGGGCCGGTCGATGCGGCGGCCGCGGGCGAGCGGTTGCCGTCCCATGAAGATGTTCTCGGTGACCGAGAGGTCGGGGAAGAGGGTCGGCTCCTGGTAGATCACGGCGACGCCGGCCTGCTTGGACTCGGCGGTCGACCCGAAGTCGACGGCCTCGCCGGCAAGCTCGAAGACACCCGAGTCACGGCGGTGGACGCCGGCGACGACCTTGACCAGCGTCGACTTGCCGGCACCGTTCTCCCCGACCAGCGCGTGGATGGAGCCCGCGTCGACGCGGAGGCTGCCGGACCGCAGTGCGACGACGGGCCCGAACGACTTCGAGACGTCGCGCAGCTCGAGCACCGGTGCGGCGGCGTTGCTGGCGGACATGTGGCTCCTCGGTTTGAAAGGTTTCAACGGAAACGTAGGTGAGCGTCGTCACACCTGTCAAGAGTCGCCACGGTCATTTGTCCCGGCCTTCGCGGTCCGCCCCGGCCGCTACCGGAATGGCGTACGCTCCGCCTCGACAATCGTTTCAATGCCCCGACGCGACCCCCGCGGCGACGGCTGACACGGGAGGGGGCGGTCGTGGAGCGGGCCTCCTCGGTCAAGGACGTCGCCGCCCTGGCACACGTGTCGCTGGGCACCGTGAGCAACGTCCTCAACCGGCCCGAACGTGTCTCCCCCGCCACCCGCGCCAAGGTCGAGCAGGCCATGCGCGACCTCGGGTTCGTCCGCAACGAGTCCGCGCGCCAGCTGCGCGCCGGCCGCAGCCGCACCCTGGCCTACGTCCTGCTCGACGCCCGCAACCCGTTCTTCACCGACGTCGCGCAGGGCGCCGAGCTCGCGGCCGAGTCGGCCGGCCTGTCACTCTTCCTGTGCCACTCCGACAACCGCTCCTCCAGGGAGCGCGACTACCTCGCACACCTCGTCGAGCAGCGCGTCCAGGGGATCCTGGTCACCCCCGTAGACCCGCACGCCTCGGCCCTCGAGGACGTGCGTCGCAACGGCACCCCGCTCGTCATCGTCGACCGCACCCGGAACGACGACCGCTTCTGCTCCGTGGCCGTCGACGACGTCCTCGGCGGTCGGCTCGCGGTGGAGCACCTCGTGGAGGCCGGGCACACCCGGGTCGCGTTCATCGGTGGTCCGGACACGATCGGCCAGGTGCGCGACCGCCTGGCCGGGGCGCGCGAGGCGTGGGCCGCCGCCGGGCTGCCGGAGGACCAGCTGGTCGTGGTCGCCACCGACGGCCTCACCGTCTCGGAGGGGCGCTCGGCCGGCGAGCGCGTCATGGGGATTGCGAGCAGTCGTCGTCCGAGCGCGGCGTTCTGCGCCAACGACCTGCTCGCCCTGGGCCTGCTCCAGCAGCTCAGCACCGCCGGGCTCACGGTGCCGGGCGACCTCGCGATCGTCGGCTACGACGACATCGAGTACGCCGCTGCTGCCGCGGTGCCCCTCACCTCGGTGCGCCAGCCGCGCCAGGAGCTCGGGCGTCGCGCCGCCGAGCTGGTGCTCGACGAGGCCGAGGACCCCGACCACCAGCACCAGCAGGTCGTCTTCACCCCCGAGCTCGTCGCCCGGCGCTCGACGCTCGGCTGAGCGAGGCCGGCCCGGCGCGCTGCTCAGCGCGGTGATCCTGGTGCACCAGATGCATCACCAGCGCCGCACTGACGATCGTCGGCGTTCCGGCCGAACGGCCGGGAGCGGGGTGGACGCGCCGAACGTGGTCAGCGACTCCCGCCGTCCCACCGGCTGACAGCCGCGTCGAGCTCCTCCCGGTACGGCTCGAGGAGCGCCCAGATCCGGTCTTCGACAGCCTTGAGGTCCGCCATCGGGCGAGTCTAGGAGAGTCCCGCATCGTCCGCTCGGGGTGATCCGGGACCGTGCGGACGTCGCTAGCCTCGC
>DASTPB010000085.1:0-21023 GCA_035762385.1 Nocardioides sp. | reverse complement strand
TCGGCTTCTTCGGAGTCGCCCCCGGCACCAACGAGAAGACCAACCCCAACGCCATGCGCACCATCGAGCGCGGCAACTCGGTGTTCACCAACGTCGCCCTCACCGACGACGGCGACATCTGGTGGGAGGGCATGGAGAACGAGCCGGCCCACGCAACCTCCTGGAAGCGGGAGCCCTGGACGCCCGACTCCGAGGAGCTCTCCAGCCACCCGAACAGCCGCTACTGCACCCCGATCAAGCAGTGCCCGATCCTGGCGCCCGAGTACGACGACCCGAAGGGTGTGCCGATCGACGCCATCCTCTTCGGCGGCCGTCGCAAGACCACCATCCCGCTGGTGACCGAGGCCCGCGACTGGAACCACGGCACCTTCATGGGTGCCACGCTCTCCTCGGAGACCACCGCCGCCGCGGTCGGGGCGGTCGGCGTGGTGCGCCGCGACCCGATGGCGATGCTGCCGTTCATCGGCTACAACGCCGGCGACTACTTCCGCCACTGGATCGAGATGGGCAAGGGCGGCCGCGGCGACGCCGACAAGCTGCCGAAGATCTTCTACGTCAACTGGTTCCGCCGCGGTGACGACGGCGACTTCCTGTGGCCGGGCTTCGGCGAGAACAGCCGCGTCCTCAAGTGGGTCATCGAGCGCATCGACGGGCAGGCCGCCGCGGTCGAGCCCCCGATCGGCCACGTTCCGGCGCCGGGCTCGCTCGACATCGACGGCCTCGACATGACCGAGGACCAGCTCGCGCAGGCCCTGGCGGTCGATGCAGAGGAGTGGAAGGCCGAGCTGCCGCAGATCCAGGAGTGGTTCGAGAAGTTCGGCGACGACCTCCCCGCCGTGCTCTGGAGCGAGCTCGACACGCTCAAGGCGCGCCTCGACGCCTGAGGCGCTCCCGGCCGACGCCACCGCGACGACCCGCCGACCCGGTGCTCCGGGCGGCGGGTCGACGCACGTCCGGAGTCGGGTGCCGGATCCCTTGTTCCCGGTGGCCGCTGGGGCTGGTGTGGCACCATCCTCTCCAGGGGGTTGGGTTGTCGGTGGAGCGGGAGTGAGCCATGCCCTTGGGGCCAGAAGAGCGGGTCGTCTTCGAGCAGCAGGCGACGCCTCTCTACGAGGAGGTCGTCTCGTCGGGTGGCATCGAGGCCTCGGATGCGCGCATCGTCGAGAACGGCGAGCTGCACGCCGCCTTCGCTCTTCTCGTCGACGTCGGGCTCGTGATCAAGAGTGACGACGGCCGTTCGTGGATCGCCGTCGACCCGGCCGCCGTCCAGGCCCGCGTGGTCGCCCCGCTCGGTCAGCAGGGCGCGGAGCTCATCGCGGAGTCCGCCCACTGGGCGCAGACGTTCACTGCGCTCTCCCAGACCTGGCGTCGGTCCCCCAGCGCGGTCGGCGCCCCGTTCGCCGAGATCCGCGGACTGGCGACCATCAACACCTACCTCGCGGCGCTGGTCGCTGACGCCCGCGAGGAGCTGCTGACCGCCCAGCCGCAGTACCGCCGCGCCAAGGGGCTCAGCCAGGTGGGAGCGCAGGAGATCGAGCTGCTCAACCGCGGGGTCCGGGTGCGCACGCTCTACCAGCACGCCGCGCGGCGCGGGGCGGACACCCGTCGGTACGTCGCCGCGGTGACCGCCGCCGGCGGGGAGGTGCGCACCCTGGACGAGTTCTTCAACCGCCTCATCGTCGTCGACCGTCGCGTTGCCGTCATCCCCAGCCACGAGGGCACCGAGGTCGCGATGGTGCTCAGCGAGACGTCGACCGTGCTCTACCTCGTCGACATGTTCGAGCGCCACTGGGAGCGGGCGCGCCCGTTCACCAGCAGCGAGATGTCGCCGGTGCGCGACATCGCCGCCGAACAGCGGGCGATGACCATCCGGATGCTCCTGGAGGGACGGGCCGACCCGGTCGGCGCCAAGCGCCTGGGCGTCAGCCCCCGCACGTACGCGGCCTACGTCGCCGACCTGAAGAACGAGTTCGAGGTGGAGACGAGGTTCCAGCTCGGCTACGAGATGGGCAAGCGCGGCATCGACGGACGCGAGACCGACGAGCCGGCTACCTGAGCACGGCTCCAAACGAGGGGGAGGGCAGCACCTCCGTGGAGGTGCTGCCCTCGTGCCGGGACGGGCCTGTGGGGGAGGCCATCGGACCAGAACTCGTGGGGGGTTGAGGGGTCCGTGTCCCAGCTCTTCATTGCGTGTCCATTCTAGACACGGCTGGCTTCTGGATCAGCGATTGGCGCTGCGCCCCCAGCTGAAGTCGAGCGCGCCGGCCGGGGCCGAGGTCGCGCCAACGAAGCCGAGACCGAGGGCTGCCACGAGTGCGGCTGCGGCGATACGACGTACTGGGGTCATTGGGGTTCCCACCTCTTGGTCCTACACAGGGGCTGACCCATACATTGTCGCCCACGGTGTCCAGATGCGTCCCGTCCCGGGGACTGCAGTTCTGTGCATTGCAGTTTTCTGCAATTGCATGCAGGTCCGGGAGGTCGGCCCCCTCGTGACGAGGGGGCCGACGCTGGCGGAGGCGGAGGGATTTGAACCCTCGATGGGGTTGTAGCCCCAAACCCGCTTAGCAGGCGGGCGCCATAGACCGGACTAGGCGACGCCTCCATGCCCGACCGGGGCCGGGCGCTCAGAAGGTTACAAGGCCGGGCGCGCCGGCGCCGAATCAGGTCACAGTTTGCGGATGCCGTGTCCGCGCTGCAGGTGGTCCTGGACATCGCGGACGAACGCCTCGCGGTCACCGGCGAGCATCTCGACGGGGATGGTCGTGGTCCGCCCGTCGCGCAGGCGCAGCACCACGACCGGTGCGTCGGCGACGGTCGTGGTGACGGCGTCCTCGACGTCCTTCCACCGACCCGAGGCCGCCCCGACACCGCGCACCCACTGGACGCGGTAGCCCTCGGAGGTCATCCGCACGACCCAGCCCCGGGTGCGCCAGGTCCACCAGGCGCCGACCAACACCGCGACCGTCAGGAGGACCGGGACCAGCAGGAAGACGGTGTGCAGGTCCAGGACGGCGATGGCCAGCGTGCTCACCAGGATCAGCACGGCCACCCCGCACAGCACCACGCCCAGCAGTCGCGCCGCCACGGCGGGAGCGAGGCGGTGCACGGTGGAGGTGGTCTCGGTCGTCACGCGGACGATTTCATCACGGGCGTCGCCCGGCGCCGGCGGTTGGGTAGAGTCCCGCGGTGTGCGACGCCGCGGCGTCGTACGAGGAGGGGTGCCGGAGCGGCCGATCGGAACCGCCTTGAAAGCGGTCGTAGGGAGACCTACCGCGGGTTCGAATCCCGCCCCCTCTGCCAAGGCGCAGCGGAGCAAGCCGCCGGCCGAGGGGGCTTGGCCGGGTATGGCGGCTGCTGAGCCCCCCGCGCAGCGCCGGACGGTGCTGACCGACGTGGTCGACGATCGTGGTGGCACGCGGCGTGGTGGCACGCGGCGTGGTGGCACGCGGTGTGCCGACACCCCACACGTGGTTGTCGTTGTTGTGACACGGGTCGGGCCGGTTCTCTGGACGCTGTGCCCACTGTTGCGTCACGAGGCGTGACGGCAGCTGCACCCCCGGGTGTGGGCGGGCCGGTGACGATGAACATGCCCTGCAGCCCACGCCAGTCGAGGGGCCCCGAAGAGGCCGTCTGGACGGAAGCAGCGTGAGCGCAGCGAGCGCTGCGCTGGAGGCTAGGCTCGCCCGCGTGACGACCTGGTTCGAGTCCCCGGACGACGCCTCGGCCCGGTTGCGGGGGAGCGGCTACCTCACCGACGACGCCACCGCGCTGACGGCGTACCTCGCCGGAGCGCTGGAGAAGCCACTGCTCATCGAGGGTCCGGCCGGCGTCGGCAAGACCGAGCTCGCCAAGGCCGTGGCGCGGGCCACGGGCGCAGAGCTCGTCCGGCTGCAGTGCTACGAGGGCCTCGACGAGGCGCGGGCGCTCTACGAGTGGAACTACAAGAAGCAGCTGCTCCGCATCCAGGCGGCGGGCGGCGACCAGTCGTGGAGCGAGACCCACGACGACATCTTCACCGAGGAGTTCCTCCTGACCCGGCCGCTCCTCAGCGCCATCCGGCGCGACGAGCCGACGGTGCTGCTCGTCGACGAGGTGGACAAGACCGACATCGAGGTCGAGGGCCTCCTGCTCGAGGTGCTCAGCGACTTCCAGGTCACCATCCCCGAGCTGGGCACCGTCACCGCCACTCGTCGCCCCTTCGTCGTGCTGACGTCCAACGCGAGTCGCGAGCTGTCCGAGGCGGTCAAGCGCCGCTGCCTCTTCCTCCACCTCGACTACCCCGACGCGGATCGGGAGCGCGCGATCGTCACCAGCCAGGTGCCGCGGCTCGACGAGCGGGTCGTCGCGCAGCTCGTCGACGTCGTCGTACGCCTGCGCGAGCTCGAGCTCAAGAAGGCGCCCTCGATCGCGGAGTCGGTCGACTGGGCGCGCACGCTGGTCGCGCTGCAGGTCGGTGACCTCGACGAGGCCACCGTCGCCCGCACCCTCGGCGTCGTCCTGAAGCACTCCTCCGACCAGCAGCGGGCGGCCAGGGAGCTCAAGCTGGCCACGGGATGAGCCTCCTCGACACGCACATCGGGTTCGTGGAGGCGCTGCGCGCCGCGGGCCTGTCGGTGTCGCTGGCGGAGGGGCTCGACGCGATCAGCGCGTTGGAGAAGGTGCACTGGCACGACCGCGAGACAGTGCGTGCCGCCTATGCCGCCACGCTCGTCAAGCGCCAGCCGCAACGGGTCACCTTCGACGCCGTCTTCGACATCTACTACCCACGGCTCATCGGCGGCGGGGTGGCCGGCGACGGCCTCGAGCCGAACGCCGGTCCGCAGGACACCGGTCAGGCGCTGGAGCGCTTCCGGGAGGCGCTGGCCGACGCGCTGGCCTCCGGTGACCCGCAGGCGTTGCAGGACCTTGCAGTCGAGGCGGTCGCCCGGTTCGGCGCGATGCCGGGACGGGGTCCGGGCCTGTCGAGCTGGTCGGCCTACACGTCCCTGCAGCGGGTGTCACCGGCCGAGCTGCTGGACCGGCTCGTCCAAGGTCTGTTGGGGCAGGGCCTCGACGACGAGCAGGCCCAGCGCACGGCCGGGCGGCGGATCGGGGACTTCACGCGGTTGGTCGAGGGCGACGCCCGTCGGCGCATCGCCGAGGAGAAGGGGCCCGAGCACGTCGCGGACGTCACCGTCCGGCCCACCATCGACCGCCTCGACTTCACCGCCGCCCGCCGCAGCGACCTCGAGGAGATGCGGCGCGAGATCTATCCCCTCGCCCGTCGGCTCGCGGCGCGGCTGACGAAGGAGCAGCACGCCCGGCGGCGCGGCCCGCTCGACGTACGCCGTACGGTCCGGGCGTCGATCGCGACCGGTGGGGTGCCCCTGACGACACACCACCGACCGAAGCGTCCGCACCGCACCGACCTGGTGGTCCTGTGCGACGTCAGCGGCTCGGTGGCGAACTTCGCTCAGTTCACCCTGATGCTGGTGTTCGCCCTGCGGGAGGCGTTCAGCGGGGTGCGCGCATTCACGTTCGTCGACGACGTCGTCGAGGTCAGCGACAGCTTCCGGCCCGGCGCCGACGTGGTCGAGGTGATGGAGTCGCTCGCGGGGCAGATCTCGCAGGCGGCGCTGTGGGGGCGCACCAACTACGGCCGGGCGCTGACCCGGTTCGCCGAGCAGCACCGGGACGCGGTCGGACCGCGGTCGTCGTTGCTGGTGCTGGGCGACGGGCGGTCGAACTACAGCGACCTGGCGCTGCCGGTGCTCGGCGAGCTCGCCGGTCGGGCGCGGCACGCATGGTGGCTCAACCCCGAGCACCCCCGCCACTGGGGCACCGGCGACAGCGCGGCCGACCGCTACGGAGAGGTCGTGCCGATGGTGGAGTGCCGCAACCTCGCCCAGCTCGGCGAGTTCGTCCACGGGATCGTCTGAGAGCGCGCGTCAGCCGGCGAGGAAGCCGAGCTCCTGCATCCGGCTGATCTCGGCCCGGAGCTCCGGGTGCTCGGCGCTGTCGGCTGCCCGGGCCCCGGCCACGTAGGGCTGCAGGCCCTCGGCGCTCGCCGCGTCGAACACCACCGTGAGCCGGTTGGCCGCCGAGGCGTTGATGAGCGAGCCGAGCAGCACGACGGGGTCGGAGCGGTCCTCGAGCGACAGCACCCGGGTCGCCTCCGGGATCCGTGGCACCTGGGCGGACGGGGCGCCCGCGGTGACGACCTGGTCGACCACGAACTGCGCCGACTGCGCGCTTGCGGCGATCTCGGCGGCGACCGCGCCACCGCCCGCCGAGCCCACCAGCATGACCCGCGCGTCGTCCTCGGTGAGGGCCGCTTCGATCGCCCGCACCACCTGGCCGACCGACGTCGTCGGGTGGGCTCCGACGAGCCGCAGCCGACCGGGGTCGTGGGTGGTGAGCGAACCCGGGAGGTAGGCGATGTAGCGCCCCGTGCCGACGCGCTGGACGCTGATCCGCTTGTCCTCGACGAGGAGGTTGGCCATCAGCTCCTCGAGCGAGCGTGGTGCCGTGCCGGTGCTGCTGTCGACCTCGGCCGCGGGAGCCACGGCCTCCACGAACGAGCCCGCGGAGTCGCGGAAGGCGGACACGGCGTCGGTGGGGAACGGCTCCACGCCGATCGCCCGCAGGCCACCGCGGGCCGCGTGCGCGCCCTGGTCGGAGGCGAGCACCCCGGCCGTGAGCACGGAGCGCATGTGGAGCCCGTCGAGCAGTCCGCCGCCACCCGAGAGGTGGTCCATGAGGTCGGGGTTGTTCTCCGCGAGCTCGCTGAGGTAGGCGGTGACGCCGTCCCGGTCGAGGGTGTCGGTCTCGATCAGCCCGGCGCCCACGATCGCGCCGCCGAGGGCCACCTCAGGGGCGAGGTAGCCGATCGCGCGACCCGCGATGGTGCCGAGCGTCTGGTAGGCCGCCTCCTGCAGCTCGTCGATCCAGCGGTAGGTGAGGACCGTGGCGCGTACGACGAGCGCGTCGGCGTCGAGCTCGACCGAGCGGGTCAGCAGCCCGTCCTTGCCCGTGGTCGCGGCCCGGATGTCCTCCTCGGCCTGCGCCCAGGTGGCCTTCGAGAGCTCGCCGGAGTCCACGACGTCGTCGTCGGCGAGGATCTCGGCGCCCAGCCGGGCACGGGTGCGCATCTCGGTGCCGGAGCTGTCGAAGAGGTCGGCGAGCGCCAGCATCCGGTCGTACTTGTCGGCGGCGACCGACGCCGAGGAGTCCTCCGGTGGGCCGTCGTGGGTGCGGGGGATGCCGAGGTCGCTCATCGGGCCTCCGGAGCGGTGACCTGGGCGAGCACGGGCGCCAGCTCGGTCGCCAGGTCGTCCGGGTCGACGAGGGAGACCCGGACGCGGGCGCCGTCCTCGTCGTGTCGCGGGGTGAGGGAGTGCCAGCCGTCGCGGAGCAGCACCCAGGAGACGACGCCGACGGACGTCGTGGCCCGCTCGGACACCTCGGCGGCGAGGATCCGCATCCGGCCGCGTCCCTCGGTGTGCACGGCCGACACGGCGTCGGCGGCCTCGGGGCCGCTGATCTCGCGGCCGTCGGCGAGGACGACCGCGTCGGACTGGTCGACCAGCACCGGCACCAGGTCGGCGCGCCCCGCCCGCAGCGCCTCCCCGACGGCGTCGGCGAGGGCGTAGGGGACATCGAGGCGGGACGGCACGTGCGAGGCGGCGATCGGCAGGTCCTCGGGCGGGGCGGTGACCCGGGCGAGCTCGGTGGTCCACTGCTCCACGGGGAGCCAGGCCAGCTCGAAGACGATGCCGTCGCAGGTGGACAGGCAGGCCACGGCCCCGCCGGACTGACGGTGCCAGGCCTTGACCTGCGTGGAGCCGGCGGCGACGTCGATGTCGAGGGCGAGGCGGGGCGTCGCGAGCAGCCCCACCGCACCGACGATGCCGGGGTCGGCGCCGGCGTCGGTCAGCAGCCCGCGACGGCGGAGCGTGTCCTCCGGGTCGTGGAGGGTGCCGAGCGCCTTGGAGTAGGCCGAGTCCTCCAGCGACCCGCGGCTCTGGCCGAGCCGACCGGAGAGCGAGCCCGCGTCGGCCGTCTGCTCCGCGCCGGGCACGTCGAAGGGGAGCGGGGCGCCACCGGCGAGCTCGGCGACGAGGCGGAGCTCGGGGAGCGTCAGCGCGAGCCGTCGGGCCATCGCGTCGAGGAAGGTCGTCGGCGGTGGAGGCGGCGTGGTCAGGTCGATGGTCACCATGTCAGAGCCCCGGGAGCGTGACGTCCAGCCAGTCCTTGTGGCCGGCCGGGGGAGGGTCGAAGGCGAGGAGGGCGGCGTCGGCGTCGTCCGGCTCGGCCGCGGATCCGATCGGCCCGGTGGGCGCGGGCGCCTGCCCGGCGCGGGTGCGGGCGTCCTCGACCAGGGTGGTGGCCTTGTGGGCGCGTACGTCGATCGCGTCCTTGAGCGTGTCGACCTCGGCGAGGTGCCGGGCGAGCGAGTCGGCGGCCGTCTCGTGGTGGGCGGCGGCGCGGCGCAGGTGGGCCGCGCGCTCCTGGATCCGCTCGCGCATCGCGTCGGCGGCCTTGCCGTGCCACGGCACGGCCTCGGCCTGGGACACCAGGCGAGCGGCCATGGCCCGGATGTCGCCACCCTGCTCGCGGAGCTGCGCCACGCGCCTGCGGCCCGCGGCGGTGTCGCCGTACATCGGATCACTCCCTCTCGTCCGGGGACGCCTACCCCCCTCAGCGCGACCTCAAACGTCCTCTCCCGACCGGCGATTGTGCCGCAGTCCGCCACCGGTGCACCGTCCAGGCCCGGCCCACACGGCCGCGGGACCGCCGTCGGCCGATAGGATCCAGGCCCACCGCACAAAGCCGCAGAGCCCGCCCAGAGGTGTGCATGACGTTCGACGTCCACCAGCTCGACGAGTTCGTGCTGGTCGGCGCGGTCGTCACCCTCGCAGCCATCCTCGCGGTGCGGATCTCGGCGCGTGCCGGTCTCCCGTCGCTGCTGATCTACCTCTTCATCGGGGTCCTGCTCGGGGAGGGTGGCCCCTTCGGCATCCCCTTCGACGACGCCCAGCTCGCGCACGCGCTCGGCTTCGGGGCGCTGGCGGTCATCCTGGCCGAAGGTGGTCTGACGACCGAGTGGCGGCAGATGCGCTCCAGCGTCGCGCTCGGCCTGTCGCTCGCGACGATCGGTGTGGCCGTGTCGGTCGCGGTGGTCGCCGTCGGCACCCACTACCTCCTCGGCCTGCCGTGGGAGCTGGCGGTCCTCCTCGGGGCGATCTGCTCGCCCACCGATGCCGCCGCGGTGTTCTCGGTGCTGCGGGCGCTGCCGCTGCCCAAGCGCCTCACCGGCGCGCTGGAGGCCGAGTCCGGCCTCAACGACGCCCCGACGGTCGTGCTCGTGGGGATCATCTCCACCGGGGCCGTGGGCGAGGCGGGGCTGCTCGCCACCAGCGGCCTCATCGTCTTCGAGCTGATGGCCGGTGGGGTGATCGGAGCGGCGATCGGCGTCGGCGGCGCGTGGGTCATGCGGCGGGCAGCGCTGCCGTCCTCGGGCCTCTACCCGCTCGCGGTCCTGTGCCTGGCCTTCACCGCGTACGGCGCCGCCTCGGCGGTGCACGCGTCCGGTTTCGCCGCGATCTACGTCGCCGCGCTGATCCTCGGCAACAGCGAGCTGCCGCACCGCGTCGCGACCCGCTCCTTCTCGGAGGGGGTGGCCTGGCTGGCCCAGATCGGGCTCTTCGTGATGCTCGGGCTGCTGCTGTCGCCCTCGCGCATCGACCTCGAGACGGTCGCCAAGGCGTTGGCCACCGGTCTCGTCCTCACCGTGGTGGCACGTCCGCTGTCGGTCGTGGTCAGCAGCATCGTCCAGCCGATGGGGCGGCGCGACCTGGCGTTCCTGTCGTGGGCCGGCCTGCGCGGCGCGGTGCCGATCGTGCTCGCCACGATCCCGCTCGCGGAGGGCGTGTCCGGCGCGGAGGACCTGTTCGACATCGTCTTCGTGATGGTCGTCGTCTACACGCTGCTGACCGGCCCGACCCTGCCGTGGGTGGCCCGCACCCTCGGCGTCGCCCGCCGCTCGGAGCCGAGGGGCCTCGACGTCGAGGCGGCGCCGCTCGACCGGGTCGCCGCCGACCTCCTCCAGGTGACGATCGCGCCGACCTCGAAGATGCACGGCGTCGAGGTCGGGGAGCTGCGCCTGCCGCAGGGTGCCTCGGTGTCCCTGGTGATCCGGTCGGGCGAGGTGCTCGTGCCGGAGCGTCGTACGGTCCTGCGGCACGGCGACGACCTCCTCGTGGTCACCCCGCGCAAGCTGCGCGAGGCGACCGAGGCACGAATGCGCCAGGTCTCCGACAACGGGCGCCTGGCCCAGTGGGTGGGCGACCCGTCCCGTCGCGACAAGGACTGACCCGGGCCGACGTCGGCCCGGGCTCGCGCGTCACTCCGACCCGGTGGCCTTGCACCAGGTCGCGTCGGCCTCGGCCACGACGGACTCGACCTGCTTCTTCCTCAGCGACTGGAACTTCTCGCCCAGCACGACGACGATGCCTGGGCCGAGCGCGTCACCCTCGACGACCCGGGCCCGCTTGAACTGCCGCTGGACGAGCACCACCGCCGGGTTGGTCGGGTCGGAGGACCAGATCTGGGTGGTGGCCGCGGGCCGCGGGGAGTCGCCGACCGTGCCCTCGACGAAGCCACGCTCGGCGAGCTGGGCGCTGGTGGCGCCGGCGAGCCCGCTGCGCTTGCTGCCGTTGAAGACACTGACCACGACCTGGTCGCGGCGCACCTCCGACCCGGCGGGCAGGGGCGTGTCCTCGCAGATCGCGACCGGCTCGTCCTCGGGGAAGGGCTCGGTGAAGGCGGCCCATCCCCACACGGCGGCGAGCAGCACCAGCACGGCGAGGACGGTCAGCGTGAGCGCCGACCGGGCCGCTCCGCTCATGCGGGGTCCGCCTGGTGGACGCGGGCGTGCAGCACGCTGCGCTGCTGCAGCGCGGCGCGGAGGGCGCGGTGCAGGCCGTCCTCGAGGTAGAGGTCGCCCTGCCACTGCACGACGTGGGCGAACAGGTCGCCGTAGAACGTCGAGTCCTCGTCGAGGAGCGTGTCGAGCCGCAGGGTGTCCTTGGTGGTCACCAGCTCGTCGAGGCGCACCTGGCGCGGGGGCAGGTCGGCCCAGCCGCGCGAGTCGAGGCCGTGGTCGGGGTAGGGCCGGCCGACGCCCACCCGCTTGAAGATCACGCCGGTGATCATAACGACGCCCCCTCGCGGACCCTCCTCGTCGTCCCGGGGCCTGACTAGGCTCGCGACATGAGCGAGACGCCCGAGGCCGCGCCCACCCCGTCCGTCCCCACCGGCGAGAGCACCACGAGCACCCCGGTCTCGGACCCGATCTCCGAGGCGGTCGCGCCCGGCTACCGGTTCGAGGGCCCCGCCCTGGAGCTGGGCGGGCTGATGCTCGACGCGGACCACCTCAGCGACGTACGCATCCGGATCCCGCTCGGGATGCTCAACCGGCACGGCCTCGTCGCCGGCGCGACCGGCACCGGCAAGACGAAGACCCTCCAGCTGCTCGCCGAGCAGCTCAGCGCGAACGGCGTACCCGTCTTCGCCGCCGACATCAAGGGCGACCTGTCCGGCATCAGCGTGCCGGGCGAGGCCAGCGACAAGCTGACCGCCCGCACCGCCAGCGTCGGGCAGGAGTGGACGGCGACGGGCTTCCCGACGGAGTTCTACGCGATCGGCGGCCAGGGCACCGGCGTACCCGTCCGCGTGACGATGAGCGCGTTCGGCCCCACCCTGCTCGCCAAGGTGCTCGGCCTCAACGAGACCCAGGAGTCCTCGCTGGGCCTGGTCTTCTACTACTGCGACAAGCAGGGGTTGCCGCTGCTCGACCTCGCCGACCTGCGCGCGGTCCTCCAGTACCTCACCGGCGACGCGGCCGGGAAGGCCGAGCTCAAGACGATCGGTGGCCTCTCGCCGCAGACGGCCGGCGTGATCCTCCGCGAGCTCGTCGCCTTCGAGGCCCAGGGCGCCGACGTGTTCTTCGGCGAGCCGGAGTTCGAGACGAAGGAGTTCCTGCGCACGGCCGAGGACGGGCGCGGCATCGTGAGCCTGCTCGAGCTGCCGAACCTCCAGGACCGACCCGCGCTCTTCTCGACGTTCCTCATGTGGCTGCTCGCCGACCTCTTCCACGACCTGCCCGAGGAGGGCGACCTCGACAAGCCCAAGCTGGTCTTCTTCTTCGACGAGGCGCACCTGCTGTTCAACGACGCCTCCGACGCGTTCCTCGACCAGATCGCCCAGACGGTGCGGCTGATCCGGTCCAAGGGTGTCGGCGTCTTCTTCGTCACGCAGTCGCCGACCGACGTCCCCGACGAGGTGCTCGGGCAGCTCGGCTCGCGCATCCAGCACCAGCTGCGCGCCCACACGCCGAACGACGCCAAGGCGCTCAAGGCGACCGTCAACACCTACCCCACCAGCGCGTACGACGACCTCGGCGAGGTCATCACGTCGCTCGGGATCGGCGAGGCCGTGGTGACGGTGATGAACGAGCGCGGTGCGCCGACCCCCGTGGCGTGGACCCGGCTGCGGGCCCCGGAGTCCCTCATGGACCCCGCCCCCGCCGCGGAGATGGCGGCGGCGGTCGAGGCCTCACCACTGACCGCGAAGTACGCCGAGGCGATCGACCGGGAGTCCGCCCGCGAGCTGCTGGCCAAGAAGCTGGAGGAGGGCGCCCGCAAGGCTGCCGAGGACGCCCGCGTGAAGGAGATGGCGCGCGAGCAGAAGAACGCGCGGGTGACGAAGAAGGCCGAGAAGCCGCCGGTGGAGGAGGACAGCATGATGGAGAGCGTCGTGAAGTCCCGCGCCTTCAAGGACTTCATGAGCACCGCCGCCCGCGAGATCGCCCGCGGGATGTTCAAGAGCGGCCGGCGGTAGGGGGGCGACCCGAGATCACATCGTCGGGTCGAGCCAGGCCAGCTGGGCGGTCTGGGTGCCGCCGTCGCGGGTGACGACGCGGGCACGACCCGGGGGAGCGGGCTGCGGGCGCAGGTTGCCGATCAGGATGCCCTCGTCGCGCGGGCCGGACAGCATCACACCGGGCATCGCGAGGTCGCGGAGCGACTGGATCACGGGCTCGTAGAGCGCGCGGGACGCGCCACCGGTGCGCCGCGCCACCACGACGTGGAGGCCCACGTCGCGGGCCTGGGCCATCAGCGGCTGCAGCGAGGACACCGGTGAGGACTGCGCGGTCGCCACGAGGTCGTAGTCGTCGACCACCACGAACACCTCGGCACCGGTCCACCACGACCGGCTGCGCAGCTGGTCGGGCGTCACGTCGGGCCCGGGGATGCGGCCCTCGAGGTAGCTCGCGATGTCCTTGAGCGTGGGCGTGGCCTGGGTGGCGGAGGTGAGGTAGTTGAGGAGGTACTCGTCGGGCACCTCGCCGAGCAGCGAGCGCCGGTAGTCGACGAGGACGATCTGCGCCTCCTTGGGCGTGCGGGTGCGCATGATCTCGTGGACGTACGCCCTCAGCAGCGCGCTCTTGCCCGACTGCCCGTCGCCGAAGACCAGCAGGTGCGGCTCGGCGTCGACGTCGAGGCCGATCGGGGCGAGCTCCTTCTCGTTGATGCCGAGGAGCACGTGCTTCTGCGGGAGCCGGCGTCGTACGGCGTCCTCGCGGACCGCCTCGAGCGCGACCGTCTCGGGCAGCAGGCGCAGCTTGGGGCCCTGCGGGCCCTTCCACGCCGCAACCATCCGGTCGATGAGGTGGTCGACCCCGTCGCCGAGGGTGTCGGCGTTGCCGTCACCGTCGATGCGGGGCAGCGCGCCGAGGAAGTGCAGCTTGGACGGCACGAGGCCGCGGCCCGGCCGGCCGGCCGGGACGAGCGCGGCGACCTTGCGGTCGACCTCGGAGTCGAGCGGGTCGCCGAGCCGCAGCTCGAGCCTGGAGCCGAAGACGTCGCGCATCGCGGCGCGGTAGTCGGCCCATCGGGTCGAGGCGGTCACGATGTGGAGGCCGAAGGTCAGGCCCCGCGCGGCGAGCTGCTGGATCTCCATCTCGAGGTCGTCGAACTCGGCGCGCAGCGTGCTCCAGCCGTCGATCACCAGGAACACGTCACCCCAGCCGTCGTCGGCGCGGCCCTGCGTACGACGCGAGCGGTAGGTCTCGATGGAGTCGATACCGTTCTCGCGGAAGTAGGCCTCCCGCCGGTCCACGATGCCCTCGACCTCGGCCATGACACGACGTACGACGTCGGGCTCCGACCGGGTCGCGACGCCGCTGACGTGGGGGAGGCGGGACAGCGGCGCGAACGTGCCGCCGCCGAAGTCGAGCACGAAGAACTGCGACTCCAGCGGCGTCGTCACCAGCGCCATGCTCGTGACGATGCTCCGCAGCATGGTGCTCTTCCCGGAGCGCGGTCCGCCGACGACGGCGACGTGGCCGGCCGCGCCAGTGAGGTTGAGCGTCATCGTGTCGCGGCGCTGCTCGCGCGGCCGGTCGACGGTGCCGAGTGGGATGACCAGGCCCGGCACGTTGCGCCACTGCGGCGACGTCAGGCCCAGGTCGGGGCTCTCCACGAGGTCGGGCATGAGCTCGTCGAGGGTGTCGGGCACGTCGAGCGGCGGCAGCCAGACCTGGTGCGCCGCCGGTCCCTTGCCGACCATGCGCGTCACGGCGATGTCGAGCAGCGAGGGCTGCTCGCCCTGCTGCTGCGGCTGCGGTGCGGCGACCTCGGCGACCTCGTCGGTGGGCTCGAGCGCGTGCACCTCGGAGATCGTGAAGGGCAGGATGCCGCGGATCGCGCCGCCCTCGTCACGGGTGACGCGCGTGCGGCTCGACGGGGGTCCGGAGACGTACGCCGCCTTGAACCGCAGAAGCGTCGACTGGTCGGGCTTGAGGTAGCCCAGGCCAGGGACGGCAGGCAGCTCGTAGGCGTCCGGCACACCGAGCACGGCGCGGGACTCGCCGGCCGAGAACGTGCGGAGGCCGACGCGGTAGGACAGGTGGGACTCCAGCCCGCGGAGGCGGCCCTCCTCCAGCCGCTGCGAGGCGAGCAGCAGGTGCAGGCCGAGGGATCGGCCGAGACGGCCGATGGCGACGAAGAGGTCGATGAACTCGGGCTTGGCCGAGAGCATCTCGGAGAACTCGTCGACGACGATGAACAGCGACGGCATCGGCTCGAGCGGCTCACCGTTGGCGCGGGCCTTCTCGTAGTCGCGCACCGATGCGTAGTTGCCCGCGTCACGGAGGAGCTCCTGGCGCCGGGTCATCTCGCCGGACAGCGCGTCCTGCATGCGGTCGACGAGGGTGAGCTCGTTGGCGAGGTTGGTGATGACGGCCGAGACGTGCGGCATGTCGGCCATGCCGGCGAACGTGGCTCCGCCCTTGAAGTCGACGAGCACGAGGTTGAGCTGCTCGGAGGAGTGGGTCATCACCAGGCCGAGCACCAGCGTGCGGAGGAACTCCGACTTGCCGGAGCCGGTCGCGCCGATCACCAGGCCGTGGGGTCCCATGCCCTGCTGGGCGGACTCCTTGATGTCGAGGTGGATCAGGCCGCCGGAGTCGCCGATGCCGATCGGCACCCGCAGCCGGTCGCGCGCGGGCCGCGGCCGCCAGGCGGTGGCCGGGTCGTAGCCGAAGATGTCGCCGAGGCCGAGCAGGTCCATGTGGTCGGGCGTCGCCGAGGTGATGTCGACGGCGCCGCCGGCCGACGACGCCTCGGCGCTCGCGGTCTTCAGCGGCGCGATCCGGCGGGCGAAGGCCTCGGCCGTCGCGAGGTCGCACTGGTCGGCGAGGGCGCGGACGGGCTCGCCCCGCAGGCGCAGCGCGCTCACCGGGCGCTTGCCGAGCTCGTCGGGGGCGTCGGCGAACTCCAGGCGCAGACGGGTGACGTCCTCGAGCTCGTCCCAGCGGCTCGGCAGGTCCAGCAGCGTCACGCCGTGCAGGCCGTCGGGCGGGACGATGTGGTTGCCCGGCGGCAGGTGGCCGCCGTCGATGACCAGCAGGATGTGCGGCGTGGCGGCACGCTCGTCGGCCCCGAAGCGCGGGCGGTCGCTCAGGTCCGGCGGGAGCAGGGCGCCGAGGTCGTCGAGCGACGTCGAGACCAGCCGCATCGGCCCGACCGCGTCGGTCTCGCGGGTGCTCTGGGCGTGCGGCAGCCACTTGACCCAGTCCCAGTGGGTGAGGTTCTCCTCCGAGCTCAGCACCGCGACGATGAGCTGGTCGGGGTTCTGGAACGCCGTGGCCGAGCAGATCATCGCGCGCGCCGTGGACCGCACCTCCTCGGCGTCGCCGCACAGCTCGATCCGGTCGAAGGCGCGCAGGTCGATCGATGCCGGCAGGTTGGGCTGGAGGCGGTGCACGACCAGCAGTCGGTGCAGCGCGGACGCCGCGGCGGGGTCGACCTGGTCCACCGGGGCGCTCTCCGGCGGGACCAGCTCCAGCGACAGCGGCTGCGAGCACAGGCCGTAGCGCACGTGCAGGAAGTTGTCGTCGGACGCCGTGTGCTCCCACAGGCGGGTGCGGTCCTCGGCCAGGGAGGGGAGCGCGGCGGGCTCGGGGTGGTGCCAGCTGAGGGCGCGCCGCTGCTGGTCGGCGGCCTCCCGTGCGACCTTCCGGATGTTGGCGAGGTAGCGCAGGTACTCCGTGCGCGAGCCGGTGACCTGCTGCGCGCGCTGCTTACGCTGCCGGTCGATCTGCACGATGATGAAGCCGAGCGTGGCGAAGAGGAACATCCCTGCAGCGAGGAAGCTGCGGCTCTTGTTGGCGCCGCCCATGGTCGCGACCAGCACGATCGAGCCGAGGCTGCCGAGCATCGGGATGGCGTTCATCAGGACGCCGCCGGCGCCCTCGCCCTCCTGCAGCTCGGGAGGCGGCTGCAGCACGATCTGGCCACCCGGCATCTCCGGCTCGTCGAGCCTCTGGCCACCTCGCAGTGTCGTGCTCAACGCGTCCCCCAGTGCTGTGCCCGATGAAGTCGCGACGATGATAGGTGGGCTGCCGCGGGGGCTGCACCTGCGACTACGCTCCAGCGGGACGGTGCACGCGCATGGGCAACGCGAAGGGGGATCCGTGTCGGACGTCGCGATGTCCAGCAGCGCTGGTGCGACCATCGCCCTGAGCATCCACGGCCCGGCCGGAGTGCTCGACCTCGTCGTGCCTGCCGGCGCGACCGCCGTCGACGTCGCCCGCGAGTACGCCCAGCAGGCCGACGTGCCCGGCATCCCGTTGCTGCAGACCGCCCTCGGGGAGCGGCTCAACGCCGCCCTCCCGCTGGGCGAGGCGGGCGTCCAGCCCGGCGACGTGCTCGTCGCGACGACCAGCGTGCACCGGCCGCGGCGGGTCACGCTGCTCCAGACCGCCCGGAACGCCCCGGACAGCCCGGCGCTCGCGGCGATGGTCGCCGGGATCGCCGCGGTGACCGCCGCGCTCGCCGCCTGGTACGCCGCTCGCACGGGGAACGACGACGTCCGCACCGCCACCGTCGGGGTCCTGCTCGTCTGCTCGCTCGTCGGCGTCCTCCCGCTCGGTCGCCACGCCCGCCAGCGCGCGGCCGCCGCGCCGGCGTTCGCCGCGGCCGCGGCGTACGCGGCCCTCTACGAGCCGGGCGCCCACCTGCTCCCGGCGATCCTGGGTGCCGCCGGCATCGCAGCGGCCGTCGTGGCCGCGATCGGCCGCGCGGTGTCGTCCGGTGACGACGGGGTGAGCGACGAGGTGAGCACCGTGTGGATCGTGAGCGGCCTGACGGTCTTCGCCTGCTGCGCCGTCCCGGCGATGGTCGGCTGGGACGCTCGGGTCACCTGGGCGCTCATGGTGTTCCTCGCGATGATGGCGGCACGCTTCGCGCCCTCGCTGGCGGTCAACGTGCCCGACGAGGCGCTGCTCGACCTCGACCGGCTGGCCGTCACCGCTTGGTCGGCCCGCGACACCGGCCGGCCGGGTCGTCGAGGACGCATCGTGGTGGGCGCCGAGGCGATGGAGCGGCTGGTGCGCCGGGCCACGCGCACCGTCACCGCAGCCGCGGCCGCGATCCTGGTGGTGGTGCTCGTCGCCTCCCCGCTGCTGCTGCGGTCGGCGACCATCGACCTCGACCGCATCGGTGCGCGTTGCCTGGTCCTCTTCGCCGGCTGCTCGCTGCTCCTCGCCGCCCGCTCCTACCGCCACGCCACCGCCCGCGCCCTCCTGCGCCTGGCGGGCCTCGGCGCCCTCCTCGCCCTCGCAGCGCACCTCGCGGTGGCAGGCGGCGGGGGCCATGTCGACACCTTCTTCTACGTCACCGTCGCGCTGGGGGCGGTCGCCATCGCCGCTGCGGTGGCCACCGGCCGCGGCTGGCGGTCGGTCTGGTGGTCGCGCCGCGCCGAGGTCGCGGAGTCGCTGGCCGGCAGCCTCGCCTTCGCGGCGCTCGTGGTCGCGGCAGGTGTCTTCCGGCGCCTGTGGGAATTGACCTCGTGATGTTTAGTGCAGGTCCGGTCGGGTAGATGCACGTCAGCGCGGGGGGCCGGGACGTCTCCCCGAGCACCGGATCACCAGTCCTGTGATTCACCCACACACAACACTCGGTCGGTCGAGACCACCGGGGGAGAAGGATCTTTCATGAGCGAGATGTACGGCCAGACAGAGAAGGCCCTCTCCAAGGGCGCCGACTTCGTCGACCAGGCCCGCGGCGACGTCAAGAACAAGTGCGGCGTCCTCTCCGGCAACATCCAGACGATGATGGGCGGATGGGGCGGCCAGGGTGCCACCGCGTTCAACAACCTGATGATCGCCTGGGACCAGAAGCAGGAGACGATCCTCAAGGCCCTCGACCAGCTCTCGGCCTCGATGAAGGAGACGGAGCGCGACAACGTCTCGACCGACGAGGCGCAGTCCGCCAACCACGCCAACCTCCAGGGCCGTCTCGGCTGACGCCGGCACCCGGACTTCCGAGATCTAGGAGATCGACATGACTTTCGACGGAATCAAGGTCCAGCACGGCAGCCTCGACGCCGGTGCGGCCGACGTGATGAAGGCGGCCAAGGACATCGAGGCCCGCCTCGACCAGCTCGAGAACGAGCTCAACCCGCTCAAGTCGGACTGGAACGGTCACGCCAAGATGGCCTACGACCAGGCCAAGGCCAAGTGGGACCAGGCGATGTCCGAGATGACCCTCCTGCTCCAGCAGGCCAGCCAGGGCGTCGACGCGTCCAACGCCGAGTACAAGGCGGCCGATGCCCGGGGCGCCAACCGCTTCTGAGCACCGCACACACCGTCACGAGGCCGGTCGTCCCTCCGGGGGCGCTCGGCCTCGGGACATTTCAGCGGGCGGCCGTCGCCTAGGCTGCTCCCGGTTCAGTGCTCGGGCCCGTCGGCCGGCGCAGGTGCAAGGACAATCAGGGGGAACACCATGAGTCAGGGGTCCTCGGTCGCTTCCGGCCTGGTCCGGGTGACCATCGCGTCGGGATCTCGACGGGTCGACCTCGTGCTCCCGGGCTCGATCCCGGTCGCCGAGCTCGTGCCCGAGCTCGCGCGCTCCGTCGGCCTGCTCGACGCCTCCACCGTCTACGGCGGCTACCGCCTGGTGACCCAGGACGGCCGCATCCTGGCCGACAACGCCGGTCTGACCATGCAGGGCATCGAGGACGGCGGCCTGCTCACCGTCACCGCCGGTGTCGACGAGAAGGCCCCGCGCGTCTACGACGACGTCGTCGAGGCGATGGCCGACGTCGTGGAGAACGACCTCAGGCCGTGGGAGCCGGCGGCCGGGCGACGTACGGCGCTGGGTGCGGGCAGCATCCTGCTCGGCCTCGGCGCGCTGGCCCTGCTCCTGCAGGGCGAGAGCGTGCTGGGCGGCGTCGTCGCCGCCGTGATCGCCGGACTGCTGGTCGTCGGCGGCATCGTGCTGACCCGGGCGCAGGGCGAGCCCGAGGCCGGGGTCGCCGTCTCGCTGCTCGCCGCCCTCTACGCCGCGGTCGCCGGCCTGCTCCTCGCGCCGGGTGACCTGCCCGGGTGGAGCTGGCCGCTCGACGACGCGTTCTTCGCCGATCCGCTCCTGTTCGCCGGCCTCGGCGTGCTCGCCGTCGGTCTGGTCGCGGTGGTCGGCCTCCAGGAGGGCCGCGCCCTGGTCATCCCCGCCGTCGTCGTCGGCGCGGTGCTCGTCGCGGGGTCGGTGCTCATCCAGGCGTTCTCGCTCGACCCGTCCGTCGTCTTCGTCGTCCTGCTCACGCTCGTCGTCCTGGCCGGCAGCATCTTCCCCTGGCTCGCCCTCGGGGTGACCGGCACCAGCGTGGACCAGCTCTACTCGTTGCACGACATCACCGCCGACCCCGACGAGATCGACCCCGGGGAGGTCGCCGACGACGCCCGCGTCGGCCACGAGATCCTGCTCGCCGTGTCCGCCACGGTCGGCACGCTGCTCGTCCTGCTCGCCCCGTTCGCCGTCGGGCGCGGTGTCTCCGGCACGATCCTGGCGGCCGTGTGCTGCCTGGCTGTCATGTTCCGCACCCGCCAGTACCGCACGGGATCCGAGGTCCTCGCCGGTCTCGTCTCCGGCATCCTCGGCCTGGTGTCCGTCGCCCTGTCGATGCTGCTGATCCACGACGGCTGGCGCTCCGGTGCGGCCATCGCCCTCGCGGGCTTCGGCGCCGTGCTGCTCTCGCTCACCCTCGTGCCCGCCTCGCCGTCGGTCCGGCGCGGTCGCATCGGCGACATCGTCGAGACGATGACGCTGCTCGCGCTGCTCCCGTTGATGGTCCTCGCGGCCGGCTTCGTCTCCGCGGTGGCGGGCTGAACGATGGCGACCAAGAAGGACCTCGTCGAGGCCCATGCGTTCAGCCGCCGTCGCCTCGTCACCGCCTTCGTATCCGGAGCCCCGGGCGGCCGCGAGGTCGAGCCGGTGCGACCGGGCCGCGTGCTGATCGGTGGGGTGGCGCTGTCGGTCCTGCTCCTCGCCGGGGCGGCGATCGCCGGTTTCCTGCTCGGCCGCCCGCCCGCGCAGTGGCTCGACGAGGGCAGCTTCGTGATCTCCAAGGACACCGGCGAGCAGTACGTCGTCCTGCGCGGCGGCGACGACCCGCTGCTCCAGCGGGTGCCCAAC
>DASTPB010000084.1:0-3862 GCA_035762385.1 Nocardioides sp. | reverse complement strand
GGGTCAGCTCTCGTGGAGGGTGACGTCACCGGAGGCGGTGGTGGCGCGCACCTCGAGGTAGGGCTGGTCGGGACCGGGCTCGCCGGTGCTCGGCAGGGTGGAGGTGAGGCGGCCGCTGGCGGTGCGGACGTCGGTCCACACCGGCGTACCGGACACGACGCCGATGCGGACGTCACCACTCGCGGTCTTCGCCGTGACGCGCCCCGAGGCGACCTCGGCGACGACGAGGTCGCCCGATCCGGTGGTGAAGACGGCCTCGCCGCCCATCGAGAGGATGTGCGCGTCACCCGAGCCGGTCTTGACGGCCAGCTCGTCGCGGGCGGACTCGACGCGGACGTCGCCGCTGCCGGTCGTGATGACCAGCTCGGACTCGGCACGGCGTACGACGACGTCGCCGGAGCCGGACTTGAGACGCGCGTCGCCGTGGAGGTGCTCGACGATCAGGTCGCCGGAGCCGCTCTGGACGAGGGCGTCGCCGTCGACGACGTCGAGGGACACGTCGCCGGAGCCGCTGTCGACGCGGACGTCACCGAACCGACCGCTGGTCGTGACGTCGCTGCTGCCGACCTTGATCTGCAGGTCGCTGGCGACGGGCACCTCCACGGCGATCTCGGCGCGTGCGTCCTTGCCGAGGAAGCCGCCGCGGGGTGGGGCGATGATCGCGATCCGGCGGTCACCTCGGTCGTCGGCGAGGTCGCGGACGTCGAACTCCTCAGCGCGCGCACCGGTGATGCGGACGGTGGTCTCGGTCGTGTCGGTGGCGGTCACGTCGACGGACCCGCGACCGTTCTCGACGTAGAGGCCGATCGGCTCGGGGGTGTCGAAGGTGAGGTCCAGCTGGTTGCTCATCGGGTCTCCTGAGGGTGTGCTCGTCCACCGGGCCGGCTCGTGCCGGTCCGTGCTGCGATGGGGGTGGCGGGGCTCGGTGCCCCGGGGTCAGGTCGGGGTGGTCAGAGCCAGCCGGTCATCCGCCGGTTGCCCTGCCCCTGCTTGCGGTTGCCTGCGAACGGGTCGTAGCCCACGAAGGGCACGCTGCTGAGGTCGATGTCGACGTTGATCGAGTGGTCGTTGGTGGCGCTGCGCACCACGTTGACCAGCCAGGTGTTGAGGCTCTGCCCGGCGGCGGCCGCCTTCTCCTCGGCGCGCGTCTTGACCGACTCCGGGATCCGGAGGGTGATGCGGGCGAGGTCTCCCGACTCCTCCTCCACGGGGGCCGGGGGCGCCGGCGGCGGGGGCGGCTCGGGAAGGGCGGCCTGCGGGGCGACCTCCACGACGAAGTCCAGCTCGCGGCCGACCAGCCGGACGTCGACGCTGCCGTCGGGGAGCTCGGCGGTGATCTCCGCCGCCGCGTGCGAGATCGCCTCCATCAGGGCGAGGCGGGCGCTCGGGTCGAGGGCGTACGCCAGGCGCTCGGCGGCCTGCTTGAGCTCGTCGCTGCCGGCCTCGGACGCGGCGACGAGGTCGCGGCGAAGGCTGTCGACGTACGGGGTGATGTCCATGCGCACCACTGTGACATCACAGTGATGTCATGTCAACACCTTCGTGATGTCAGAATGATGTTGGCGTGACGTCAGGCGCATCGGGGTGCACGACAGAGGTCGAGTAGGCGCGTCCTGACGCGAAAACCACGTCGAGTCGGCGCGTCCTGATGTCAGGATGCGCCGACTCGACCTGTCCCTGCTGTCAGGATGCGCCGACTCGCTAGAGGTCGAAGAGCGACCCGGACCCACTGATGTCGACGTCGGTACGAGGCGTGTGAGCCGGGCCGTCGGTCGTCGACGTGGACTCGTCCTCGGGCTCGGGCGCGGGCTCGGGCGCGGGCGCGCTCGCCTGCTCCGTGGACCCCTCGGCCGCCTCGCTGGTGGCGCCGGTCTCGTCCTCCGGGTCGCGGAAGAGCGCCGCTTGGCTGAGGTCCGCCCCGCTCGGGGGTGCCGACGCCGCCTTGGCCTCCGCCTCGGCCTTCGGCTCGGGCGCCGGCTCGGACGGAGCCGCGGCCTCCTCGGCGGCCGGCTCGTCGGCGGGCTCGGCGGCAGGCTCGGCGGGCTCGCTGGGCGTTGAGTCGCTGGGAGACTCAACGGCCACTGCGGGCTCGGGCTCGACGTGGGTCGACGCCGTCGTCGGCTGGGTCATCGGCTGCTCAGCGGGCGCCTCGAGGTCGAAGAGGGACCCCAGGCTCGAGAGGTCGACGTCCGTCGCGGGCGTCGACGTCGTACCGCTGGACGGGGTCGACTCAACGGCCGGCGCCGTCGCCTCACCGGCCGCGGGCTCGACAGCCGGCTCTGGCTCGGCCTCGACCGCGGCCTCCGCCTCGGGCGCCGGCTCCGCGACGGGCTCGGCGGGCGCACTGGACGCTGAGTCGCTGGGAGACTCACTGGCCACTGCGGTCGCCGGAGCTGCCGGTTCGGGCGCCGGGAGGTCGAAGAGCGAACCGCTGCTCAGGTCCACCTGGGGGACGGGTGCGGCGGCGGTGCTGGGCGTTGAGTCGCTGGGAGACTCACCGTCCACGGGAGCGTCGGGCCTCGACTCGGTCGGCTCGGCGGCGGCCGGCTCTGCGGCGGTCGGCTCTGCGGCGGCCGGCTCGGGCGGCGCGGCCGCCTCGGGGGCCGCGATGTCGAAGAGCGAGCCGCCGCTGCCGAGGTCGGCCGTCGGGGCGGGGGCCGGCTTCTCCTCGACGTCCGTGGACTCGTCCGCGGCAACCGGCTCGGTCGCTGCGGGCGCGGGCGTGGGCGCAGGCTCGGGCGTACCGAGGTCGAAGAGCGACCCGCCGCTCCCGAGGTCCGCGGACGGCTGGGCGGACGGCTGGGCGGACGGCTGGGCGGCCGGCTTCTCCTGAGCGGGCGCCTGGGCACGCGCCTCGTCCTTCGCTGCCTCGTCCTTCGCCGCCTCGGCCTGCGGGGCAGGGGTGTCGAAGAGCGAGCCACCGGCGAACGCGTCGGCCGGCTTGTCCTGGGCCTTGTCCGCGGCCTTCTCCTCAGGAGCCGCGGGCGCCTCCGTCGGCGCCGGGGTGTCGAAGAGAGATCCGGACGACTGCTCGGCGGCGGCAGGTGCCGGAGCCTCGGGAGCCGGGGTGTCGAACAGCGACGAGCCTCCGGATGCCTTGGCGGCGGGACCGACGTCGGCGGTCTCGGTGACGGTCGCGTCGGTGACGGTGACGTCACCGGCCTCCGGCTCGTCCTTGGTCGCGACGTCGGTGGCGGTCGCACCGGCGGCGGCAGACGCCGGGACGGGGGCGGCGGCCGGAGCGGCGGCCGGCGCAGAGCCGGGTGCGGCCTTGGTCGCCTGCTCGCCCTTGACGGACGCGAGCAGCATCTGGGCGACGTCGAGGACCTCGACCTCCTCGCGCGCCTCGCCGGAGGCCTGCTGGGAGGTGAGCCCGTCGGACAGCATGACGCGGCAGAAGGGGCAGCCGACGGCGATCTGGTCCGCGCCGGTGCCGACGGCCTCCTTGGTGCGGTTCATGTTGATCCGCTCGCCGAGGTTCTCCTCCATCCACATGCGCGCACCACCGGCGCCGCAGCAGAAGGAGCGCTCGGAGCTGCGCTCCATCTCGACGTACTCGGCGCCCGGGAGCACCTGGAGCAGCTCGCGCGGGGGCGAGTACACCTGGTTGTGGCGACCGAGGTAGCACGGGTCGTGGTAGGTGATCGATCGCTTCGCGGCGCCCGCGCCGTCCTTGACCGGCGTCAGCTTGCCCTCGCGCACGAGGCGGTTGAGCAGCTGGGTGTGGTGCACGACCTCGAGCTCGATGCCGAAGTCCTTGTACTCGTTCTTGAGCGTGTTGAAGCAGTGGGCGCAGGTCGAGACGACCTTCTTGACCTTGTACTCCTTGAAGGTCTCGACGTTCTGCTGCGCGAGGCCCTGG
>DASTPB010000083.1:0-7369 GCA_035762385.1 Nocardioides sp. | reverse complement strand
CCGGCCGACCTGGCCTTCCTCATCGCCGCCCCGGCCGGCGGGGACGCCGACCACCTCACCATCCTCACGAAGCTCGCCCGGGCGCTCGTCAAGCCCGCCTTCACCGACGCGCTCCGGTCCGCCGAGAGCGACGAGGAGGTCGTCGACCTGGTCACCCACGAGCTCGGCGAGCCCGCCCCGGCCCCGAAGGCCGCTGCCGCCGCTGCGGGAGCAACCACCGGGGCCGCCGTCGCCGCCGGCGGGCAGACCGGCGCGCCCGGCGCGACCACGACGACGTCCGCGGCGACCGCCACCGCGCCCGCCACGACGTCCCTCGTCGCGGTCACCGCCTGCCCGACCGGCATCGCCCACACCTACATGGCCGCCGAGGCCCTCGAGGCGGCGGCCGAGCGTGCCGGGGTCGACATCCAGGTCGAGACCCAGGGCTCCGCCGGGTCGACCCCGCTCGGGCACGACACCATCGCTGCCGCAGGAGCGGTGATCTTCGCCGTCGACGTGGGCGTGCGGGACCGTGGCCGGTTCGCCGGCAAGCCCATGGTCAGCTCGAGCGTGAAGCGCCCCATCGACGACGCCGACGCCATGATCGCCGAGGCGTTGCGCTACGCCGCCGACCCCGCCAGCGCTCCGAGGGTCGAGGGCGACGCCGCAGCCGCCGGCGGCGACAGCGGCGGCGAGGAGTCCTGGGGCGGGCGGGTCCGCCGCGTCCTGATGACCGGTGTCTCCTACATGATCCCGTTCGTCGCGGCGGGCGGCCTGCTGATCGCGATCAGCTTCCTGCTCGGCGGCTACGAGATCGCCAACCACGCCGCCGCGGTGCTCGCCGACGGCAGCCTCTTCAACCCGCCGGACATCACCACCTACGCCGACCCCGGCCTCGACCACGTGCTCTTCGACTCGGCGGTGTTCGCCTACCTCGGCGCGGCCCTGTTCATGCTCGGCAAGATCGCGTTCGCGTTCTTCGTGCCCGCGCTCGCCGGCTACATCGCGTACGCGATCGCCGACCGCCCCGGCATCGCCCCCGGCTTCGTGATGGGTGGACTGGTGACCGACATCTCGGGCTTCGGCGCCCCGCAGAGCGGCTTCCTCGGCGCGATCGTCGGTGGTGTGCTCGCCGGCCTGATCGCGCACTGGATCGCGAGCTGGAAGGTGCCCACCTGGGCCCGGGGCCTCATGCCCGTGCTGATCATCCCGCTGCTCACCACCCTCCTCGCCGGCCTGGTCATGATCGTGGTGCTGGGCAAGCCCATCGCCTGGCTCATGGAGCAGCTGACCGAGGGCCTGAACTCGATGACCGGCGAGAGCGCGATCCTGCTCGGCGTCATCCTCGGCCTGATGATGGCCTTCGACATGGGCGGCCCGCTCAACAAGGTGGCCTACAGCTTCGCCGCCGCCGGTGTCGGCGGAGCGGCGCTGGCCAGCGACGCGCCCGAGCTGAAGATCATGGCGGCGGTGATGCTCGCCGGCATGGTCCCGCCGATCGCGCTCGCCCTGGCCACGGTGATCCGTCCCGGCCTCTTCTCCATCCCCGAGCGGGAGAACGGCAAGGCCGGCTGGGCGCTGGGCGCCTCCTTCATCACCGAGGGCGCGATCCCGTTCGCGGCGGCCGATCCGCTGCGCGTCATCCCGGGCATCATGCTCGGCAGCGCGGTCACCGGCGGGCTCTCCATGGCGATGGACGTCGGGGTCCGGGCCCCGCACGGCGGCATCTTCGTCCTCTTCGCCGTGCAGAACGTCTTCGGCTTCCTGCTCGCGCTCGCCGTCGGCTCGGTCGTCGGCGCGTTCGCCGTCATCGCGCTGAAGAGCATCGGCAAGCCGGACACCGACGTCGCTACTGTCTGAGCACCGCCCGTCACATCCTCCCGTCCCAGTCCAGACCTGAAGGAGAACCATGCCAAGCAAGTCCGTCGTCGTCGGCTCCGCCGTCGGCCTGCACGCCCGTCCCGCCGCGATCATCGCCGAGAAGGCCGGCGAGCTCGGCTCGGACGTCACCATCAACGGTGTCGACGCCAGCTCGTCGCTGATGATCATGACCCTGGGCGCCGGCAACGGCGACACGGTCGAGGTCGCCGGGGACGACCAGGCCGCGGTCGACACGATCGCCGCGCTGGTCGAGCAGGACCTCGACGCCTGACCCGTCCGTCCTGATGGGCGGTGCGTGAGGAGGGTTCCGGACAGCCGGAACGCCGCTCACGCACCGCCCATCGGCGTGTCCGGGCGCGACACGCCCGCGAGCGGTGGCCGAGCCGCATCGGGTACGCCGGAAACCCGCGTGGGACACCGACCACCGTCGGCGTGTCCGGGCGCGACACGCCGGCGAGCGGTGGCCGAGCCACGGTGCGAGGCCGCCGCATGTGCGTGGCCCACCGCTGCGAGCGTCAGCCGCGCTCGCGGGACGCGAGGTAGACCGCGCGCATCCCGACGGCCCGCTCGAGCTGGCTCTCCACGACGGAGAAGAACTGGCGACGGTAGGTCTCGTCGGTGACCGCCGACACCGTGAAGTAGAAGCCGCTGAAGGACGCCAGGAACAACGACACCTTCATCAGCGCGAGCGACACGTGCGGCAGGAACGGTGCCGCGGGGATGGAGCTGGCCCCGGTCCACGACTCCTGCGTCGCGGTCTCCATCACCAGGGAACCGAACAGCATGAAGAACACGAAGACGGTCACCGACAACAGCAGCACCTGCACCGACTGGATGACGAGCAGCACGAGGATCAGGTTCCACCGCTCGAAGCCGGTCACCTGGGCGTACGCCTGGGGGTCCGCGTCGGGGTCGTCCGCGACCTCCCGGCTCGCCTCCGCCAGGGGCGTGCCGGCGCACGCGCGGACGACGAAGGCGTCGTCCACCTCGTCGTCGACCCGGTCGACCTCCTCGGGCAGTCGCACGAGCAGGAACAGCACGGCGAGGCCGAACATGAGCAGGACCGTGAGCCACAGCAGGCCGAAGGGCAGGTTGCTCGTCATCTCCCACGCCTCGGCGTTGACGAACAGGAACGTCACGAAGACGAGCAGCAGCGGAAGCGCCCGCGACGCCATCGGGGCGATGAAGCGCAGGCTGCCGAGCGTCCGCGACAGTGCGAAGCCCAGGATCGGGCGGGCGCGCAGCGCGGTGGCGGCGTACCAGAGCAGGGCGAGGCCGACGGCGGACAGCCAGACGGCCGGCCCGGCCTCGTAGGGCGTCTTGGTGGCCCATGCCACCAGGCCGATCCCCGCCCCCAGCACCAGGAGCACCAGGGCGAGCGAGACGAGCCGGCGGGGCCGCAGTCCCTCCCGCGCAGCAGCACGTTCCTCGGCGACGAAGTAGGGCAGGCCGTGGGCGAGGAACCACGCCTCGACCGCCGTGCGGTCGCCCGTCACGCCAGCAGCTGCCGTGCGCGGCGTACGTCGTCGTGCATGGTCTCGATGAGGGCGTCCATGCCCTCGAACTTCACCATCCCGCGCAGTCGGTCGACGAAGGCGACCTCCACCTCGACGCCGTAGAGCTCGAGGTCGTCGCGGTCGAGCACGTAGGACTCCACGCGGCGCTCGCGCTCGCCGTCGAAGGTCGGGTTGGTGCCGACGGAGATCGCAGCGGGGTAGGTCTCCCCCGTGTCCAGCCGGGTCAGCCGGCCGGCGTACACCCCGTCAGCGGGGGCCGCGTCGACGGGCGGGATCGGCACGTTGGCGGTGGGGTAGCCCATCTCGCGCCCACGCTTGTCGCCCTCGACGACGGTGCCGCGCACCGTGAACGGTCGGCCCAGCGCCTCGGCCGCCCCGGCGACGTCGCCGGTCGCCAGGCACTGGCGGACGTAGGTCGAGCTCCACACCTGCGGACCGCCGTCGAGCGGTACGCCGATGGTCTCGAAGTCGCGTGCCGCCCCGGCGTCCACCAGGGTCGCCACCTCTCCGGCGGCCTTCGCGCCGAAGCGGAAGTTGGAGCCGACGACGACCGCGCGAGCGTGGAGGGTCTCGACGAGGATCCGGTCGATGAACTCGTGCGGCGACCAGGACGCGATCTCGCGGTTGAACCCGACGACGAGGATCGCGTCGACACCGGCGTCCTCGAGCAGGCGGGCACGCGTGTGGATCGAGGTCAGCGTGGGCGGGGCGTGCTCGGGCCGGAGCACCGCCATCGGGTGCGGGTCGAACGTCACCGCCACGACCGTGTCGATCCCGAGCCGGTCGGCGGTCGTGCGCGCCTCGCGCAGCACGTGGGCGTGCCCGAGGTGCACACCGTCGAAGTTGCCGATGCTCACCACGGTGCGGCCGAGGTCGGCCGGCACGTCGTCGACGTCTCGCCAGATCTGCACCCGCGCAGCCTAGCGACGCGGGGCTCGCGCCCCGCGTCGCCGGTCCGTCGGTGGATGCGCGGTCGTCAGGTGAGCTTGATGCCGCGGAACATGCCCATGAACGCGTGGGGCATGCCGCCCATCGAGGCGTCGGGCCAGAAGCAGGCGAGCACGTAGTCGCCCTTCGGCAGCTTGTAGTTCATCGCGACCGTCTGGCCGGGCGAGACGACTCCGCTGTCGTAGGAGACGCCGAAGTCCACCGGCGGCGGGCCCTCCTCACCCTGCATCGTGGCGTCGACCCAGTCGGCGAAGTCCTTCACCGTCTTGCCCTTCGCGAGCTTCACCAGGCCCACGAAGTGGTTCTGCGAGCTGCGGTTCTTGAAGGTCAGCATGCCCTTGTGGTCGATCGTCCGGGGGCCCTTGGCCCAGGACGTGCTGTCGATCGCCCTGACGCGCGAACCTGCGGGCATGGTCGCACCGGTGTCGGCGCCCGCGACCGTGAACGCGGTGAACGCGGACGGCCGGTTCCGCTCGATGTCGGCCGCGTAGTAGCTCCCGGCAGGCAGGTCGATCGTGAGCTTGCCGATCTTGCCGGCCGCGACGTTGACGCCGCCGAGCAGCGTGGCGTTGGCCTCGAAGCGCTTGAGCGCCTTGACCTTGCCCTTCTCCAGGCCGGCGTCGATGTCGGCGATGGCCTCGTCGAGGGTGTAGCCCGCAGCGAACTGGACCAGCTGGAAGCCGGACTGCTTGGCGTCGGTCGTCACCCGGAACTGGTTCACCCCGGGCTGGATCGTGGCCGGCATCGTGACGTTGTGGGCCGCGGTGATGCTGACCGACACGGTGCCGGCTGCTGCTGTCTCCCGTGCAGCAGCATGACCGGCAGCACCAGCGGGTCCCCCGGTGAGCACTCCAGCCGTCAGCACGATGGCGCTGACGCCGAGTGCGGCGATGCGTTGGACGGACATGCCGTACCTCCTCAGGGCGCCCGATCGCACCCTGCGACCCCCTGCCCCTGTGACAGGGTGCCCCTGACGCGACGGCGAGCACCACCACGGATCGGAAGTGGTCAAGACCACTTGCACCCCCAGGGGTGGAGGTCAGACGAAGACGGCGACCGGTCGGGCCTGCTCCCCGCGCTGCTCGTAGAGGGCGAGGAACGCGCCGTCAGGGCCGAACACCGCGTGCGGGCCCTCACCGGGCAGGGTGAGGTCGAGCCCTCGACCGACGCGCACGTGCCCGGCCTGCTCCTCGTCGAGGTCGACGGACGCGAAGCTGGCGCGCGCGGCGTCGGCGATGGGCACGACCGAGAAGGCGTCGGCCAGCTCCTCGAGGGTGCGGGCGACGGACAGGTCGAAGGCCCCGACCGCCGTACGCCGCAGCGCGGTCAGGTGCCCGCCCACGCCGAGGGCACGGCCGACGTCGCGCGCGATCGCGCGGATGTAGGTCCCGGACGAGCACCGCACGGAGATGTCCACGTCGAGCCAGTCGCCCGCGACGCGCTGGTCGTGCACCACGAGCGAGTGGATGGTGACCGGGCGCGCCTCCAGCTCGACCTGCTCGCCGTCGCGGACGCGCTGGTAGGCCCGCTTGCCGCCGACCTTGATCGCCGAGACGGCCGTCGGGACCTGCAGGATGTCACCGACGAGCTCGCCGAGCTCGGCCTCCACCAGGCCCGGCTGCAGGTGGGACGCCGGGGTGGACGCGGTGACCTCGCCCTCCGCGTCGTCGGTGGTCGTCGAGGCGCCGAGCCGCACCGTGGCGTCGTACGCCTTCTCGGTCAGCATGAGGTGGCCCAGCAGCCGGGTCGCGCGGTCGACGCCGAGCACCAGCACACCCGTGGCCATCGGGTCCAGGGTGCCGGCATGCCCGACCTTGCGGGTGCCGGCGAGGCGGCGGACCCGGGACACCACGTCGTGCGAGGTCATGCCCGGGGCCTTGTCGACGACGACCAGACCGGGGTCGACCATCAGGCGCGGTCGTCCTCGCCGCCCGGCGCCGGGTCCGGGTCGAGGTCCGGGTCGTCCTCGTCGTCGAGCTCGTCCGCTGCCACCCGTGGCTTCTTGTACGGGTCGGCGTCGCCGGCGTAGGCCTCGACGCGACGCGCGGCGACCTCCTCGTCCTGCTGCCGGGCGCGCGCCAGCACCTCGTCGAGGGCGCGGGCGCTCTCGGGCAGGGCGTCGGGGATGAACGTCAGCGACGGCACGATCCGCATCCCGAGCTGCTTGGCGACCTCGGAGCGGATCACGCCCTTGGCCGACTCGAGGGCGGCAGCCGTGCTGGCGAGCTCGTCCTCGGCGCCGAGCACCGTGTAGAAGATCGACGCCTGCTGGGAGTCGCCCGTGACGCGTACGTCGGTCACCGTGACGAAGCCGAGGCGGGGGTCCTTGATCCGGCGCTCGAGCATCTCGGCGACGATCACCTGGATCCGGTCGGCGATCTTCCTGACGCGGGGGTTGGTCATGGTTCCACTCTCTCAAATCACGCCGAGCCGGCGCGTCCTGATGACCTGATCGCGTCGAGTCGGCGCATCCTCACCACGCGGGTGTCCAGGATGCGCCGACTCGACCTTGATCGGGCGTCAGGATGCGCCGACTCGACGAACGGTGATCAGCTGCGCGGGATCTCGCGCATCTCGAAGGCCTCGACGATGTCGCCGATCTTGATGTCCTGGAAGTTCCGGAGCACCAGACCGCACTCGAAGCCCTCGCGGACCTCGGACGCGTCGTCCTTCTCGCGCCGCAGCGAGGCGAGGTCGAGGTTGTCGGCCACCACCGCTCCGTCGCGCAGGACCCGCACCTTGGCGTTGCGGCGGATGAGGCCGGAGGTGACCATGCAGCCCGCGATGTTGCCGGCCTTGGACGAGCGGAAGATCTCGCGGATCTCCGCCTGGCCGAGGGTCGACTCCTCGTAGACGGGCTTGAGCATGCCCTTGAGCGCCGCCTCGATCTCCTCGATCGCCTGGTAGATGACCGAGTAGTAGCGGATCTCGACACCTTCCTTGTCGGCCATCTGGCTCGCCTTGCCCTGCGGGCGGACGTTGAAGCCGATGATGATGGCGTCGGAGGCGGCGGCGAGGTCGACGTTGGTCTCGGTGATGGCACC
>DASTPB010000082.1:0-24553 GCA_035762385.1 Nocardioides sp. | reverse complement strand
ATCATCAGCCTCGACGCCCGCGACCGCGAGCAGGCCAAGGGTGCGCTCGTGAAGATCACCGAATACGCCCTCATGCGACTGCGCGAGTCGCTCACCGTGAATGCGAACTGACGCCATGATCCGCACCGTCCGACGCCAGCCCCGACGAATGGGCCCTGCCCGCACGGCCCTCGCCGCCCTGTCCTCGGTGGCCCTGATGGCCACGCTGAGTGCCTGCGGTGGCAGCGCCAGCGCCGACGAGGCCGACGCCCTGAGCGAGGTGTCGCTGGTCTTCAGCGGTGCGCTCACCGTCTGCACCGACATGCCCTACGCGCCGTTCGAGTTCGAGAAGGGTGGCAAGCCCACCGGCTTCGACATCGACCTGGTGCGCAAGGTCGCCGACGACCTCGACGCCGAGCTCGACGTGGTCGACGTGTCGTTCGACGACATCACGTCGGGCAACTCGCTCAACAACGACGCGTGCGACCTCGCCATCTCGGCGATGACCATCACCGGCGAGCGGGCCCGCGTCCTCGACTTCTCGAGCCCCTACTTCGACGCCAAGCAGGCGCTCATCACGCCGCGCGGCTCGGGACTGGACCAGCTCGAGGAGCTCGCAGGCAAGCGGGTCGGTGTCCAGAAGGAGACCACCGGCGAGACCTACCTGAGCGACTTCGCCCCGGAGTCCACCCAGGTGGTGGCCTACGACGACGCAGCCGGGCTGCAGGCGGCGCTCGACGCGGGCGAGCTCGACGCAGCGATGCTCGACAACACGGTGTCGGGCGCGTTCGTCGCCGACAACAACAAGCTCAAGCTCGCGCGGGAGTTCGACACCGGTGAGCAGTACGGCATGGCGGTGAAGAAGGACGGCAACATCCCACTCCTGCGCGTCATCAACGGCACCCTCGCCGACCTCCGCGAGGACGGCACCTACGACAAGATCTACGCCAAGTACTTCGGCTGATCCACACGCGCACGCGGCCCGGCAGGACTCCTGCCGGGCCGCGTTGTGTGCCGGCATCTCTGGGGCGGCGGCTCGGCGCTACGGCGCGATGGTGAGGAAGAGGAAGGCCGCGAGCAGCACGAGGTGCACGCCCCCCTGGAGAGGCTTGGCGCGGCCGGGTACGACGGTGAGGATCGCGACGGCCGCGGTGAGGAGCAGCAGCACGGCCTGGAGCTGGTTGAGGCCGAGCTCGAGCGGCCCGTCGAGCCAGATGCTGGCCACCGCGATGGCGGGGATGGTGAGGCCGATGGACGCCATCGCCGAGCCGAGCGCCAGGTTCAGGCTGACCTGGACGCGGTTGCGCGTGGCGGCCCGGACGGCCGCGATCGTCTCAGGGGCGAGGACCAGCAGCGCGATCACGACACCGACGACCGCCGGCGGGAAGCCGAGCGCGGACACGCCCGACTCGATGGCCGGGGACTCGATCTTCGCCAGGCCGACCACGGCGACGAGCGAGACGACGAGCAGGCCGAGGCTGGTGAGGGCGGCCCGCCCGGACGGCGGGTCGGCGTGCCCGTCCTCGTCGAGGTCCACCGGCTCGTGCTCGTAGGAGCCGGCGTCGGCGGTCGCGCGACCGGCGGCGCCCGACGGGCCCGTCGAGGCGGCGACGAGCGGGGAGTGGGCCTCCTGCGTGACGGGCAGGAAGAAGTCGCGGTGCCGGATGGCCTGGGTGAAGACGAACATCCCGTAGAGCGCGAGCGAGGCGATCGCGGCGAAGGTGAGCTGCGCGCCGGTGAACTCCGGCCCGGGCTCGGACGTGGTGACCGACGGCACCACGAGGCAGAGCACGGCGAGGGCGATGACGGTGGCCAACGCGGCACCGGTGCCCTCGGGGTTGAAGACCGCGAGGTGGTGCCTGAGGGCGCCGACGAGCAGCGAGAGCCCGACGATGCCGTTGAGGGTGATCATCACCGCCGCGAAGACGGTGTCGCGCGCCAGCCCGGCGGTGTCCTTGTCGGTCGTGACCATGAGCGTGACGATGAGCGCGACCTCGATGATGGTCACCGCGACCGCGAGCACCAGTGACCCGAAGGGCTCGCCGACGCGGTGGGCGACGACCTCCGCGTGGTGCACGGCCGCCAGCACGGCGCCGACGAGCAGCACGGAGAGGACTCCGAGCACCGGGGCACTCTCGGGATGCAGCGGCCAGGAGATCGCCAGCGCCACCGCGGCCAGCAGGGGAGTGACGGAGGTCCATGAGGGCCGGCGCATGGCTCCACCCTAGGGGCGGACCGGAAAGCCGCCGCCCGTCAGCCTTCCGGCGTCGTGAGCTTCTCGAGCCGTGCGCGCAGCAGCGGGACCCGGTGGCTGTTGCCCTCGAGGGTGACGTACTGCTCGCCGAAGATCGCGAGCAGCGCGTCGTCGAGGCGTCGTACGGCGCCAGCGGGGTAGCGGTAGCCCATCCGTCGGATCACGGCGTCGGCGTCGACGGAGGTGAGCAGGTCGGCGAGGTCGTCGATCGTGTCGATGCCGAGCTCGGCCAGCAGGCCGGCGATCCAGTCGTAGTGGTCGGTGTGCGACCAGCCGGCGTCGCTGTAGTGCCCGGCCAGGAAGGTGGCCAGCTCCTGGCCGACGATGTGGTCGGCGTCGGCCTCCGCGGTGCTGCCGGGGGCGGCCGCCTGGATGCGCTCGCGGATGGTGGCGAACTCGCGGTCGGCCAGCTCGATCAGCCCGGCGGCGAGGGTGAAGCGGCGGTCGAGGTCGGCGGCGGCGTCCTCCGGCACGTTGCCCTTGTAGCGGATGTCGTGCTCGAACTCCGCCCACGCGTGCTGCAGCACGGTGCGGACCTGCACGCTGGCCCGCTCGCCCACGAGCTCGGTGTGCTGCCCGTCGTCGGCGGCGTCGGTGCACACGAGCAGGTGCCGGCTGGCGTAGCCGAACCGGCCCGCCCGCGCGGTCTCCTCACCGAGGTCGCGGTCGTCGAGGATGGTGAGCTCGTCGTCGAGCAGCTCGGCGACGGCCGCCACGTCGCTGTGGACGTAGGTGATGACGCGGACGCCGATCTGGTCGGTGACCTCGTGCAGCGGGTCGGCGTACACCGCCCGGCCGTCCTGGGTGCGGTTGGCCTTGGCTGCGAAGGACGCCACGCTCTTGGTGCGCCCCGTGACGCTGAGGTAGTCGATGCCCGCGTCGTCGAGCAGGGTGCGGATCAGGGTCACCCACCCCGCGGTGGCGGCGACGAGCTGCGGCTGCCGCGCGGCATAGGCGCGTACGGCCTCGCGGACCGGCTCGGCCTGGGGGTCGGGGCCACTCATGGCGCCAGCCTGCCAGTGCCGACCGTGCGGCGTCGACGCGACGTCCCGCGTGCGAGCCTTCCGGGGGAGCCGCGGGCGCGTCGATATCGTCGAAGCACCATGACCACTTCACTGCGCCGCTCGAGCGCCCGCACCCGATCCCACTCGCGCGCCTCCTCCGTCCTCGCCGCGCTCGCCCTGGGCGGCACCCTGGTGGGCGGGCTGGCGGCCTGCGGGGACGACGACGCCTCGACGGCGACGGACCCGGCCGACACGTCGAGCACGCCGAGCGCGTCCGACACCCCGAGCGAGACCGCTACTCCGACCGAGACCCCGACGGAGGAGCCGTCCGGTGGCGCCGAGACCACCCCGATCCCCGTCGAGGGGTCCGCAGGCGTCACCGACGCCGTGGTCGTCGACGCGACCGAGGGCGGCGGCTCGCCGTCGACGATGGCCATGGCGCTCGACACCGACCAGGCCGTCGCCGACTTCGTCGCCGGGCTGGAGAGCGGACTGCCCGACGAGGTCGCCGCCGCGGTGGAGGACGTCGCCGAGGGCTCGCCCGACGCGACCCCCTACGGTGCCGTCGTCTCGACCGGGTGCGAGCCCCCGCGGAGCGTCACGATCGATGCGGGCGAGGCCGGCTTCGAGGTCGTCCCGACGCTGCCGAAGAGCACCGTGCAGTGCTTCGCCCCCGTGACGTACGTCGTGGTCTTCGCGGCGCCGAACGCCTGAGCCGGCCCCGCCGTCAGGGCCGGCGCGGCGTCCGGCGCGGCGTCTCGCTCAGGGAACGGGGGTGGTCGGCGGCGGCGTCGGGGTAGGGGTCGGGGTCGGCGTCGGAGTGGGTGTCGGGGTGGGCGTCGGCAGGATCGGGACCACCGGCGGGAGCTCGCCGTGGTAGACGAGGCCGAAGGAGTTGGCCACCAGCCGCTCGTTGCCGTCGGAGGGCTCGTTGACGATGCCGAACGCGCCGGTGCCGGTGCGCGTGTACATCGCCGAGGAGCCGCCACCGTCGAGGTTGATCGCGTTCTCCGCGCCGAGGGCCGTCATGATGTCGGCGAGCTCGACCATCGTGTAGCCGCGGCTCACGGCGGAGCGCCCGTCCACCACGAGGATGAGCAGCTTGCGGCCGTCGGCGTCGATGCCGACCGCCGTGCGCGGGTGGGCGATGGTGTTGTTGACGACGGCGCGGACGCCGTTGACCAGCAGGGGACGGTCGCCGCTGATCGCGACCGTCGGCCTGCCGCCCACGATGCGCTTCGAGATCGTGATCTTCTTGCCGCGCTTGAGGGTCTTCAGCTTGGCGGCCGCGGGACCGGTGCCGATGAGCACGCGCTCCTTGCCCTTGATCTTGCGGCCGTCGGACAGCTTGGGCTTGTTGGAGATGACGCGGTTCTTGCGGAGCACGACCTCGCGGGCGCGCTTCTTGCCCGACGTCACCTTGTAGCCCTCGGTGCGGTGCCAGTCGGAGGTGAAGACGCCGATCTGGCCCGAGGGGACGCGCGGGTGGTTGACGCCGCTGATGGTCCAGGCCCGTCGCTGGCGGATCGTCCACTCGATGGCCAGCGGGCTGACGTGCGGACCGGAGTCGTCGAACCAGAGCGACGAGTTGACGCCGGGGATCCAGCCCTCGCGCGAGCCGCCGAGGAGGCCCGCCTCGCGGTTGATCGTCACGCCGAGCGGGGCGTCGGTCTGCCCGATGTCGAAGAAGTCACCGTTGACGGCGCCCAGTGCGCGGTTCCACCCACCGAGCTGGCTGACCTTCTTGCGGCTCGTGACGTAGGTGGGGGAGAACTCCTCGAAGGTGATGTTGGGGGCGTCGAGGCTGACGGAGAGCAGGTTCATCCGGACCTGCCCGACGGGCTGGCGGCCGTCGACCTGGTCCCACTCCCGCAGCACGACGCCGGGTGCGATCTCGTAGCTGGTGTCGTTCAGCACCCGGACGGCCCGCCCGCGCGCGTTGACCGGGGGACCGACCACGATGCCCGGCTTGCCGTCGGAGGTCTGGTTGCGGCCGCGGTAGCCGCCGGCGCCGCCGTACGTCAGTCCGCGGCCGTGCGCCGTGTCCGTGCGGTCACCGTCGTCGGCCGCCGACGGGCCGACCCCGACGTTGAGCGCGAGGCCCGCCACGAGCACGCCGGCGCTGGCGAGTGCGAGCGCCCGTCCGCGGGCAGGCACGGGGCGGCGTGCGGAGGGCTGGGAACGGCGTGTGGAGGAAGGCACGCGCTCCAGAGTAAAGGACGTTCTGGGACTGGTGGGAAAATTGGGATCAACGATTCGCGGCGCGACGCTGCCGGGTCCTCCAGCCCCTAGGCTGGTGGGCGTGCCCGACGAGCCCGTGTGGAACACGCTCCACGTCGGTGACAACCTCGACGTGCTGCCGACGCTCCCGCCGGGCTCGGTCGACGTCGTCTACACCGACCCGCCCTACAACACCGGCAACGACTTCGCGTACGCCGACCGCTTCCGCGACGGCTCGCACCCCGACCCGTACGCCGGTCGCCACGCCGCGTGGCGGGCGATGATGCGACCGCGCCTCGAGGCGGTCCGCGACGTGCTGGCGCCGCACGGCGCGGTGTTCGTGAGCATCGACGACAACGAGGCCGCGCACCTGCGGCTGCTGATGGACGAGGTCTTCGGGGAGGCGAACTTCCTCGCCCAGGTCGTGGTCAACCTCAACCCGAAGGGCCGCCAGCTCGGCCGGGGGTTCGCGACCAGCCACGAGTACGTCCTGGCGTACGCCCGCCACCTGCCGTCGTGCGTGGTGGACGGGTCGACGACCGAGGCCGTCGACGAGGCCGACTTCCCGCTGACCGCGCCGGACGGGCGACGCTTCCGCTACCTGCCGCTGCGCAACACCAACAAGAAGTTCAACCCGGTGAGCACGCCGACGCTGCACTACCCGCTGCACGGCGACCCCGAGACCGGTCGGGTCTCGGTGACCGAGTTCGCCGGCAGCACCGCCCTCACGCCGGTCTTCGGCGACGGTCGCCCGGCGGTCTGGCGCTGGTCGCGCCCGCGCGTCGAGGAGCGGCCCGGAGACCTCGAGTGCCGGGTGATCCGCGGCCGCAGCGGGGAGCGCGCCGACATCTTCCAGCGCGACTGGCTGCACCGCGAGGGCGGGCGACGCAAGAAGCTGCGCACCATCTGGCTCGCCGAGGAGATCGGCTCGACGGACACCGCGGTCGCCGAGCTCAAGGCGCTGGTCGGCCACGTCTTCGAGTCGCCCAAGCCCACCGGCCTCGTCCGCCGGATCCTGTCCACCCTGCCCGACGACGTGGTCGTGCTCGACCCGTTCGCCGGCAGCGGCACCACCGGTCACGCCGTCGCGCTGGCCAACGCCGCCGACGGCGGCACCCGCCGCTGCATCAGCATCAACTCCGCCGAGCCCACCCGCGAGGGCTCCAACGCCCGGCTCGCCGGCCTCGCCACCGTCGCCGACATCACCCGCGCCCGCCTCGCCGCCGTCGCCGCGCAGCTCGGCGGCGGGCTCGAGGTCGTCGGCTGACCGCCGACGACTTCCGGGATCGCACTCACCCGACGCCCGCGGCGCGCTCGAGGGCCTTCAGCTCGTCGTCGAGGTACTGCAGGAGGACCTGGAGGTGGGGGACGGTACGGCGGCAGCCGGTGAGGCCGAAGCACATCTTGCCGTCGTACGACGTGCAGGTGATGTTGAGCGCCATCCCGTTGATCGGGATGGAGAGCGGGTAGGTGCCGGTCAGCCGGGCGCCGTTCCAGTAGTGGGTGGTGCGCGGGCCCGGGACGTTGCTGACGACCAGGTTGTAGGGCGGGCGCACGATGCCCTGCATCCGGAAGAGCGGACCGAGGATGGCGGGCGCCTGGCCGAGGGCGCTCATCGCCAGGATCTGCGTCGGTGTCATCGCCGACAGGCTGTCCTTGCCGTCCTTCATCGAGCGGTGGATCGCGGCGAGCCGGTCGGCCGGGTCGGCCAGGTGGGTGCCGAGCTGCACCATCACCGAGCCCACTGCGTTGCCGCCGTCGGCCGAGGCGAGCTGGGACTGCTTGGCGTTGAGCCCGACCGGCACCATCGAGATGAGGGTCGTCTCGGGGAGTGCGTCGAGGTCGAGCAGGTAGGTCCGCATCGCGCCGCTGACCATCGCCAGCACGACGTCGTTGATGGTGGTGCCGCTCGCGCGGCCGACCGCGCGCAGCCGCTCGATGGGCCAGTCCTGGGCGGCGAAGCGCCGCGAGCCGGTGATGTTCTGGTTGAGCATGGTGCGCGGGGCGTAGAGCGACAGGGCGGACGTCTCGTTGCGCACGCTCTTGTTGAGGGTGCGGACCAGCGCGCCGGGCATGCCGGCGGCCTCCGACGCCATCGCGAGTGCCGTACGCAGCGCTACGGCCGTCACGTCGGACCGCGTCGAGGAGGCGGAAGCGGGATCCGCCGGCTCCTCCCGCGGCGCCCGCGGGCGCATCGCCCACGGTGCTGGCATGTTGCGCTCGTCGGGGTCGGTCGACAGCACGCTCGCGAGCAGCCGCATCGCCGAGACGCCGTCGACGAGGGCGTGGTGGGTCTTGGTGTACATCGCCACGCGCCCGTCGCGCAGCCCCTCGATCACCGTGGCCTCCCACAGCGGCCGCTCCCACGCCAGGCGGGTGCTGTGCAGCCGCGAGCAGAGCTCGAGCAGCTCCCGGATCCGGCCGGGCTTGGGCAGCGCGCTGTGCCGGACGTGGTGCTCGATGTCGAACTGCTCGTCGGGCACCCACACCAGCTGGCCCGCCGTACGCACCGAGCGGTGCGGGTGCTTGAGGAAGAGCGGCGCGACCTGCTCGACGTCGCGCATCTGCTCGTACATCTCGCGGACGTAGCCGCGGCCGGCACCGGCGGGCTTCTCGAAGAGCTGGAGGCCGCCGACGTGCATCGGCATGTTGCGGTTCTCGGCGAGCAGGAAGCCGGTCGCGGTCGGGTCGATCGGGTCCACCACGGGCTGCTCCTCGTCTCGGCTCCACCGTCACCCCGGCGCCGTACGAGGCGGTGAGGTCCGGGCATCCTCTCGTTCCCCGCCACCGGCCACAAGGGCACGAGCGGAGGGGCGGGCTCAGGACGTCAACGAGTGGGCGAGCTCCGCGACGAGGGCGTCGACGACCGCGACGAGGTCGCCGCCCGACTCGTGGGCCACGGTCCGCTGCCGCTGGTAGGACGCGCCGCGGACGGGGATGTCGGCGACGCTGCGCAGCTCGGCCTCGCAGTCGAGCCGCTTCGCCACGGGGGTCAGCCGCTCGAGCAGGTCGTCGAGGTCCTCGGTGACGAGCCGCTCGCGGTTGCGGTCGTCGAGGATGACGATCGCGTCGAGGCCGTAGCGCGCAGCGCGCCACTTGTTCTCCTGCACCTGCCACGGCGGCAGGGTGGGCAGCTGCTCGCCGGCTGCGAGCCGCGTGTCGAGGTCGACGACGAGGCAGTGGACGAGCGCGGTGAGCGCGGCGAGCTCGCCCAGGTCGGACATCCCGTCGCAGACGCGGTGCTCGAGCGTGCCGAGGTGCGGAGCGGGACGGAGGTCCCAGCGGACGTCGGCCATCGACTCGATGATGCCGGTCGTGGTCTGGTCGGCGATGCACTTCTCGAACTCCGACCAGGTGTCGAAGGCGAACGGCAGCCCCGCCGTCGGCAGCTGCTGGAACATCAGGGCGCGGTTGGACGCGTAGCCGGTGTCCTGGCCGGCCCAGATGGGCGAGCTCGCCGAGAGCGCGAGCAGGTGCGGGTACGTCGTCAGCATCGACGCCAGGACCGGCATCACCCGGTCCCGCTCGGGCATGCCCACGTGGACGTGGACGCCCCAGATCAGCATCTGGCGACCCCACCACTGCGTGCGGTTGATCAGCTCGGCGTAGCGGTGGCCCTCGGTGAGCTGCTGGTGCGACCAGTCGGCGAAGGGGTGCGACCCGGCGCCGAGGAGGTCCACCCCGAGCTCGGCTGCCGCCGGCGCGACGACGGCGAGGGTCTCCCGCAGGTCGGCGACGGCCTCGCCCACGGTGGTGCAGATGCCGGTGACGACCTCGACGGTGTTGCGCAGCAGCTCCTTGTGCAACCGCTCGGGCTCGTCGAGCCGGCCTCCGGCGAGCTCGTGGACCTGCGAGGCGACGCTGACGAGGTCCCGGCTGGCCCGGTCGACGAGCGCGAACTCCCACTCCACGCCGAGCGTCGGCTCGGCCGACGCGTGGAAGTCGATGCGCATGACCCGAGTCTAGGGACGCCACGCCGGGCGAGCCTCACCCCTGTGCCGGGCCGGAACCGGCCTTTGCCACCATGGCCGGGTGGACCAGCAGGACGGGCGACCGCGCACGCAGGACGAGGACGATCCGCAGGCCGAGCTCGAGGCCCGGCTCGAGGCCGAGCGGACCCGGGAGATCCACCTCACGATGGACCTGTGCCTCCGCATCGGGGAGATGCTCCTGTCGTCGGGTGCGGGTGCCGCCGACGTCACAGCGACGATGCGCTCGGTCGCCGACCACCTGGGCCTGCGCTCGGCCGAGATCGACGTGACGTTCACGGCCCTGTCCATGAGCCACCAGCGCTCCTCCGACGACGTACCGATGCTCATGCTGCGGCACGTGCAGCAGCGCGACATCGACTACGAGGACCTCACCGCGGTCGACCACCTCGTGCGCGACGTGCTCACCGACCGGGCCGACCTCTACCTCGCGCGCTCCCGGATGGCCACGATCGTCTCCCTCGGCCATGCGTTCCCCCGGTGGGCCGTCACGCTCGCGTGGATGGTGATGGCCGCAGCGGTCGGCGTCTTCCTCGGGGGTGGCCCGGTGGTCTCGGTCGTCGCGGCGATCGCGGCCGGACTGATCGACCGGGTGCAGCTCGTGCTGGCGCGGAGGCGGCTGCCCTACTTCTACCTGCAGGTCGCCGGTGGCGCGATCGCCACGCTGCTCGCCGGTGCCGTGGCCGCGACCCCGCTCGCCCCCGACCCCTCGCTCGTCGTCACCGCCAACATCATCCTGCTCCTCGCCGGGATCGGGCTGATGGGCGCCGTCCAGGACGCGCTCACCGGCTTCTACCTGACCTCCAGCGCCCGCCTCATCGAGGCGATGATGGCGACCGCCGGCATCATCGCGGGCGTCGCGCTGGGCATCTCGCTGGCCGAGGGGATCGGGCTGGAGCTCGGCAGGCTGGTCCCCGGCGCCCTCGGCGTCTCGGAGCTCCCGGCGGTGCTCGCCGGTGCGGCGGTGTCGGCCGCCGCCTTCAGCATCGCGTCGTACGCCCCTCGGCGGGCGGTCCTGCCGATCGCCCTCACCACCGCCGTCGCGGCCCTGATCGCGCAGGCGATCACGCTGCTGGGCTTCGGGCGGGTGATGTCGGCCGGGGCGGCGGCCTTCTTCATCGGCCTCGTGGCCTACGCCGTCGCCGGCCGGGTGCGGGTGCCGCCGCTCGTCGTCGCCGTGCCGGCGATCGTGCCCTTCCTGCCCGGCCTCTCGATCTACCGCGGCCTCACCTTCCTCGCCGAGGGCGGCGCGTTCGTCTCCCAGGGCATCCTGGCGCTGATGACGGCGATCTCGGTCGCCATCGCGCTGGCCTCGGGGGTGATCCTGGGGGAGTACGTCGCCCAGCCGCTCAAGCGGGAGGCGCGCAGGCTGGAGAGCCGCCTGGCCGGCCCACGGCTGGTCGGCCCCTTCCGGGCGATGACCCGCGCCGAGCGGCGCGCGCTCAGGCGGTCGTCAGGCGACTGAGCTCCCCCAGCCAGCGGGCGTGGGAGCCGTCGTACGGCGGCACGCCGGCGCTCACGGCGCGGACCAGCTCGTCGCAGCTGGACTGCGCCGCGGCGACGACGTCGGCCGGGTAGCCGAACGCGACCTGGTGCTCGGCGAACTCGTCCTCGTCGTCGACGAAGACCTCGCCCGCGACGCGGTCCGCCTTCTGCGCCGCGTGGAACACCGAGGCGGGGAGCGGGTCGGAGATGCGGATCACGTCGAGGTCGAGGTCGACCGCGCGCAGCACGGCGCCGTCCCAGCGGCCCGGCGTCGCGACGTCGATGTAGAGGTCGCACCAGATGCCCGGCGCGTGGAAGGTGGCGGCGTACCACCCCTCGGTCGGCACGAGCGTCACGCAGTCGACCTCGGAGACGAGCTCGAGCCCGGGTCGGCGGTTGAGGGTGCCCGCCGGGAAGCCGAGCCACTCGCCGTGCTCGTCGGCGCCCAGGTGGACGCCCGGGAACTGCCAGTGCGGCCGGTCGCCCCACTTGGTCATCTCGCAGCGGATCGGGGTCCCGGGCTCCATGGGTCATCTCTACCAGTCGAGGCGGCGCATCCTGTCGCCCGTACCGGGTCGAGTCGACGCATCCTGCCGCGCAGATCGGGCCGAGTCGGCGCATCCTGCGGTCACGAACCTCAGGATGCGCCGACTCGACGGGCTGGGCGGCGCAGGACGCGCCTGCTCGACCGGTCAGTGGGCGCGGGGGGCGAGGCGGGCGATGACGTCCTGGTAGCGGGCGCCCAGGATCCGGCCGAGCTGGTGGATGACGTGGGCGTCGAGGCCGACGAGGACGCGCGGCTTCCCGGCCAGCGCCCCGTCGAGGATGATCTCGGCGGCCCGGTCGGGCGACATCCTGGCGAGCTTGTCGTCGAAGAGCGCGTCGATGCGGGCGGCGTCGAGGCCGGCGGCCTTGCGGCCGTGGCGACTGATGCCGGTGCGGACGCCGCCGGGGTGGACGCAGGTGACCGTCACCGGGTGGCGGTTGACGAGCATCTCCTCGCGGATCGCCTCGGTCAGCCCGCGGACGGCGTACTTGGTGGCGTTGTAGGCGGACTGGCTCGGCATGGACACGAGCCCGAAGAGCGAGGAGATGTTGACCAGGGCGCCGTCGCCGCTCGCGATCAGGTGGGGCAGGAACTCCTTGGAGCCGTGGACCACGCCCCAGAAGTTGATGCCGACGATCCAGTCGAGGTCGTCGTAGGTCAGGTCCGTGAAGTCGCCGGTGGCGCTCACGCCGGCGTTGTTGACGACGAGGTCGACGCGCCCGAGCTCCTCGACCACGTCGGCCGCCCACGCCGCGACCGCTGCCCGGTCCGAGACGTCGACGACGTCCTGGCGGACCTTCGCCGCGCCCTCCTGATCCGCGAGCGCGACGGTCTCACCGAGGCTGTCCCGGTCCCGGTCGGACAGGGCGAGGAGGGCGCCCGCACGTGCGCACCGGAGCGCCAGGGCGCGGCCGATCCCCGACCCGGCGCCGGTGATGACCACGACTTTGCCGGTGACGGTGGTGAGGCTCATGCCGCTCACCGTAGTCGTGGGTCACGCCCGAGGCAGGGCGACGGCGACGGTGGTGTCACCGGGCCTGCTGTCGAGCATCACCGCACCGCCGTGGGCTCCGACGATGGCCTGCACGAGCGACAGCCCCAGGCCGACGCCACCCCGGGTGCGGGCCGCGTCGCCGCGCGTGAAGCGCTCGAACGCGTGGGGCACGAGCCCGGGCGGGAAGCCCGGACCGTCGTCGTGCACGGTGAACCCCGCGCCCGTGGGTCCGTTCGTACCGGTGAGCGTCACGGTGCTGCCGGGCGGCGTGTGCTTGCGGGCGTTGGTGAGCAGGTTGCTCACCACCTGGTGCAGGCGGGTGGCGTCGCCGGTCACCGTGATCGGCTCGTCGGGCAGCGAGAGGCGCCAGGACCGCTCCGGGTCGACCACGCGCGCGTCGTCGACCGCCTCGAGCAGCAGCCGGGACAGGTCGACGGACCGCCGCTCCAGCGGGCGGCCCGCGTCGAGGCGCGCCAGCAGCAGGAGGTCCTCGACGAGGGAGGTCATCCGCGCCGACTCGGTCTCGACCTTGTCGAGCGCGGTGCTGGCGGTCTCGGGGCGTCGCCGGGCCAGCTCGGTGTAGCCGGCGATGGTCGCGAGCGGCGTGCGCAGCTCGTGCGAGGCGTCGGCGACGAACTGCCGCACCTGCTGCTCGCTGCGGTGCCGCTCACCGAGCGAGTGCTCGACGTGGTCGAGCATGGCGTTGAGGGCCGAGCCGACCTGCCCGACCTCGGTCCGCTCGTCGGTCAGCCGCTCCGGCACCCGGTCGGCCATCTCGATCTCGCCCGTCGCCAGCGGCAGCTCGGCGACCCGGTGGGCCGTGGCGGCGACCTCGCGCAGCGGCGAGAGCTGTCGTCGTACGACGACCGTGCCCGCCGCCCCGGCGAGCGCGACGGCGCCGACCCCGACCACCACCACGATCGTCAGCAGCCAGGTGATCGTCTCGTCGACCTCGTGGGTCGGCAGGCCGGCGACCCACGAGGTCTCGTTCCCCGCCGCGACGATCCGGTAGGTGCCCAGGCCCGCCAGGTCGACCTCGTGCACGCGGCCGTCGGCAGGCACGCCGGCGAGCTGGTCGAGCACGTCGGGCGCCAGCGTCACCCGGTCGACCCCGCCCTCGGAGCTGTCCTCGACCACCGAGCCGTAGGACCCCCGGTCGGGCTCGGTGAGGACGGCGGTGACCGTGCCGCTGCGCTGTCCGCCGGGGCCGCGCTCGTCGTCGTCCGGACCGGGCCCGTCGTCGTGCCGCGGACCGAACTCCCGGAACAGCGAGGACCGCACCTCGGCGTCGAGCCGGTCGGTGAAGTAGTCCTTCATCACCAGGGTCGTCGCCGTGCCGATGACTGCCGCGGTGACCGCGACGAGCAGCACCACCACGGCGACGAGCCGCGCGGTCAGCGTGCGCGGGACCGCGGGCAGCCGGCCGGTCGACGTGCTCACGGCGCCGGCTTCAGGACGTACCCGGCGCCGCGCATGGTGTGGATCATCGGCTCCCGGCCCGCGTCGACCTTCTTGCGCAGGTAGGAGATGTAGAGCTCGACGACGTTGGCCTGGCCGCCGAAGTCGTACTGCCAGACCCGGTCGAGGATCTGTGCCTTGCTCAGCACCCGCCGCGGGTTGCGCATGAGGAAGCGCAGCAGCTCGAACTCCGTGGCGGTCAGCGCGATCTCGTCGCCCGCGCGGTGCACCTCGTGGCTGTCCTCGTCGAGGGTGAGGTCGCCGACCACCAGCACGTTGCCCGCCTCCGCCTGCGCCGCCGTGCCACCGCGGCGGATCAGCCCGCGCAGCCGGGCCACGACCTCCTCGAGCGAGAAGGGCTTGGTGACGTAGTCGTCGCCGCCCGCGGTCAGGCCGGCGATCCGGTCCTCGACGGCGTCCTTGGCGGTGAGGAAGAGGACGGGTACGTCGCTGCCGTCGGCGCGCATCCGACGCATCACCTCGAGGCCGTCGAAGTCCGGCAGCATGATGTCGAGCACCACGGCATCGGGCCGGAAGTCGCGCGCCGTGGAGACCGCGTCGCCCCCGCTGTGCGCCATCCGGAGGTCCCAGCCCTCGTAGCGCAGGGCCATCGCGAGGAGCTCGGCGATGTTGACCTCGTCGTCGACGACGAGGACGCGCACGGGGGAGCCGTCGGGCCGGGTGAGCTGCTGCACGGACAGCATCCTGCCCGGGAATCCTGTGGGGTTGCTGTGCGACTCCTGTCAGCGGCCGCTGCTCGCTACCCGGACTGAGACCCGCCGGACCACGCCCCCGTGGCGACGGAAGAGTCAGGGCCGGCTCAGGGGCGGGGCACAGACCCGTCACAGGTTCGGGGCCGACGCTCCTGCCATGAGCGAGAACGACAACCAGGACGAGACCCAGCCGGTCCGCCGCGACGCACCGGCGACGCCGCCGCCCGCAGCCGGGGCCATCCCCACGGCCCCACCCGTCCCATCCGCGTCCCCGTCCGGTGCCGAGCCGCCGCCGGCGGGAGTCGACCCGGCCGCGGCGCCGGTCGCGAGGCGGGGCTTCCGGGAGCGGTTCCGGGCGGCGCGCCGGTCGGACGGCAGCCGCGCCTACAGCCTGGGTGCCCTGATCGCCTCGGCGCTCGCCGGCCTCATCGTCGGCGGGCTGGGCTTCGCCGCGGTCGGCGCCGTCGCCGATGACGACCACGGGCCCGGCCACGGCGGCTGGGTCGAGCGCGACGAGAACCGGGGCCCCGGAGGCCCGGGTGACATGCACGGCGGCCCCCCGGGCGTACCTGGTCAGCTGCCGCCCACCACCGCCCCGGACGACGACGACGAGGGCTCCAGCTCCTGAGGCTCGCGAGGGGTGGCGGCACATCGCAGGTTGCGAGGGTCGTCAGATGCGATCTGCCGCCACCATCCGGCGCACGACCCCGGAGGGTGGCGGCACATCGCACGCGGGGCCCGCCAGCAGTTGCGATCTGCCGCCACCTCGGGCGACGCGGCGGCCGGCGCGAATTCGGTTGCCGGCGTGGGCGAGAATGGCGCCCGTTGTGAAGATCACCTACCCGGCCGAGCTCCCGGTCTCCGCGCGCCGCGACGACATCGCCGCTGCCATCCGCGACCACCAGGTCGTCATCGTGGCCGGCGAGACCGGCTCCGGGAAGACCACCCAGCTGCCCAAGATCTGCCTCGAGCTCGGCCGTGGCACGGGCCGGGCGAACGGCGGCGGGCTGATCGGGCACACGCAGCCGCGCCGGATCGCCGCGCGGTCGGTGGCGGAGCGGATCGCCGAGGAGCTCGGCACCGAGCTCGGCGACGTCGTCGGCTACCAGGTCCGCTTCACCGACCGCACCAGCCGGGCGAGCCGCATCAAGCTGATGACCGACGGCATCCTGCTCGCCGAGCTCCAGCGCGACCGCGACCTCCGCGCGTACGACACCATCATCATCGACGAGGCCCACGAGCGGAGCCTCAACATCGACTTCCTGCTCGGCTACCTCAAGCGGCTGCTCCCGCGCCGGCCCGACCTCAAGGTGATCATCACCAGCGCCACGATCGACGTCGAGCGCTTCGCCGCGCACTTCGGCGCCCCGGTGGTCGAGGTCTCCGGTCGCACGTATCCCGTCGAGGTCCGCTACCGCCCGCTCCTCGAGCTGCCGGAGGAGGACGAGGAGGGCGAGCCGGTCCAGCGCGACCAGACCGAGGCGATCCTCGACGCGGTCCGCGAGCTGTCGGCGGAGGGGCCCGGCGACGTGCTCGTCTTCCTGCCCGGCGAGCGCGAGATCCGCGACACCGCGGACGCCTTCGACGCGCTCGACAGCGACCGCCTCGAGGTCGTCCCGCTCTACTCCCGCCTCAGCGCAGCCGACCAGCACAAGGTGTTCTCCAGCCACCCGTCGACGGTGCGCCGCGTCGTGCTGGCCACCAACGTCGCCGAGACGTCGCTGACCGTCCCCGGCATCCGGTACGTCGTCGACACCGGCGTCGCGCGGATCAGCCGCTACTCCGTGCGCACCAAGGTGCAGCGGCTGCCGATCGAGCCGATCAGCCAGGCCTCGGCCAACCAGCGCTCCGGGCGCTGCGGCCGCGTCTCGGAGGGCATCGCGATCCGGCTCTACTCGGAGGAGGACTTCGAGGGGCGACCGGAGTTCACCGACCCGGAGATCCTGCGCACCAACCTCGCCAGCGTCATCCTCCAGATGGCCTCCCTCCGGCTCGGCGACATCGCCCGCTTCCCCTTCGTCGAGCCGCCCGACCGCCGCAACGTCAAGGCCGGCACCGACCTCCTCGAGGAGCTCGGCGCCGTGACGGCCGCCGCCGCGCCCGGACGTCATGAGAAATCCCGGTCCGGACCGGGGAAACCCATGACGTCCCGGCCGGGGGTGCGCCTGACCGACGTCGGGCGCCGCCTCGCCCGGCTCCCGATCGACCCGCGGCTCGGCCGGATGATCCTCGAGGCCGAGCGCCTCGGCTGCCTGCGCGACGTCCTCGTCATCGCGGCCGCGCTGTCGATCCAAGACCCCCGCGAGCGGCCGGAGGAGCAGCGGGCGCACGCCGACCAGCTGCACGCCCGCTTCAAGCACGACACCAGCGACTTCCTCACCTGGCTCAACCTGTGGCGCCACCTCAAGCAGCAGCAGCGCGAGCTGTCCTCGAGCGCCTTCCGCCGGATGTGCAAGCGCGAGCACCTCAACTACCTGCGCATCCGCGAGTGGCAGGACTACGAGTCGCAGCTGCGGCAGGTCTGCAAGGAGCTCAAGCTCGACCTGGGCAGGGGCGGCAGCGACGGCGGCGGGGCGGCGTACGACGAGGACGGCATCCACCAGGCGCTGCTCTCCGGGCTGCTCAGCCACATCGGTGCCCTCGAGGAGCGCGAGAAGGGCAAGCCGGGGGAGCGGCGCCCGATGCGGGAGTACCTCGGTGCCCGCAACGCCCGCTTCGCCATCTTCCCCGGCAGCGTCCTGAAGGGCCGCAACCCCGACTTCCTGATGAGCGCGGAGCTCGTCGAGACCTCCCGCCTGTGGGCCCGGCAGAACGCCGCGATCAAGGCGGAGTGGGCCGAGCGCCTCGGTGCCCACCTGGTCAAGCGGACCTACTCGGAGCCGCACTGGTCGCGCAAACGCGCCGCGGTGATGGCGCGCGAGCGGGTCACGCTGTACGGCGTCCCGCTGGTGGCCGACCGCCTCGTGTCCTACGGCAAGGTCGACCCCCCGCTGGCGCGGGAGCTGTTCATCCGGCACGCGCTCGTCCAGCGCGAGTGGGACTCCCGGCACCGGTTCCTCGCCGAGAACACCCGCCTCCTCGAGGAGGCCGAGGAGCTCGAGCACCGGGCCCGACGCCGCGACATCGTCGTCGACGAGGAGACGCTCTTCGAGTTCTACGACGCCCGCGTCGGCGCCGACGTGGTGAGCGGGCAGCACTTCGACCAGTGGTGGAAGCGCGCCCGGCAGAAGAAGCCCGACCTGCTCACCTTCGACCCCGAGATGCTCACCCACGACACCGCCGGCGAGGTGCGGGCGAACGACTTCCCGACCCAGTGGCACGACAGCGACGAGGCCGGGCTGACCTTCCCGATCAGCTACCACTTCGAGCCCGGCGCCGCCGACGACGGGCTGACCATCGACGTCCCCGTCGCCACGCTCAACCGGATCGAGGCCGACGACTTCTCCTGGCTCGTGCCGGGGCTGCGCGAGGAGCTGGTCACCGAGCTGATCCGCTCGCTGCCGAAGAACCTGCGCGTCGCCATGGTCCCGGCGCCCAACACCGCCCGCGAGTTCCTCGACACGACGCCGCCGGGGGCCGAGCCCCTGCTCGACGCCCTCGAGCGCTTCGCGCGGAGCACCCGCAGCCTCGTCGTCCCGCGCGAGGCGTGGGACTGGTCCAAGGTGCCCGCCCACCTGCGACCGACCTACCGGGTGGTGACCGAGGAGGGTGCCGAGGCCGGGCGCGGCAAGGACCTCGACGCCCTGAAGGAGCCGCTGCGGCCGACCTTCGAGCAGGCGATGGCCGACGTCGCGTCCGACTCGGGCGTGACCGCCACCGGCCAGACGGCGTGGACCTTCGGCACGGTCGAGGAGTCCTTCGTCCAGCGCCGCGCCGGCCACGAGGTCCGGGGCTTCCCGGCGCTCGTCGACGAGGGTGCGACGGTCGGCCTGCAGGTGCTCGCCACCGCCGACGAGGCGGCGGCACACCACCGGCTCGGCGTACGACGACTCGTGCTCCTCGCGCTCGGCCCGGCGCCGTCGGTCGACGAGGTGCTCGCCGACGCGGGCCTCGACCAGCGCGCCAAGCTCGCCCTGGTCGGGTCGCCCTACCCGTCGGTGGCCGAGCTCCTCGACGACGTCCGCGCCGCGATCGTCGGTGAGGTCGTCGACCAGCACGCAGTCGTGCGCGACGAGGCGGCGTACGACGCCGTGGTGGCTGACTCCCGCGAGGCCGTCACCGCCGGGCTGGGCCCCGCGGTCCACGACGTGATGCGGGTGCTGGAGGCGTGGCGCACCACGGACAAGGCGATCTCGGGAAGGGCCGACCTGATGACGCTCCCGGCGCTCACCGACATGCGTGCCCAGGTCGGCCGGCTGATGGCGGCCGGGTTCGTCGGGGAGGCGGGCGTACGACGGCTCCGCGACTACCCGCGCTACCTCGCCGCCGTGACCCACCGCCGGGAGCGACTCGACAGCCAGGTGGCACGCGACCGCCAGCTCATGGACCAGCTCGCCGGGCTCCAGGAGGCGTGGCTGCACGCCGTCGCCGCCCTCCCCGCCGGGCAGCCGATGCCGCACCACCTCCGCGATGCGAGGTGGCTGCTCGAGGAGTACCGCGTCTCCCTCTTCGCCCAGCAGCTCGGGACGGCGACCAAGGTCAGTGACCAGCGCATCCGCAAGGTGATGGCCCGCGCGGGGTGAGCGCGCGCGGCGGTGGTGTCGCCCCCAGGGAAAGCGCCGCCGACCTAGTCTGGACCGATGACCGGTCGCCAGCACCATCGCCCGATGACCCCGGGGGACGGGTTCTTCGCCGACATCGTCGGGGGAGCCGACCCCGCGCAGCTGCGCGAGGCCGGTGACCTCGCCGCGACCGTGCTGGTGCGGGGCGCCCGCGCGTCCGACGACCCCGAGCTCGCCGAGCGCGTGGTCCGCCTCGCGGACACCGAGGGGCTCGAGACGCTGGCCGAGGTGTGGTCGGGTGCCCCCGCCGACACGCTCGCCGGGAGCCTGTGGCGACTGTTCCTCCTGCGCTCGTGGGTGTACGCCAGCCCCGCCCGGGTGGCCGCCGACTACGAGGCCGGCCAGCGCCGCGTCGACGTCGCCCGCGTCGTCGCGGGGGTCGCCGACCCGCCGGGCCCCGACGAGCTCCGCCGGATGGTCGACGACGTGCTGCGCGGCATCACCCGCGGCGACTTCGCCGTCACCCTGTTCCGCGCCTCCGCCTTCGCCCGGATCGTCGCGGCCGGCCGGGCCACCCGCGGCAGCTCCACCCACGAGGAGATCAGCCGGATGCTCGTCCTGTCCGAGCAGCTCGAGGCCGCCGGACACGTGGAAATCAGGGACTCGCTCGCCTGAGGCGTTAAAATATCCGTGAGTGCGTCGGGCTGTGGCAGCCCCGGGTCCCACAATTAGCCGCTACGAGCGGCCACGCGCCGTGAGGCGCTCCCGGTCCGGCGCACTCACTCACTCCTGCGTCGCTCTCGCCTAGGCTCGCGACCATGGGCATCGGCAAGCGCCTCGGCGCGCTCCTCTCCGGCATCTCGCGGTCCGGCATCTCGCGGTCCGGCACGACCGCTCCGAGCGACACCTCAAGCCCCGGCTCGACCCCCGGCTCGACCCCCGGCTCGACCCCCGGCTCGACCTACGCCCCCGAACGCGACGGTGAGCCGGACCCCGGCGAGGTCGTGTGGGCCTGGGTGCCCTACGAGGACGACCCGAGCCAGGGCAAGGACCGGCCGGTCCTCGTCCTCGACACCGCCGGCGAGGGGGAGGCGGACGGCTGGGTCGGGCTCATGCTGAGCAGCCAGGACCACGACCGCGACGCCGCGGACGAGGCGAGGTGGGGCCGCCACTGGATGGACGTCGGGACCGGCGGGTGGGACTCCCAGCGCCGGCCCAGCGAGGTCCGGCTCGACCGGCTGATCCACCTCGAGCGCGGCGCCGTACGGCGGGAAGGAGCCGCGCTGGACGAGACGATCTTCGCCGCCGTCGTCGAGGCCCGCCGTGGACTGTCCCGGTAGGGTCTGGCCGTGTCTCGCTCCCCCCTCCGCCGTGCCGCCCTGCTCGCGACGGCCCTCACGGTCTCGCTGACGACGGTCGCGTGCACCGCGGACGCGGGCCCGGAGCCCCAGCCGACGCGGTCGCCGAGCTCGTCGCAGAAGCCGACGGAGGAGCCGCGCGAGGTCACCTTCGGCGCGTACGGCAGCGACGAGGAGGTGGCGGCGTTCCAGAGCGTCGTCGACGCCTTCAACGCATCGTCGACGACCCGCAAGGTGACCCTGAAGTCGTGGCCCGACCACGAGTCCGCCGTCGCCGACGTGCTCGCCGGCAACGCGCCGGACGCGTTCCTCACCTCCCGCATCGACCTCGACCAGCTCGTCGAGGCCGACGCGCTGCAGCCGGTGAGCCTGCTGCTCGACGAGCGCGGCGTCGACTTCGGCGACCGCTTCTCGCGCGACGCCGTCGACGCCTTCGCGATGGACGACGAGCTGCAGTGCATGGCCTACTCGGTGTCCCCGATGGTCGTCTACTACAACACCGACATCGTCGACTTCGACAAGATGGAGCGGCGCGGCTTCGACGTGCCGACCGCCAACGACGAGGGGAAGCGCGAGCGCTGGACGCTCGCGCAGTTCGCTGCCGCCGCCCAGTTCGCCAGCCGGCGCGGCGACCGTCGCGGTGTGTGGATCGACCCCACGCTGCAGGGCCTGGCGCCGTTCATCTACTCGGGCGACGGTCAGGTCTTCGACGACGACCGCGAGCCCACCTCGCTCGCCTTCTCCGACGACAACACGCGCGAGGCGCTGAGCGAGACCCTCGCCATCCTCCGCGACTCCGCGGTCACCCCGACCAACGCCCAGCTCGCCCGCGCGACGCCCGTCCAGCTGTTCAAGCGCGGCGAGCTCGCCATGGTCGCCGGCTTCCGCAACCTGGTGCCGGAGATGCGCGAGGCCGAGGACCTCGACTTCGACGTGCTGCCGATGCCGACCATCGACACCCGCGCCACCGTCGGCGACATCAGCGGGCTGTGCATCTCGGCCGACTCCGAGGTGGTCAACGACGCCGCCGACTTCATCGCCTACGCCGTCTCCGACGCCGCGATCTCGACCGTCGCCTCGACCGGCTACATCGTCCCGGCCAACACCTCGGTCGCCGCCTCTCCCGAGTTCCTCGCGCCCGACGACGAGCCGGCCAGCGCCGAGGTCTTCAACCAGAGCATCCGCTACATGGTGGTCCCGCCGTTCATCGACCAGCGCGAGGAGCTCGTGGAGGCGGTCACGCCGCTGCTCGAGCGGCTCGTCACGGCGCCCGGCGTCCTGGACCTCGAGGGGACGACCGAGGAGATCGACCAGGTCTCGCAGGAGATCCTCTCGCCCGAGGAGACCGAGCAGCCCGAGGAGACCGACACGACGAGCCCCACGGACGACCCGAGCGAGTCGTCCTCGGAGTGAGCGGCGCTACTCCCGCTCGGCGCCGAGGATCGCACCGACCAGTGCGCCGGTGACCAGCTCGGCCTGCCACGGCCGGGCGCCGTACGACGCCAGCTGGGCGCGGACCGCGACGGCCAGCTCGGCCGGCTCCCGGGTCGCCGGGGGCGCCCACATCAACCGGCGGAGGTAGTCGGGCGTGAGGAGGTTCTCCACCGGGAGGTGGTGCACCTCGGCGAGGTTGAGCATCGCCTCGCGAGCGGCCTTGAAGCGGCGGTCGGCGACCGGCTCGCGGTCGGCCCAGGTCCGCGGGTGCGGGGGTCCGTCGCCCCGGGGGGCACGGGTGGGCAGCTCGTCCTCGCCCATCTCCCGGACGCGGCGCAGCGCCTCGACCCACGTCGCGGCGTAGCGGCTCGCGCCCCGGCCGTGGAAGCCCTGCGTCGCCAGGAGCGCGCGACGGTCGGTGGGCATGGCCGTCGCCGCGACCACGATGGCCGAGTCGGGCAGGATCCTGCCCGGCGTGACGTCGCGCTCGGCGGCGATGGCGTCGCGGGCCTCCCAGAGCGCCCGGGCCGCGCCCAGCGCGCGGCGCCCCCGCAGCCGGTGCACCCCGGACGTACGACGCCACGCGTCGACCCGCACGGCCGGCTCGAAGCCCAGCAGGTGGTCGAACTCCTGGCGCGCCCACTCCGCCTTGCCCGCCCGCTCGAGCTCGGTCGCCATGTGGTCGCGCAGCTCGATGAGGACCTCGACGTCGAGGGCGGCGTACTCCAGCCACGGCGTCGGCAGCGGGCGGGTGGACCAGTCGGCCGCGGAGTGCTCCTTGCGCATCCGCTGCCCCAGCACCGTCTCCACCAGGGTGGCGAGCCCGACGCGGGGGTAGCCGAGGAGGCGGCCGGCGAGCTCGGTGTCGAAGAGGCTGCTCGGCGTGAGGCCGACCTCGCGCAGGCAGGGCAGGTCCTGCGTGGCTGCGTGCAGGATCCACTCGCTGCCCTCGAGGGCCTCCTGCAGCGGGGCCAGGGTCGTCAGCCCGATCGGGTCGACCAGCCAGGTGCCGGCCCCCTCGCGACGGAGCTGGATGAGGTACGCGCGGTTGGAGTAGCGGTAGCCCGACGCGCGCTCGGCGTCGATGGCGACCGGACCGGTCGCGGCGGCCAGCGCCGCGCAGGCCTCCGCCAGCCCGTCGTCGGTGTCGACCACGTCGGGCAGGCCGTCGCGCAGCTCCAGCAGCGGAGCGGGCGGCGGGGGCGGGGTCTCGGTGTCGGGACCCGTGTCGGGACCCGCGTCGGGACCGCCGGAGCGGGGACCGGCGCCGGGGGAGCCGTCCGGGTCGACCTCCGGGTCGACCTCCGGTCGACCGCGGCTGGCGGAGTGGTCCGCGTTGTCGGGCATCCTCAGGTGCCGCGCTGCCCACGTCGGCTGGGGATGGCCGTCACGCCCTCGGGCACGGGGGGCAGCCCGACGGCGGTGCACATCAGCTCACCCCACGCCTCCACGTGCGCGGTCATGTCGAGGCCGCCGTCCTCGTCGACGTCGGGGGTCCACGAGGCGCGGATCTCGACCTGGGCGGTGCCGGACTCGTCGGCCATCCCGCCGAAGCTCTCGGTGGTGACGCACGTGACGGTGCCGGAGGCGGCGTGGTGGTGGGCCGCGTGGGCGTCGAGCGCCTCGACCAGCCACGACCAGCCGACGGCGGCGAGCATCGGGTCGGCGCCGAGCTCGGGGTCGATGTCGGCGCGGGCGTAGGCCACGCAGCGGAACGTGCCGTCCCACGCCTCGTTGCCGGCGGGGTCGTGCAGCAGGATCAGCCGCCCGGTGCCGATGTCCTCCTCGTCGACCGTGACGTCGCCGCTCAGGGCCGACGACCACGGCGCGATGCGCTGGGGCGCGGGCATCTCCTCGCAGAAGACCTCGGGGCGCAGGGAGGCGCGACGCATCGACTCCACAGCCGCGCGGAACTCCGCGGGCCCAGCCGCGGCAGCGTTGCCCGGGTGGGTCTCGTGACGGGCCACCATGAGGTCAGAGTAGGCCAGCGTCGGCCTCTGCCGATGTGCCGCCACGCCGCCTGACCTGCGAAGATTCGCGGGTGACCGACGCCGTGCCCACGCCCCATCCCGGACTGGCCCAGAGCCCCTTCCTCGCGGCGGCGCGCGGGGAGGTCCCGTCCCACACCCCGGTCTGGTACATGCGGCAGGCCGGTCGCTCGCTGCCGGAGTACCTGAAGGTGCGCGAGGGCATCGGCATGCTGGAGTCCTGCATGGACGCCGACCTGGTCACCGAGATCACCCTGCAGCCCGTGCGCCGCTACGGCGTGGACGCCGCCATCTTCTTCTCCGACATCGTGCTGCCCCTCAAGGCCGTGGGGGTCGACCTCGACATCAAGCCGGGCGTCGGCCCCGTCGTGGCCTCGCCGGTGCGCACGCTCGCCGACGTCGACGCCATCCCCGACCTGACACCCGACCACGTGCCGTACATCTCCCAGGCCGTGCGCCAGCTCGTCGC
>DASTPB010000081.1:0-2482 GCA_035762385.1 Nocardioides sp. | reverse complement strand
TGGTCTCAGAACTTGGGGTCTGCGCACGACACCGCCTGGAACTTCGGGCGAGTACGCCGCGTGGCGGGCGCGCAGGGATGGTGTGTCGAACACCGAGGGTCAAGACTACGGGATCGGGTGCCGACCGGGCAAAACGAGGTCGGACACCCCTCCCGCACGCTCAACGCTTGCGGGACCCCTTCTTCTTGATCGGTACGTGCTCGACGGCCGGCGCCTCACCAGGCCCTCCGGACGCACCGTCGACCGATGCGGCCACGGCCACGACCGAGGCCTCGCCCGACGCCGCCCCGGCGCCCGGCTCGAGCCCGGCCGTGCCGGGCTCGACGGCACCCGTCTGCGGGACGACTCCCACACCCGACGGCGGGCCGGCGGGACGACTGGCGGAGCGGCGACGCGTCCGCGTCACCACCTTCGGCTTCGCGGGTTCCGCCTGCGGCGCCTCGGCTGCCTGCTCGCCGCTCGTGCCACCCGGAGCGACACCATCGGCCTGCGGGGTCTCCACCTGCGGGGTCTCGGCGTGCGCGGTCTCGGCCTGCGGAGTTTCGGCCTGCGGAGTTTCGGCCTGCGGAGTTTCGGCCTGCGGGGCCTCGGCCTGCGGGGCCTCGGCCTGCGGAGCCTCGGCCTGGGTTGCATCGACAGCCGGTGCGTCGACGGCGGGTGTCTCGACGGCGGGAGCGTCGGCCGACGCGCCTGACGGCGTCTCCTCGACCGGGCGGTCGTGGCGTGCCATGGCGGCGACATCCTTCGGCGACGGAGCGTGGTGCGCTTCCGCGGGCTTCGCGGTGCCGTTGCCGCCACCGTTGCCGGAGTCGTCGTTGCCGGCGCCGCGGCGACCACGGCGCCGGTTGCCGCGACGACCCTCGCCGTCGTCCGAGCGGGCGTCCGGGTCGACGGGCTGGTCCTTGATGACCACGCCGCGGCCGTGGCAGTGCTCGCAGTTCTCGCTGAATGCCTCGAGGAGACCGGTGCCGATCCGCTTGCGGGTCATCTGCACCAGGCCGAGCGAGGTCACCTCGGCGACCTGGTGGCGGGTGCGGTCGCGACCGAGGCACTCGACGAGCCGTCGGACCACGAGGTCCCGGTTGGACTCGAGCACCATGTCGATGAAGTCGACCACGATGATGCCGCCGATGTCGCGCAGCCGGAGCTGGCGGACGATCTCCTCGGCGGCCTCGAGGTTGTTCTTGGTGACCGTCTCCTCGAGGTTGCCACCGGAGCCGGTGAACTTCCCGGTGTTGACGTCGACGACGGTCATCGCCTCGGTGCGGTCGATGATCAGGGAGCCGCCCGACGGCAGCCAGACCTTGCGGTCCAGTCCCTTGTGGATCTGCTCGTCGATCCGGTAGGTCGAGAACACGTCGCCGGCGCCGTTGCGCTCGTACTTCTCCACGCGGTCGACGAGGTCCGGCGCGACGGACTCGACGTAGCCGTGGACGGTGTCCCACGCGTCGTCACCCTCGATGACGAGCTTGGAGAAGTCCTCGGTGAAGAGGTCACGCACCACCTTCAGGGTCAGGTCGGGCTCCCCGTAGAGCAGCTGGGGACCCGAACCCTTGTGGGTCGCCTTCTTCTCGATGTCCTCCCAGCGCGCCTTGAGCCGCTCGACGTCGCGCGTCAGCTCCTCCTCGCTGGCGCCCTCGGCCGCGGTGCGCACGATCACGCCGGCGGTGTCGGGGACGATCTCCTTCAGGAGGGTCTTCAGGCGGCTGCGCTCGGTGTCGGGCAGCTTGCGCGAGATGCCCGACGTCGTGCCGTCGGGGACGTACACGAGGAAGCGGCCGGCCAGGCTCACCTGGCTCGTCAGGCGGGCACCCTTGTGCCCGACCGGGTCCTTGGTGACCTGCACGAGGACCATCTGGCCGCTCGAGAGCACCGACTCGATCTTGCGGGGCTGGCCCTCCTTGTGCCCGAGCGCCTGCCAGTTGACCTCGCCGGCGTAGAGGACCGCGTTGCGACCCTTGCCGATGTCGATGAAGGCGGCCTCCATCGAGGGGAGCACGTTCTGGACCCGGCCGAGGTAGACGTTGCCGATGAGCGAGGTCTGGGACTCGCGGGCGACGTAGTGCTCGACGAGGACCTTGTCCTCGAGCACTCCGATCTGGGTGAGGTCGCGGCGCTGGCGGATCACCATGACCCGCTCGACCGACTCGCGGCGGGCGAGGAACTCGGCCTCGCTCACGATCGGCGCCCGGCGGCGGCCAGCCTCGCGGCCCTCGCGGCGGCGCTGCTTCTTCGCCTCCAGGCGGGTGGAACCCTGGACCGAGGTGATCTGGTCCTCGGCCGAGCGCGTCTTGCGCACCCGGGTGACGGTGTTCGGGTCACCGTCGTCGGAGCCCTCCTCGCCGGCGCGGCGACGACGGCGACGGCGGCGCGACGAGCCCTCGCCGCTGCCCTCCGCCGCGTCGGAGTCGGAGTCCGTCGATCCGGTTGCTTCTGCGGAGCCGTCGGCGGTGTCCGCGGACGCCGTGTCGGCGTCGCCCTC
>DASTPB010000080.1:0-23230 GCA_035762385.1 Nocardioides sp. | reverse complement strand
GCGGCGTCCAGCCGCTCGGCGTCGGCGCGGGGAGCCGCGTCCAGCGCGAGCGCGACGAGCACGGTGCGCTTGCCCTCGACCAGGTCGTCGCCGGCCGGCTTGCCCGTCACCTCGGGGTCACCGAAGACCCCGAGCAGGTCGTCGCGGAGCTGGAACGCCTCGCCGAGCGGGAGGCCGAACCGACCCAGCTGCTCGAGCTGCGCGGGGGTGGCACCCGCGAGCGCGGCACCGATGTGGATCGGGCGCTCGATGGAGTACTTGGCCGACTTGTAGCGCAGGACCGTCATGGCCGTGTCGACGTCGGCCCGCCCCCGCGCCTGGACGGAGACGTCGAGGAACTGGCCCGCGATGACCTCGTTGCGGCAGCGCTCGAAGAGGGCCAGCCCGGGCGCGACCTCCTCGGCGGCGAAGCCGCTGCGGCGGAGCATGTCCTCGGCCCAGCCGAGCAGGAGGTCGCCCAGCAGGATCGCGGCAGCCGCCCCGTACTGCTGGGGGTCGCCGCGCCACCCAGCGGCACGGTGCTCGGCCTCGAAGGCCCGGTGGGTGGCGGGCCGCCCCCGGCGGGTGTCGGAGGCGTCCATGAAGTCGTCGTGGACGAGCGCGCTGGCGTGCAGCACCTCGAGCGAGGCGCAGGCGCGGGCGAGCGCCGCCTCGTCGTCCACGGACGGCCGGATCGCCCGGTGGCCCCAGTGGCAGAAGGCCGCGCGGAAGCGCTTGCCCCCGCTGACCGCCGTACGCGCCTCGTCGACCAGCCGGCCGGCATCGGGACCCAGCGGAGCGAGCTCGGCCTCCCGCTCGTCGAGGAACTCGTCCAGGACCTGCTGGACCCGGTCGCGGAAGTCGGCGGGGTCCCAGGACGTCACCGGCTCAGACTAGACAGTGGACCGCGCGCGGCCGACGTCGCGGTCGTCCGTAGGCTGTCGCCCATGACGCACGGACGGGGACAGAGCATGCGCGAGCTGCTCGCGCGTGGAGACCGGTCGTTCTCGTTCGAGTTCTTCCCGCCCAAGGACGAGGCCGGCGAGCAGCAGCTGTGGCAGGCGATCACCGACCTCGAGCCCTACGGGCCGACGTTCGTCTCGGTGACCTACGGCGCGGGTGGCACGACGCGCGACCGCACCGTCGCGATCACCGAGCGGATCGCCCGCGAGACCAGCATGCTCCCGGTCGCGCACCTCACCTGCGTCGGGCACACCACCGACGAGATCACCGCGATCCTCGACGAGCTCGGCCGTGCAGGTGTCCGGCACGTGATGGCACTGCGGGGCGACCCGCCGGGGGGACCGGGCACGCCGTGGACGCCGACCGACGGTGGGCTCACCTACGCCAACGAGCTCGTCGCGTTGATCCGGGAGCGCACCGACATGCGCATCGGCGTCGCCGCCTTCCCCGAGGGCCACGTCGACGCGAAGTCCCTCGACCACGACGCGCAGGTGCTGAAGGCCAAGCACGACGCCGGCGCCGAGTTCGCCGTGACCGACATGGTGCTCCGGGCCTCCGACTACGTCGCCCTCGTCGACCGCGCCCGCGCCGTCGGGGCCGACCTGCCGATCATCCCGGGCATCATGCCCATCCTGAACCTCCGCTCCATGCAGCGCATGGTCGAGTTCTCGCGCCGCCAGCTGCCGGAGGAGGTCACCGCCCGGCTCCAGCCGTACGCCGACGACCCCGCCGGGCTCCGCGCCGAGGGGATCGCGATCGCGACCGAGCTGTGCGAGACGCTGCTCGACGCCGGGGCGCCGGGCCTGCACTTCTACACGCTCAACCGGTCGAAGGCGACGCGCGAGATCTTCGCCAACCTGCGCATCACCGTCTGACGCGAGCGCACGCCGGCACGCCGCGGTCGTAGCGCCCTACCGACGCGGAGCCCGCCCGACCATCTCGGCCACGAGGGCGGCGCTGAGGCCCGCGAACGGCAGGCCGGACCCGGTGGTGGCGTGCGCCCCGGCTGCCAGCACCCCCGGGATCGGCGTCCGCGGGCCCAGGCGCGTACGGGCCGTGCGGGCTCCCTGCCACTCCACGCCGTGCGGCGAGCCGCCCCAGGCCTCGACGAGGTCGCGCGGGGTGCGGTCGACGCGGGCGACGACCTGGCGGCGGACGTCGAGGCCGTGGCGGGCCACCGCCGTCAGGACGTCCTCCGCGATGTGGCCCCGCGCCAGCACCGTCCACGCGACGGCACCGTCCGGTGCCCGTCCACCCGTGCGCACCACGAGCAGCGGTTCGCCGTGCAGGACCACCTCGTGCGGCAGGTCGGGAACATCTCCCGCGAGCCCCACGTGGCACACGACCGGCGGGAAGGCAGGCATCGTGCGCCGCACGTACGACGCGAGCGCGGGCAGGCGTCGCGGGTCGATCGCCACGACCACGAGGTCGGCGTCGACCTCCCCGCCCGCGGCACGCACCGCCACGACCCGGCCGTCGCGCACGACCAGGTCGGTGGCCGCCGTGCCGGTGAGGACGGTGACGCCACGAAGTGCGAGTCGCTCGGCCATCGCGCCGCCGAGGGCGGCGATCCCGCCGGGGACGGTCCACGCCCCGAAGCGCTGCTCGAGATAGACGTCGACGCCGGCGAGGACGGGCGCACGGCGCAGGGCGTGGCCGTCCATGACGACCCGGTGGCCCGCGACCAGTCGCAGCCGCTCGTCGTCGAGCGTGCGACGCAGCCGCTTGTGCAGCGACTCGCGCCGGTCGAGCAGGGCCAGGAGCTCGCGTGGCGCCACGTCGGGGTCGAAGGGGCGCTCGTACCACTCCTTGCGGAGCAGCTCCCAGGTCTCGCCGTAGGAGGCGACGTGGTCGACCCACTGCCGTCCCAGGCCGGCGCCGAGGGACTCGAAGGCCGCCAGCTGCGCCGCCCGCGAGCCGCCCGGCAGGCGCACCGCCGAGCCGTCGGCGAACCGGTGCTCGCGGACCAGGTCGAGCGGCTGGAGGTCCAGCTCGCGCTCGAGCGGGCGTCCCGACTTGCGGAACAGGTCGCGCACGACCGCCGGCAGCAGCGTCGTGGTCGGGCCGGCGTCCCAGGCGAAGCCGTCCTGCTCGACCGTGGACAGCGCGCCGCCGAGACGCTCCGACCGCTCGAGGAGCGTGACGTCGTGGCCCAGCCTCGCCAGTCGTGCAGCAGCAGCCATGCCGGCGAAGCCGCCTCCGACCACCACGACACGAGCCACGGAGGAACCCTAGGCGCCCACCGGTCGGACTAGGTGCCCCGGTCGACGGCCTCTCGTCCTGCGGCGCCGTTGCGCCAGCGCCGCCAGCCGCGGCGCACCGCCCGGGCGAGGACGAACAGCACGCCCAGGCCCGTCAGGAGGAGGACGCCGGCGATCGCGGCGGCTGCCTGCGGGTGCTCGAGGGAGAACCACACCACCCCGAGCACCGCGGCGTCCTCGGTGAGGCTCGCCGCGACGTTGCTGACCGGTTCGGGGGAGGAGTTGATGGCCAGTCGGCTGCCCGCCTTCGTCAGGTGGCTCAGCAGCGCCGTACCGCCGCCGACCACCGCGAGCACCGCCTGCTCCAGCGAGGTGGCGTCGCCGGCCAGGAGCACGCCGATGACGGCGCCGGCGGTGGGCCGGATCGCGGTCGACAAGGCGTCCCAGGTCGAGTCGACGTAGGGGATCTTGTCGGCGACGAACTCCATCGCGAACATGAAGCCGGCCACCGCGAGCACGTCCCACCTGGCCAGGACGTCGGGGATGTCGGCGAAGGAGCCGACCCGGTCGGCGATGCCCAGCACCAGGACCACCAGGTAGGCGTTGATGCCGCTCGCCCACCCGCTGGAGAACGTGAGCGCCAGGCTCTCCATCAGCGGGCCTCCATCAGTCCACCTCGACCTCGGTCGCACCGGTCATCGCCACCAGCTCGTCGTACGACGTCGAGAACACCGCGGCCGGGTGCCCGGCCGCCGCCCACACGACGTCGTGCCGACGCAGCCACGGGTCGATCCAGGTGCGGATCGGCGCCGGGTGGTCGATGGGGGAGACGCCGCCGATCACCTGGCCGGTGTGGTGGCGCACGAAGTCGGGGTCGGCACGCCTGAGCCGCGTCACACCGATGCGCTCGGCCACCGCCACCGTGTCGACGCGATGGGCGCCGGAGGTGAGGACCAGGACCGGCTCGCCGTCGGCCTCGAAGAGCAGGCTGTTGGCGATCGCGCCGACCTCGCACCCCAGCGCCGCCGCGGCGAGTGCCGCGGTGTGGGCGCTGTCGGGCAGGATGACCACGTCACCGGTGCCGCCGCGCCGGGTGAGGTCGCCCCGAAACGAGGTGATCGATGCGTGCTCGGTCGACATGATGCGAGCCTAGCGACGAACGACGACGAGGCTGAGGTGGACTTCACGATGGCGCGCGACCTGCCGGGATCCGTGGTCAACAGCATGCGAGTGCTCGGACTCATCGTGGCCACGTCCGGCGTGATCACGCTGCTGATCTGGCTGATGCGCGACGAGGTCATCCTCGGGTGGGCCGAGGGCAACCCGTCGGCGCAGGAGATCCTCGCCCAGGGCGGCATCGAGCAGCTGCGCGAGAGCCCCATCGTGCCCGGCTTCGTGGCCCTCTCCATCGTCGCCTTCGTCGGCTTCGCCCTGCTGGTGCTGGTGCTCGGCTCGTTCTTCGTCGGCGGGCACGGGTGGACCCGCCCGGTGCTGACCGCGACCGCCGGCGTCGGCGTGCTGGTCGGCGTGGTGTGCCTCGACAGCCACCTGCCGGCGATCTTCGTGGTCCTGTCGGCCCTGGTGATCATCGAGGGCCTGGTGCTCTCGTTCTTCCTCTGGCAGCGCGAGACCACGGCCTACCTGCGCCGGGTCTGACGACGCCTCCGCCGCCGACGGGCGGTCCTCCTCCCCAGGAGCCGGGTCGGCCCTTGACGGGCTGTCGGTGGGGGGTAGTACCGTTGTGGGTGTTCGAACACGTGTTCGATGCGACCCGGGTGGCGGTGACCTCGACCCCCACCGCCTCCCGGGTCGGCCCCGGGGTCGACGGATGTGCGAGGAGGCGTGATGAGGCAGTACGACGACCCCGTCGAGGTGCGGCGAGGCGATGCGCAGGACCCCGACCAGTTCCTCTGGCGGGGCAGGCTGTGGAAGGTGCGGGCCGTGGTCGCGCACTGGGTGGAGACGGGGCCCTGGTGGCAGGGCGGCACCGCCGGGACCGTGGCCGAGAGCGACCTCGTCACCGAGCGCGAGCTGTGGCGCGTGGAGGCGGGTCGCGGCATCGCGGACGGGCGGGCGCAGGCCCGCGAGCAGCAGTCCTATGGCGTGTTCGACCTGTCCTTCGACTGGACCGACGGGCGCTGGCAGCTCGTCGGTTGCCTGGACTGAGGAGCCGGCCATGACGACGACCAGCTCCCGACCCGCCTCCGGGCCGCACGGTGGCCCCCACCTGCTCCCCGCCACCGCCCACTCCTACCTCGAGCGGTCCGCGACGTCGCTGCGCGACTCGATCACCGCGCGCGACGTGCCGACGCGCTACGCCTGCGCACACGTCGCAGCCCTGTGCGCGGCAGCCGCACTGCTCGCTGCCCGGGCCCGTCCGGCCCCGCGGGGCCGACGGCAGAAGAACGCCTGGGTCCTGCTGGCCGAGGTGGCTCCCGAGCTGTCCGAGTGGGCGACCTTCTTCGCCGCCGGGGCCGGCAAGCGCGCTGCGGCCGAGGCCGGCTCGACGAGGGCGGTGACCGAGCGTGAGGCCGACGACCTGGTGCGCGACGCCGACCGCTTCCTGGCCGTGGTCGAGCAGGCGCTGGGCCTGGTCCCGCACGCCAGCGTCGCCTGAGGGCGGCGCGAGGTGTCCTCGGACCCGTTCGTCCACCTCCGCGTCGCGTCCGGCTTCTCCCTGCAGTACGGCGCCTCCCACCCGCACGCGCTCGTCGAGCGGGCCGCCGAGCTCGGCATGGACACCCTCGCCCTCACCGACCGCGACGGCACCTACGGTGCGGTGAAGTTCGTGGACGCCGCGCGTCGGGCCGGCATCCGGCCCGTGCTCGGGGTCGACCTCGCGGTCGCCCCGAGCGCCGGTGCGACGCTCGTGGGCGGCTCGGCCGGCGCAGGGGCACGCGCGCCCCACCGTCGTACGCCGGCGCGAGGTGGTGTGGCACGCGACGCGACCGCGGACGGGGGCCGCGCCCGCGTGACCTTCCTGGCGACCGGCAGGGCGGGCTGGGCCGCGCTGTGCCGGATGGTGTCCTCGGTCCACCTGTCCGGGGAGCGCGGCCGACCGGTCGGGACCCTCGAGCTGCTCGCCCCCCACATGGCGGGCGGCGACGTGGTGGTGCTGCTCGGGCCGTCCTCCGAGCTGGGTGCGACGGCCACCCGTCGCCGCGACGACCTCGGTCGGGACGTGCTCGCACGCTGGCTGGACGTGGTCCCACGCGCCAACCTGGTCGTCGAGCTGGTCTCCCACCGGCTGGGCGGACGCGACGGTGCCTGGGGGCCCGGTACGTCACCCCACGCGGCCCGGATGGCGGGCGTGGCCCGACGGGCCGGGCTCACGACGGTCCTGACCAACGCGGTGCGCTACGCCGACCGGCTCGACGCGCCGACGGTCGACGTCCTGGACGCGTCCCGGCGGCTGGTGCCCCTGGGCTCGGCCGGGTTGCGCGACGCCGGCCCCGACGGGAGCCGCGGCAACGCGGAGGGGTTCCTGAAGTCCGGCAAGCAGATGCGCGAGGTGGCCGAGGAGGTCTGCCGCCTCACCGGTCCGGACGACAGCGGGCGGGAGGCGACACGCCTGCTCGCCCGCACCAGGGCCGTCGCCGACCGGTGCGCCCTCGACCCGCGCGGCGACCTCGGCATCGGTGAGGTGCACTTCCCGGAGCTCTGGCTCCACGACGCGGGGCCCGGCGGCGGGGCCGACCACCTGCTGCGCGCCCGGTGCGAGGCGGCGATCGGCTGGCGCTACGGGACCGGCCCGAGGATGCGGGTCTGGAAGCGTCTCGACGACGAGCTCGAGACGATCCGGGCGCTGGGCTATGCGTCCTACTTCCTGACCGTGGCCGACGTGACCGACCTGATCGGCGAGATGGGGGTGCGCCGGGCTGCGCGCGGGTCCGGAGCCGGCAGCCTGGTCAACTACCTGCTCGGCATCTCCGGGGTCGACCCGATCCGTCACGGACTGCTGATGGAGCGATTCCTCTCGCCGCTGCGGGCGTCCCTGCCGGACATCGACGTCGACGTCGAGTCGGCCAGGCGCGAGGAGGTCTACCGGGCGATCCTCGACCGGTTCGGGGGTGAGCGGTGCGTGACCGTCTCGATGATGGACACCTACCGCGTCCGCCACGCCGTGCGTGACGTCGGCGCCGCCCTGGGCATGCCGCCGGGTGAGGTGGACGCGATCGCCAAGGCGTTCCCGCACATCCGCGCGCGCGATGCCCGTGCGGCGCTCCGCGACCTCCCCGAGGTGCGGGCGAGCGGGCTGCACGACGGTGCGCTCGACCGGTTCTTCGGCCTCGTCGAGCGCCTCGACGGGCTGCCACGCCACATCGCGATGCATCCGTGCGGGGTGCTGCTCTCCGACGCCACGCTCCTCGACCGCACGCCGGTCGAGGCGTCCCACGCCGGCTTCCCGATGAGCCAGTTCGACAAGGACGACGTGGAGGCGCTGGGCCTGCTCAAGCTCGACGTGCTCGGCATCCGGATGCAGTCGGCGATGGCGCACGCGGTCGCCGAGGTGCGTCGCGTCGACGGGGTGGACCTCGACCTCGACGACGAGGCGCAGGTGCCGTTCGACGACGCCACGACCTACGACCTCATCAGCAGCGCCAGGACCCTGGGCGTCTTCCAGATCGAGTCGCCGGGCCAGCGCGAGCTCGTCGGCAAGTCCGGCATCGAGACCTTCGACGACATCATCACCGACATCTCGCTGTTCCGGCCCGGCCCGGTCAAGAGCGACATGATCACCCCCTACCTCGAGGCCAAGCACGGGTGGAGCGACGCCCACTACCTCCACGACGACCTGCGCCCGATCCTCGAGGGCACCCGCGGCGTGGTGGTCTTCCACGAGCAGGTCATCGAGATCATCGCGCAGCTCGCCAATGTCTCCTACGCCGAGGCCGACGAGAAGCGCCGCGCCCTGGGGAGCGCGGACGGGATGTCCGCGACCAGGACGTGGTTCGTCCCGCGGGCGCTGGCGCAGGGCTACGACCTGGCCCTGGTCGAGCGCATCTGGTCGGTCCTCGAGGCCTTCGCGTCGTTCGGCTTCTGCAAGGCCCACGCCGCCGCGTTCGCGCTGCCGACCTACCAGTCGGCGTGGCTGAAGGCCCACTGGCCGGCCCACTTCCTGGCCGGCGTGCTGACGCACGACCCCGGCATGTACCCCAAGCGCCTGATCCTCGACGACGCACGCCAGGTCGGGGTGGGCGTGCGCGGGCTCGACGTCAACGCCAGCGCGTCGACCTACGTCGTCGAGCGCGCCGACGACGTCGTCGACGGTCCCGGGCGCCACGCGATCCGGCTCTCGCTCACCGATGTGAAGGGGATCAGCGCCGGCGAGGTGGCCAGCATCGTCGCGGCGCGCGGTGGTGGACGCTTCGTGTCGCTGTCCGACTTCTTCCACCGGGCGCGGGTGTCCCGGCCGACCCTCGAGCGGCTGGTGCTGGCGGGTGGGTTCGACGGGGTCTACGACATCGCGACCGGCGAGCAGGCCGTCGAGCGGCGCGGCCGGATCACGCGCCGCGACCTGCTGCTGCAGGTCGCCGAGCTCGACCTCCACGCGCGTCTCCTCGACCGGGCCTCGCGGGCCCGCGGGCGCGGCCTCGCCCGGCGGAGCGTCCCGCCGACGGCGCCCGTCGCAGCATCGGCGGCCGCGGCCCGCAACAGCACCGACCCCGCGGAGCGGTCGGGGTCCGGGCAGCCGGAGCGCCACGCGCTGGCCGACGGCGGCGTGTGGGCTCGTGCCTCCGCGCAGTCGCGAGCCCCGCGGCCGGTGGTCGAGGCGGAGTCGGTCCAGCTCACGCTGACGCTCGGCGACGAGCCGGGTCGTCCGGGCGAACGCCCGACCGGCCTGCCGGAGATGTCCCCGGCCGAGCGGATGCACGCCGAGCTCGAGATCCTGGGCCTCGACGTCAGCCAGCACGCGGTGACGCCCTACGCCTCGCTCCTCGACGCGCTCGAGGTGACCCGCAGCCGCGACCTGCTGCGCCGACGGAGCCGGTCCGAGCTGCTGGTGGCCGGGGTCAAGGTCGCGACCCAGACCCCGCCGATCAGGTCGGGCCGGCGGGTGGTGTTCCTGACCCTCGACGACGGCACCGGTCCGGTCGACGCCACCTTCTTCGAGGACGCCCAGGGTCCCTACGCCTCCACCGTGTTCTCGTCCTGGTTGCTGCTCGTGCGAGGCGAGCTGCGACGCACCGGCCGCCGTGGCGTGTCGCTGCGCGCCACCGGTGCGTGGGACCTGCCCGCGCTCCACGCGACCTGGCAGCGTGCCCGCACGACCGTCGAGGCGCTCGACCGGGTGCGCGCCGAGCTGGCGTGCCGGCCCGAGCCCATCGAGCCGGGCACGGACGGCGCGAGGGCCCGGCGAACCCTCGTCCACTCCAGCGGCTTCAAGCTCTCGCCCTACGCCGACGTCGCACCGGCCGGTGACCCTGCCCGCGACGCCGGGCGCCGGCTCGGCGCCCTCGATCCCCGGGCCGGCGAGGCCACCGACCTCCCGTCCCGCAGCCTGTGGCACCGCAGTCCGGGGAGCCCCGGATGAGGGGCGTCGCCACGCGCGCCCGCCGTCGTCTGTCCCCGTGCGGCCGCGACCGGACGCGCGACGTCGACGCACTAGGGTGGCGCCCATGGCCCAGCCGACCGCGAGCTCCTCTGCCAGCGAGCGCCGCCAGTCCGTCCGCACGGGCGTGGTCTGGGAGGGCGTACGACGCCTCCTCGGGTCCGGCGACCCCCTCGACGGACGGCAGGCCCGCATCGTCGACATCGGCGGCGGCACGGGCGGGTTCGCCGTCCCGCTCGCCGAGCTGGGCCACACCGTCCAGGTCATCGACCCCAGCCCCGACGCCCTCGCCGCCCTCGACCGGCGCGCCCGCGAGGCCGGCGTCGCCGACCGGGTCACGGGCCAGCAGGGCGACCTGTCCGACCTGCCGGACCTCGCCGACGAGGCCGACCTCGTCCTGTGCCACGGCGTCCTCGAGATGGTCGACGACCCGGCGGCCTCACTCGCGTCGATCGCCGGCGTCCTGCGTCCCGACGGCCACCTCAGCCTGCTCGTGGCCCAGCGTCACGCAGCCGTGGTCGCGCGGGCCATGGCCGGTCACTTCCAGGCGGCGCGCGAGCTCCTCGACCCCGCACCGCACCCCTCCGCCGGCCCGGGCAGCCCGGGTGAGGCCTCGAGCGGCCAGGTCGGCCGGGGCGGGCGCCGCTTCACCCACGACGAGGTCGTCGAGCTCCTGGCCGGCGCCGGCCTGCACCCCGAGTCGGTGCACGCCGTCCGGGTCTTCGCCGACCTGGTGCCGGGCAGCCTCCTCGACCTCGAGCCGGGCGCCACGGCGGCGCTGGTCGAGCTCGAGAAGGCCGTGGCCACCCGCCCGGAATACCTCCCGCTGGCGACCCAGCTCCACGTCATCGCGCGTCGTTGACCATCGCCGCCGAGGCGGCAGGTGGTGACCGACACCCCGCTCCTCCACGTCGACATGGACGCGTTCTACGCCTCCGTCGCGCTGCGCGAGCGCCCTGACCTGGTCGACCAGCCGGTCGTCGTGGGCGGCAGCGGCCGCGGCGTCGTACTGGCAGCCAACTACGTCGCCCGCCGCTACGGCATCCGCTCGGCGCTGCCGATGACCCGCGCCCGCCGCCTGTGCCCGCACGTGGTCGTGCTCCAGCCCGACTACTCCACGTTCACCAGCGTCTCCGCCTCGGTCATGGCGACCTTCCGCGACGTCACGCCGGTGGTGGAGGCGATGTCGCTCGACGAGGCGTTCCTCGACGTGCGAGGCGCGACGCGACGGCTGGGCACCCCGCTCGAGATCGCCGAGCACCTCCGGGCCACCATCCACGACGAGCAGGGCATCACCTGCTCCGTCGGCGTGGCGGCGTCGGTGTCGGTGGCCAAGGTGGCGAGCCGCCGCGCCAAGCCCGACGGCGTGGTGGTCGTACCCCCGGCGGAGGTCACCTCCTTCCTGCACCCCCTCGACGTCGGTGAGCTCTACGGCGTGGGGGAGAAGACCCAGTCCCTCCTCCACCGCTTCGGCCTGCTCACCGTCGGCGACGTGGCGCACACGTCCCTCGAGACCCTGCAGCGCGCCGTCGGCGTCCACCTCGGGCGCCAGCTCCACCACCTGGCCTGGGGCACCGACCGGAGCGACCTCGTCCCGACTGCAGGACCCTACGAGCCCGAGCGGTCCATGGGGGCCGACGAGACCTTCGCGCGCGACACCGACGACCGCGACGTGATCGTCCGCGAGCTGCTGCGCCTCTCCGCCCGGGTCGCCGGACGGATGCGCGCGGCCGGCGTGGCCGGCCGCACGATCACCCTGAAGGTCCGCTTCGCCGACTTCACCACCATCACCCGCTCGCGCACGATGCCCGAGGCCACCGACGTGACCGTCGAGGTGCACCGCGCGGTGACCCGCCTCTACGACGCGCTGGGCCTCCAGCGCGCACGCCTCCGGCTGGTCGGCGTACGGGTGGAGGGACTGGTGCCGCGGGCGACCGTGCACCGCCAGCTCGTGCTGGGCGAGCCCGAGCACGGATGGGCCGAGGCGGACCGCGCGGTGGACCGGGCGACGAGGAGGTTCGGGGCCGCGGCGGTCCGGCCGGCCAGCCTGGTCTGATCGGCAGACCCTCGCGGGGGGTGAATTTTCCGGGGACGCCTACCGTAGGTGCTGGAGCGTGCCTAGACTTGCTCCAGAGGCGAGGAGGAAACGTGGAGCTCTCCGAAGAAGAACTGCGAATGCTCGAGCAGATGGAGCGCGCCCTCGTCGAAGAGGACCCCAAGCTCGCCTCCACGTTGCGCGGCACCTCGTTCCAGCGCGCCGCCCGTCGTCGGATGTTCCTCGGCGGGGCGATCCTGCTCGTCGGCATCGGGCTCCTGATCGTCGCGGTGCTCCTCGACCTCACCGCGGTGCTCCAGACGATCACCGGCGTCCTCGGCTTCGTGGTGATGCTCGCCGGCGCGATCCTCGCCCTGACCTCGGCACGCAGTCCCGGCCGCTCGGCCCCCAAGGTGCGCGCCAGCGGCCGCACCGGGTTCGGCGTCGTCGACGGTGGCCGACCGCACCGCCCCGGCCGCCAGCGCTCGGGCAGCCCCTTCATGGAGCGCATGGAGGAGCGGTGGCGCCGCCGCCGCGAGCGTGGTCTCTGACCGCCGCCCGACCACAGCCCGACCACACTCGTCGCCCGGTCCTCGGACCGGGCGTTCGTGCGTCCGCAGCGTCAGGAAGTGCGCGTCGGCCCAGGACTCGCCGTACGAGCGGTGGCTGAGCGACGTTCTGGGGCTGCGGAATGTAGGTGGGCAACCGCCCGCGGGCGCGTCGGCGGGGACTCGCCGGTCCCGACGGCCGACCCTCAGCCGACGAGCTCGTCGACCGTCCGCACGGTCTCGCGGTCCGGGGTCGCGGTGGTCGCCCGACCCGACCGGCTGCGGGGGCGCCACGACCGTCGCCTGCCGACGACGGACGCCGGCCACCACTCGGCGCGGCGCGCCTCCCGTGCGGTCACGCCGGCGACGAGGGACTCCTCGACCAGGGCGAGGTCGCCGACGAGGTGCTCGGCGCTGAAGCTCTCCGGGTTGCGGGCGTAGCGGCTGCGCTCGAGGGACGTGACGAGCCGATCGAGCGCCTCCGCGGCCTCGGGTGCCTGGTCGCGACCGCGGCGCGGGCGGTCGGGCCGCGAGCTGTCGTGGACGGGCGTCGCGAGCAGACGGCCCAGCCAGTCACCCGCGCGCCGCGGTGAGCGGCCGGCCGGCCAGGCGTGGCCCAGGTCGAGCGCCACGTCACGAAGCTCGAGCCAGAGGTCCTCGACATCGCCGGCGAGACGCCGCCGGCGACGCGCCGCCCGGACCAGCCGGGGCATCAGCAGGAGCAGTGCGATCAGGGCCAGGCCCAGCACGCCGGCGACGATCGGCACCCAGGGGATGGACGAGGCGCTGCTGCTGTCGTCCGTGGCTGCCTCGGCCGCGGCGTCCGACGCGCGGTCGGGCAGTTCGTCGCTGGGACCGGAGGCGCTGGGCGTCGGCGTCTCGGTGATCGCGGCGAACTCCGCCTCGGTGTAGTCCGGCGGCTGGCTGGCGCGGGTCTGGGGGGTCGGTTCGAACCGCACCCAGCCCGACCCCGGGAAGTAGAGCTCGGGCCACGCGTGCAGGTCACGGGAGGAGAACTCCCACGCCCCGTTGGTGGCGCGCTCGGGCTCGAGGAAGCCGACGGCCACCCGGCTCGGGATGCCGATGATGCGCGCCATGATCGCCATCGACGCGGCGAACTGCTCGCAGTAGCCGACCCGGTCGTCGAGGAACGCGAGCAGGTCGGCGCTTCCGTCGCCCGCCGACGGGACGGCGTCGAGGTCGTAGCGGAAGCCGCCGTCCTCACGGAACCACTGCTGCAGCACCTGCGCCTTCTGGAACCGCGTGGGTGCCTCGGCGGTGACCGTCGCCGCGAGCCGCCGGACCTCGTTGCTGAACGTGCTCGGCACCTCGGTGAAGATCCCGGACACCGAGCCGGCGCCGGAGACCGCGGAGTTCATGCGCTCCGCGTCGTAGGCGAGCTGGACGCCGGTGAAGTCGTACGTGGTGTCGGCGGTCGTGACGTCCTCGCGGGCGGCGATGACGTCGCGGGTGTCGAGGTCGTAGCGCCAGTCGCGGCCGGCCGCGATCCGGGTCGTCTGCTCCGCCGTGGGCAGCCAGGAGGAGTCGAAGTCTGGCCCGACGCGCACGTCGTACTTGAACTCGCGGCGGCGCACGTCGAGGGCCACGCCGTCGAGCGGGGGCAGGGCGCCCGTCGCGGACTGCGACTCCGGGATCTCGCGGTCCCCGGGGGTCCACTGCGAGCCGGTGAAGCGGGAGAGCACGGAGATGCGCAGGTAGGTCGGCTTCGGTCCGAGCGTGGTGACCCACAGGAGCGGGACGTCCTCGCCGCGGCGGAGGTCGCGGCGGAGGTCGACCATCGGGTCCTGCACCTCGACCTCGCGGGTGCCCGGCCCGTTGCCCTCGAAGACGCTCATGCTCATCGTCGGCACGGCGACGGGTACGACGACGGCAAGCGCGATGGCGGTCGCGCCGAGCGCCAGTGCGGTGTTGCCGATCGCGCCGGTGCGCACCGAGAAGGAGCCCGTCTGGCCCTCGGGCGCGCGACCCCAGTTGGTGACGTGGTCACTGTGCTGGATGAAGACGAGGGTGAGGAACAGGCCCGCGATCACGGCGAAGAGCCACCACGACACCGGGTTGCCGGTGACGGCGACCGGCAGGGTGTAGGCGGCGAGCAGCACGAGGCCCGCGACGGGGGCGCGGCGCAGGGTGCAGGCGATCAGGTCGACGAGCAGCACGACGAGCGTGCCGCCGATGAGGAGCAGCGGGTGCACTGGTGGGACGTTGGACGGCACAGGGGCGGCGTAGCTCTGGGAGGTCTCGAGCGCGTCGGCCAGCGCGGCCGTGAACGCATCGATGTTGCTCGGGGTCGGGATCGGCGACCCGGTGGTGGTGCCGAGCACCAGGAGGGCGCCGATGACGAGCTGGCCCGCGACGATCGCAAGGACCGGGAGGCGGCTCGTGCGGGCCAGCGCCCCGGCGCCGCCGAGGACGATGCCGATGAGGAGCAGGGGGATGGCGACCTCGGCGAAGTCCGCGGTCAGGACCCGCCACGACAGCACGGTGGCCCAGGCGGCCAGGAGCGCGATGCCGGCGATGCGCAGCTGGTGGGGGAGGCCGCTCCACGAGCCGTTCATCGTGCAGCCCCCGCAGGTGCGGTGGCCCGGCTCTGCATGAGCCCGAGCTCCTGCCAGGCGCTGTCGAGACGGTCGCGCGGACCGAGGGTGACCGAGCGCCAGCCGCTCGAGGTGAGGTGCGCGGACGCGCCGAGGCCCGGCTGGACAGGGAGGTGCGGTGCCCACGCGTCCACGTCGAGCGCGATCGCGAGGCTCGACGACGCGTGGTGCTGCAGGCGGCGCAGGAACGGCAGGTCGACCTCGCCCAGTCCGCCGAAGACCCCGATCGTGAGCCCGCCGTGGCCGGGCTCGGCCAGCCACTGCGTGTCGGGCGCGATCGCGTGGTCGAGCTGGACGACGGCGAGCGCCTCGAGCAGCGGGATCGTGCTGGCCTCCGCGGTGTGGGAGTGCCACTCGGTCTCCCGGCTGTCGCCGGAGGCGGTCACCAGGCGCACGGTGTAGCCGTGGTGTGACAGGTGGATGGCGATCGACGCGGCCGCGGACACCGCGCCCTCGAGCGAGCTCGCGGCACCCTGGCCGCGGTGGGCGGTGCCCCGGTTGTCGAGGAACACCGTGGCACGCGACTGCCAGGGCTGCTCCTCGCGGCGCACCATCAGCTCACCGACCCGGGCCGAGCTGCGCCAGTGGACGCGCCGCAGGTCGTCGCCGCGCCGGTACTCGCGGACGGTCACGTCCTCGGCGCTGCCCGTGGCGAACGCGCGCGGACGGTTGTCGCCGGACCCGGTCCACGCCCCACCCAGCGGGATGCTGGGAAGCGGGACGGTGCGCGGCGTGACGGTGAGACGGGTCGTGGCGTGGAAGGTGCGGCCGAGCTCGACGAAGCCGAACGGGTCGGTCACCCGCACCGACATCGGGCCGATCTCGAACTGTCCGCGCAGCTCCGAGCGCACCTGGTAGGTGGCGTGGCGCCGCCACCCGTGCCCGAGGCCCTCGAGCACGAAGCGCGGACGGGTGCCGAGGACGTAGGGGAGACGCTCCTCCAGCAGCAGCACGCCGGTGGGCGTGCGCGACTCGTTGGCGACCGTGAGCTCGACGGTCGCCGGCTGGCCGGCGACGACGAGCTGGGGCGTGACCGTGCGGATGAGCGAGAGGCGGTAGCGGGAGCGCCCGACCCACCACGCCGTGAGCAGCGGCAGCACGGCCACGAGCACGCCGATGCGCACGACCGAGGAGTGGCCGACCACGATCGCGGCGACGACGGTGGTGATCCCGGCAGCGAGGAACGCCCGCCCGCGGACGGTCAGTGCAGCGAGTGCCTCACGCACGGCTGCCACTGGATCCGGGGCCCGAGGGCACGGGCACCGACTCGACGATCCCGGCGAGGATCGCCGAGGTCGTGCGTCCGCTCATCGTCGCCTCGACGTTGGGGAGCAGCCGGTGGGCGAGGACCGGGGACGTGATGCCGTGGATGTCGTCGGGCAGGACGTAGTCACGACCCTGGGTGGCGGCGACCGCCTTGGCCGCCCGGACCAGGTGGAGCGTGGCTCGCGGCGACGCGCCGAGGTGCAGGTCGTTGCTGGCACGGGTCGCGGTGGTGAGGGCCACGGCGTAGCGCTGCACCGCGGGGGACACGTGCACGCGTCCGACGATCTCGATGACCTTGCGGATCTCGCCGGCGTCCGTGACCGGCTCGAGGTCGTCGAGCGGGTTGTGGGCCGTGTGTCCCTCGAGCATGGCGATCTCCGCGGACTCGACGGGGTAGCCGACGGAGACGCGCGCCATGAAGCGGTCGCGCTGCGCCTCCGGCAGGGCGTAGGTGCCCTCCATCTCGATCGGGTTCTGGGTCGCGATGACCATGAACGGCTTCTCGAGCTGGTAGGTCGCGTTGTCGACGGTGACCTGCCGCTCCTCCATGCACTCCAGCAGCGCCGACTGCGTCTTGGGGGACGCGCGGTTGATCTCGTCGCCGACCACGATGTTGGCGAAGACCCCGCCGGGGCGGAACTCGAACTCGCGGGTGTCCTGGTTGAACACCGAGACCCCGGTGACGTCGGAGGGCAGCAGGTCCGGGGTGAACTGGATGCGTCGCACCGAGGAGTCGATGCTGCGGGCCAGCGCCTTGCTCAGCTGGGTCTTGCCGACGCCGGGCACGTCCTCGATGAGGAGGTGGCCCTCGGCGAGCAGGACGACCAGGGCGGCGTTGACGACGTCGGGCTTGCCCGCGATGACGCGCTCGATGTTCTGGCGCACGGCGCCGGTGACCCTGCGAACGGTGTCCAGGTCGGGCGCCTGCTCGGGATACCCAGTCGTCACGTTGTCCGTCCCCTCGTGCGTGCTCGTCACCACGGTATGTGGTGCGCGCAACATACCCGTCCGGGGCGGCTCGCGCGGTCCGCCGGGACGTACGTCCCCCACCAGGGGCAGCCGCCGTCCCCCACTTCTCCCCACCATCTGCGCGCCGTTCTCCCCACCGGCGCTCCACCCGGGCCGCGTCGAGCGTGGATCAGCGGCCGCTGAGCGTGGGACGGACCCTCGTCCACCCACACCCGAGGCGCGCGTCGCGGCCGCTCCCAGCCGAAAAACGCGCGCGAAACACGCGTGATCTGGTTGACGGTGGAGTGAAGTGGAGTACTGTGGGGCGAAGTGGGGGACAGGGTCGATCTGCCCGCCGAGCAGGGGAGGTGCCGGATGTTCTTCGGCACCTACACGCCCAAGCTCGACGAGAAGGGCCGGCTCTTCCTCCCGGCGAAGTTCAGGGACGAGCTGACGGAGGGACTCGTGGTGACCAGGGGTCAGGAGCGCTGCCTCACCGTCTGGTCGATGGCGGACTTCGAGAAGCTCACCGACCGGCTCCGCGAGGCGCCGGTCACGCAGAAGAACACCCGCGACTACGTCCGCATGCTGTTCGCCGCCGCCAGCCAGGAGGTGCCGGACAAGCAGGGACGCATCAACATCCCCGCGCCCCTGCGGGAGTACGCCTCGCTCCGCAAGGAGTGCGTCGTCATCGGATCGATGAACCGGATCGAGATCTGGGACCCGACCGCCTGGGCGACCTACTCCGAGGAGCAGGAGCAGAAGTTCTCCGAGCTCAGCGACGAGGTCTTCCCCGGCATCTGAGCCCGCACCGCCTGCACCGCCCGACAACTCCACAGCTGACATCGCGACCCGTATCACCAGGTCTCGAGCCCGCTCCTCGCGTGGCCATCTGGGGCACTTCCCCGGCACCAGAGGGCTTCTTCCCCTTCCCAGGGGAGCGGGCAGGGACCTGGTGCGGCGGCTCGCCCCGTGCCACACGACGGGGGGTGTCAGCCGCACCGCCAACCGCAGCACAGCCAGCACGCACATCCGCAGCTCACAGTGGGGTCGAGACCATGAGCACCACCCAGCCCGTGGGACGCACCGCAGCGGCACCGCCGCTGCGGGTGCGCGACCAGGCGCGCGAGGCGGCTGCCCTGATCGCGTTCTCGGCCGCCACGGCGTGCGGCCTCGCGCTGGCCCTCCTCCTGCTGACCCACCTGGGCTCCCAGGGCTGAGCAGATGACGACTCCCCGCCACGCCCCGGTGCTCCTCGACCGGGTCGTCGCCCTGCTGGCGCCTGCGCTCGAGGCCCCGGGCTCGGTCTACGTCGACTGCACGCTCGGCCTCGGCGGCCACAGCGAGGCGGTCCTCGAGCGCCTGCCGAACGCCCGGGTCGTCGGCATCGACCGCGACCCGGCCGCCCTGCAGATGTCGACCGAGCGGCTCGCGGCGCACGGCTCACGCTTCACCGCAGTGCACGCGGTGTACGACGAGCTGCCCGAGGTGGTCAGCTCGCTCGGCCTCGACCACGTCGACGCCGTCTTCTTCGACCTCGGGGTCTCCTCGATGCAGCTCGACGTCCGCGACCGCGGCTTCGCCTACGCCGAGGACGCGCCGCTCGACATGCGGATGGACCCGACGACCGGGCGGACCGCGGCCGACCTGCTCAACACCGCGACCGCCCAGGAGCTGACCCGGATCCTGCGCGAGTACGGCGAGGAGAAGTTCGCCAGCAGGATCGCCCGCGAGGTCGTCCGCCGGCGCGAGAGCACCCCGTTCACCACCAGCGCCGACCTCGTCGAGCTGCTCTACGCGACGATCCCGGCCCCGGCGCGGCGTACGGGTGGCCACCCGGCCAAGCGCACCTTCCAGGCGCTGCGGATGGCGGTCAACGACGAGCTCGCCGTGCTGCGCCGGGCCATCCCCGCGTCGATCGAGGCCATCGGCGTCGGTGGCCGCGTGGTCGTGGAGTCCTACCACTCGCTCGAGGACCGGCTGGTCAAGCGGGCCTTCGCCGACGCCACCCGGCTCGACGTGCCGCCGGACCTGCCGTTCGTCCCCGACGGCGCCGAGCCGGCCCTGCGGCTCGTCACCCGCGGGGCCGAGCAGGCCGACGAGCACGAGATCGCCGAGAACCCCCGAGCAGCGTCCGTCCGCCTGCGCGCCGTCGAGCGCGTCCTCCCGTCCTCTCCCTCTTCCCCAGGAGTCGCCCGATGAGCAGCCCCGCCCTCCAGCCCCGGACCCGGGTCACCCGGATCGCCCAGGAGGCGGTCGACAAGGCCCGCCTCACCGTGGTGCCGCGGGTGCGGACCCGTGCGCCGCGCATGCCGTTCATGACGCTGGTGAGCCTGGTCCTCGTCGGCGGCATCGTCGGTCTCCTCCTCTTCAACACCTCGATGCAGCAGGCCTCCTTCACGGCGTCCGCCCTCGAGGGCGAGGCCGACACGCTCGCCGCCCGCGAGCAGACGCTGCGCATGGAGCTCGACGAGCTCCGCAACCCGCAGCGGGTGGCGAGCGAGGCGCAGGCGATGGGCATGGTCATCCCGTCGGCGCCGGTGTTCCTCGACCTCGCGACCGGCAGGACCACGGGCGTCCGCACGCCGGCGACCCGGGAGAACGCCATCCAGCTGCAGCCGCCGGCCCCGATCAAGCCGGCTGTCCTCGCGCCCCAGCCGACCGTCGTGGAGGTGCCCGCCGCGCCCCCGGCCGAGGAGCAGGCCGCGACGGACCCGGGCGTGGCGAACGCCAGGCCCCACAAGTTCCGGAACCGCTGACGGCGCGGTCGCGCCGTTCGTCGGCGCGACCCACCTAGATTGTCGAGCAGGTCGGATCCAGCCGGGAGCCGACCGGGAAACGAGGGAGACCAGTGCCGAGCACCCGCACCAGGCGCGGCGCCTCGCGCGGCGCGCCGATGCTGCGACTTCGCATCGGGTTCGTCCTCATCGCGATCGTCCTCTCCTTCTTCGGCGCCAGGCTCGTGCAGCTCCAGGGCGTCGACCCGCGCTCGTACGCCGTCCGCGCGGCCGCCGAGGGCGCGGTGCGGGTCCCCCTCGTGGCCGAGCGGGGCGACATCCTCGACCGCAACGGCGTACCCCTCGCGGACTCGGTCAAGGGCAAGATGGTCATCGCCGACCCCGACCTCACCGCGGACCGTGCGCCCGAGCTCGCCCGCCTGCTCTCCGACCGGCTCTCCGTCGACTACTTCAAGACCCTCACCGCGCTGCGCGGGCGCAAGGAGGGCAGTCGCTACGAGTACGTCGCCCGCCGGGTGCCGAGCACCCTCGCCGGCGACACCCTCGCCGAGCTCGACGACGCCGGGTTCACCGGCATCAGCCTCCAGGACGACCCGATCCGCTCCTATCCCGCCGGCGACGTCGCCGCCAACCTGATCGGCTACATGGGCACCGACGAGCCGCTCGGTGGCTTCGAGCGCACCTTCGACAAGCAGCTGGCCGGCGTCGACGGTGAGGCGACCTGGCAGTCCAACTCCGGCAAGGGCGTACGGATCCCGCTGCGCGAGAGCACGCTCAAGGCCGCCCAGAACGGTGCGCCGCTGCGCACGACCATCGACCGCGACCTCCAGTGGTTCACCCAGAAGGTGCTCGCGCAGTCGGTGCGGCAGTACCGCGCGGAGAGCGGTGCCGCGGTCGTCATGGACACCCGCACCGGCGAGATCCTCGCGCTCGCCGACGTGCCGACCTTCGACGCCAACGCGCCGACCGAGGCCGACGAGGACGACCTCGGCTCGCGCGCCATGAGCGACACCTACGAGCCGGGCTCGGTGGAGAAGGTGCTCACCGCCGCCTCGCTGATCGACGCCGGCAAGGCGTTCCCGCGCCAGCGCTTCAAGGTGCCGCCGAACCTCGCCCGGCAGGACCGGGTGATCGGTGACTGGTTCGACCACGGCAACATCCGGCTCACGCTGGCCGGCATCATCGCCAAGTCCTCCAACATCGGCACGGTGCTCGCCGCGGACGCGTTCTCCCCGCTCGAGCTGGTGACCTACCTGCGGAAGTTCGGCCTCGGCCAGCGGACCAACGTCGGGGTGCGCGGCGAGACGCCCGGCATCCTCACGCCCGGGGAGGCGATGACGTCGCAGACCAAGGACCGCGTCGCCTTCGGCCAGTCCCTGTCGGTCAACGTCGCCCAGATGGCGGCGGCCGTCAACACGGTCGCCAACGGCGGCGTGCGGGTCTCGCCGAGCCTCGTCTCCGGCTCCGCGGTCACCGACGACGGCGTCACGGTCGGCACGGACGTCGCCACCCGCACGCGGGTCGTCAGCAAGCAGGCGGCCCGGGCGACCGCGCGGATGATGGAGAAGGTCGTCGACCCCGAGGACGGCGTCGCGCCCGCTGCGCAGGTGCCCGGCTACCTCGTGGCCGGCAAGACCGGCACCGCCCAGCGGGTGGCCAGCGACGGCACGGGCTACGACGGCAGCACGTCGGTGTCCTTCGGCGGCTTCGCGCCGGCCGACGACGCCCGCTTCACCGTCTACGTCGTCGTCCACGCCCCGAAGGTCGACGGAGGTGGCGGCTCGATCGCCGGCCCGGTGTTCTCCCGGATCATGGGCTACGTCCTGGGCCGCTACGGGGTCGAGCCGACCAACGGGACCCCGTCGCGCCTGCCCGTCGAGTGGTGAGTCGATACGCTCGGCCGGTGCAGGACCCGGTGAGTGCGACGCGGCCCCAGCGGTCCCCGTCGACCCCAGCGACCGAGCTCGCCGACTGGCTCTCGGCCTCCACCGAGGTGTCCGTGCACGGTGACCTCGACGTCGCCGTCACCGGCATGTCGCTGAGCACCTCACGCGTGCGACCCGGCGACCTGTACGCCGCCCTGCCGGGCGCGCGCGCCCACGGGGCGGACTTCGCGGCCCAGGCCCGCGAGGCCGGCGCGGTCGTGGTGCTCACCGACCCCGCGGGCCTCGACCGCCTCCCTCCGGGCACCCCCGCGCTCGGGGTCAGCGACCCGCGCCGGGTGCTGGGCCGTCTCGCCGCGCGGATCTACGGCGAGCCCGCCACCGCGCTGCGCGTCATCGGCGTCACCGGCACCCAGGGCAAGACCACGACCACCCGCGTGCTGGAGCAGGGGCTCACCGCGGCAGGCGTCACCTCGGCCGTCATCGGCACCGTCGGCACCCGGATCGCGGGGGAGGACGTCAGGACGCAGCTCACCACGCCGGAGGCGCCGGACCTGCACGGGCTCTTCGCGGCGATGCGCGAGCGCGGTGTCGACACCTGCGCCATGGAGGTGTCCAGCCACGCGCTCGTCCTCGGTCGGGTCGACGGGGTCGTCTTCGACGTCGCGACGTTCCTCAACCTCGGCCGCGACCACCTCGACTTCCACGACACCGTCGACGACTACTTCGCCGCCAAGGCGAGCCTGTTCACGCCCGAGCGGGCGGCGGCCGGTCTGACCAACGTCGACGACGAGTTCGGCCGGCGGCTCCTCGACGTGGCCACCGTCCCGATGTCCACCTACTCCCTGCGCGACGCGGACGCCGACTGGCGGGCCGTCGACGTCGACCTCGGCCCCGGCGGCGCGACCTTCACCGTCATCGGGCCCGGTGGCGTCGAGGTCCCCGCCGGCATCGGCATCCCGGGCGAGTTCAACGTCTCCAACGCCCTGGCCGCCATCGCCTCGGCGGCGCTCGCCGGGCTCGACCCGCACCGGGTGGCGGACGGCATCTCACGCGTCGGCGGGGTGCCGGGCCGGCTCGAGCCGGTCTCCGCGGGGCAGGACTTCACGGTGGTCGTGGACTACGCCCACAAGCCCGACGCCCTCGAGGCCGTGCTCACGACCCTGCGACCCCTGACGGACGGCCAGGTGCTGGTGGTGATCGGCGCCGGCGGCGACCGCGACACCGTGAAGCGTCCCGTCATGGGCGAGATCGCCGCCCGCCTCGCCGACGTCGTGGTGGTCACCGACGACAACCCCCGCACCGAGGACGCCGCGGCGATCCGCTCGGCCGTCCTGGCCGGCGCCCGCGGTCCTGCGGAGGTGGTCGAGGTCGGCGACCGCCGGCTGGCCATCCGCGAGGCCGTACGCCGCGCCCGTCCCGGCGACGTGGTGCTGGTCGCCGGCAAGGGCCACGAGACCGGCCAGCAGGTGGGTGACGTGGTCCACCCGTTCGACGACCG
>DASTPB010000079.1:0-34031 GCA_035762385.1 Nocardioides sp. | reverse complement strand
CCGACCACCGAGCCGAGCGCGATCAGCCCCGCGACGGTCCAGTCGACGTCGGCGACGGCGATGAACACCAGCGCGGCGACGGCGTTCACGATGAGGGCCAGGACGTTCTTGGTCGCGGTGTGCCGCTGCATCGAGTCGGCGACGCCGATGCCGAGGATCGCCATCAGCAGCACGCCCTGGGCGGCACCGAAGTAGCCGCCGTAGACGCCGGCGGCCGCGACGGCCGGCCACACCCACCAGACGCCGTGGTCGGGGATGCCGCCGCGCGACTCGGCGCGGGCCGCGACTGAGCGCTGGATCCGCGGCCCCAGGACGACCAGCACGACCCCGAGCGCGATGAGGGCTGGGACGATCGCGTCGAAGGCGGACGACGGAAGCCGGAGCAGGAGCAGCGCACCGACGATGCCGCCGAGCAGGGACGCGGCGCCCAGGCGCAGCACGCGCGCGCCCTGTCCGGCGAGCTCGCGGCGGTAGCCGAAGACGCCCGACATGCTGCCGGGGACGAGCCCGACGGTGTTGCTGACGTTGGCGGTCACCGGGGGTACGCCGAACGCGAGGAGGGTCGGGAACGTGATCAACGTCCCCGACCCCACCACGGTGTTGATGGTGCCGGCCGCCACTCCAGCGAGGGCGATCAGCACGGCTTCGATCGGACTCACTGGCCGGCAGGTGCTCCTGGCTCATCGGTGTCGGCCGGCCCGGAGAGCGGGTCGGACAACGGGTCGGTGGCCGTCGCGGCCGGGTCGATCGACCTGGCGGTGCGGCCCGGGTTGGCGGCGCTCTCGGCAGCGGCGATGGCCTCCTGCACCGCCTCGCTGGTCGCCCGGGTCTCCGGGTCGTCGGACCCCCGCGGCAGCTGCGGCTCGGAGGAGCCCATGTCGACGCGCGTGCGCGGCGTGGCCTCCTTCGGGATGCCGGCGATCTCGTGGATCGAGGACCCGAGTCCCTCCATCGCCTTGGTGATCTCGGAGGGGATGACCCACACCTTGTTGGCGCTGCCCTCCGCGATCTTCGGCATCATCTGGAGGTACTGGTAGGCGAGCAGCGACTGGTCGGGCTGGCCGTCGTGGATGGCCTGGAAGACCGTCTGGATGGCCTGTCCCTCACCCTGGGCGCGCAGGATCGCGGCCTCGCGGTCGGCCTGGGCGCGCAGGATCTGCGACTCCCGGTCACCCTCGGCGTTCAGGATCTGCGACTGCTTGTTGCCCTCGGCGGTGAGGATCGCGGACTGCCGCTGGCCCTCGGCGCTCAGGATCAGCGCACGCTTGTCGCGGTCGGCGCGCATCTGCTTCTCCATCGCGTCCTTGATGGACGGCGGCGGGTCGATGCCCTTGATCTCGACGCGGTTGACCCGGATGCCCCACTTGCCGGTGGCCTCGTCGAGCACACCGCGCAGCCCGTTGTTGATCTCCTCGCGCGAGGTCAGCGTCTGCTCGAGGTCCATCCCGCCCACGATGTTGCGCAGGGTGGTCATCGTCAGCTGCTCCACGGCCTGGATGTAGTTGGCGATCTCGTAGGTCGCCGCCACCGGGTCGGTGACCTGGAAGTAGATGACGGTGTCGATGGACACCACCAGGTTGTCCTCGGTGATCACCGGCTGGGGCGGGAAGCTCACGACCTGTTCACGCAGGTCGATGAGGTAGCGCACCTTGTCGATGAACGGCACGACGATGTTGAGTCCTGCCGGCAGCGTCCCCTTGTACTTGCCGAAGCGCTCGACGATGCCCGCGCGTGCCTGGGGCACGATGCGGACCGTCTTGGCGAGCATGACGACGACGAACAGGACGACGAGCAGGAGCAGGACCAGTAGAGCAGTCCCCATGGGTTCCCCCGATCTTGTGTGTGGCGATGGCTTTCGGTGGAGCGGTCGATCGCTCGCAGGGCGGCGTACGGCGCCGGGTCAGGGCTCGAGCGTGCCCACCGGGTGGACGTAGGCGGTCGCGCCCTTGATCTGGAGGATCTCGACGGTCTCGCCCGGTGCGATCGTGAGGTGCTCGTCGTAGGGCAGCGCCGACCAGACGTCGCCGGCCACCTTGATGCGACCCGCCGAGAGGCCGGTGATCTCCTGGGTGACGAGCCCGCGGGTGCCGACCAGCTTGCCGTGGCCGAGCGCGAGCTCGGGGCCGGTGTGGAGCCGCTTGACGAAGGCCGGCCGGACGAAGGCCAGCATCGCGATGGACGCGCCCAGAGCCGCGAGGATCTGCACGAAGACGGGCAGGCCGATGATCGCGGCGACCATGCCCACCACGGCTCCCGCGGCGAGCATCGCGAAGATCAGGTCGAGGCTGAACATCTCCACCACGCCCAGCACGATCGAGAGACCGAGCCAGGTCTCCCAGAGGTGGTCGCGGATCCAGTCCATGGCCCGAGCCTATCCAGTGAGGCGTGAGGTCAGACGGCAGCGACGCGCTCCGCGGGCCTCCGGCGCGCGGCGTACCGGTCGTCCGAACGGGTCAGCAGGAGCGGCATGGCGAAGGTCTCGGAGAGCGACTCCGCCGTCACGACGTCCTCGACGGGGCCGGAGTCGACGACCCGGCCCTCGCGCAGCAGCAGGGCGTGGGTGAACCCGGGCGGGATCTCCTCGACGTGGTGCGAGACCAGCACGGTCGCCGGCGAGTCGGGGTCGAGGGCCACCTGGGACAGCGTCGCGACCAGGTCCTCCCGGCCGCCGAGGTCGAGGCCGGCGGCCGGCTCGTCGAGCAGGAGCAGCTCCGGGTCGGTCATCAGGGCCCGGGCCACCTGCACGCGCTTGCGCTCCCCCTCGCTCAGGGTGCCGAAGGTGCGCTCGGCCAGGTGGTCCGCGCCGACGTCGCCGAGGAGCGCGGCAGCCCGGTCGTGGTCGAGGTCGGCGTACTCCTCGCGCCACCGACCCAGGACGCCGTAGGAGGCGGAGACGACGACGTCCTTGACCAGCTCGGAGCGCGGGATCCGGTCGGCGAGGGCGGCGCTGGTGAGACCGATGCGCGGACGCAGCTCGAACACGTCGGTCGTGCCGAGCACCTCGTCGAGGATGCCCGCGACGCCCGAGGTCGGGTGCAGCTGCGCGGCGGCGACCTGCAGGAGGGTCGTCTTGCCGGCGCCGTTGGGCCCGAGGACCACCCAGCGCTCGTCCTCCTCGACCAGCCAGCTGACGTCGTCGAGCAGCAGCGTCTGGCCCCTGCGCACCGTGACACCGGCGAACTCGATGACGGCGACCATGTTCCTCACCCTATCCAGCACAGGTCGCGGCTCCGCTCCGGACACGGCGGGCCGGGCACGGCGAGTAGCCTCGCCCGCGATGTCCCGCACGCCGCTCGCCCTCCCCCACAGCCTGCCCCACTCGGCGACCCTCGCCTGGTGGCTGACCGCGTGGCTGCGCGGGCACGAGCAGACCGACCACGTGCTCGACGCCCTCGCCGACGACGCCCACCTGCTGGCGGGCGGCTCGGCACTCGACCTGCTCGTGCGTGCCCGCAGCACCGGGGCGTCGTACGCCGGTCTCGCACTGCCGGTGGAGGGCGACCTGGTGGGCCTGGGCGGCCCTCGTGACTTCAACGACGCGGCGCTGGAGGCGGGGCAGGCCGTCGTCGTGGGCGACCTGGGCCTGGTGCCCGAGGAGCTGGGCGAGACGGTGCAGTGGCGGCCGCTCGAGGCGTCGCGCCGGCAGCTGCCCGACGTCGGCGAGGCCGACCGCAGCTTGCGCGCCGCGCTCATCGACGCGGCGGGCGACCTGGCCGACCTCGACGTGGCGAGGTGGCGTCCCGAGGCTGCCGACGCGCTGATGAACCTGCACCACCGACCCTCGCTCGACGCCCCGCTCGGCACCCCGGCGCGGTGCGTCGACCTCGCCGCGCGCGGCCTGCAGGCGTGGGCGATCGTCGACCTGGCCCTCGTCGACGACGGCGGTGCCCTGTCGTCGTACGAGGTGGGGCGGCGCCGCGACCTGCTGCAGCCGCTGGGGCGCGCGGCCAGGCGCGCGATCGTGGCGGCCTGCTCGGCCGAGGTGTGGCCCGAGAGCTGAGCTCGCGGACAGGCGCGCCCGATCCACGGACTCGGCGGCGGCGTGCACGGCGCCGGGGCTAGCCTTCGTCCCACCATGGAAGACGAGCCGAAGACTCTCCTGGTCACCCTCACGGGCAAGGACCGGCCTGGCGTCACCTCAGCGATCTTCGACGCGCTCGCGGGAGCCGGCGTCGAGGTCATCGACATCGAGCAGATCGTGCTGCGGCGGCGCCTGGTGCTCGGCATCCTGGTCACCGCGCCCAGGGACTGGAAGAGGCTGCGCGACGTCATCGAGCGCACCGCCGCCGACCTCGACATGGTGGTCGAGGTCGACCGCGGGGCCGGCGACAACCGGACCCGCCAGGGCGAGCGCTCGCACATCACCATCATCGGGAGCCCGCTCAAGGCTTCCGCGATGGCCGCGATCGCCGGACGCATCGCCGACTCCGGCGCCAACATCGACAAGATCGAGCGGATGGCGCGCTACCCGGTCACCGCCATCGAGCTGCACGTGTCCGGCGCGCCGGCCGACACCCTGCGTCCGCTGCTCTCGGTCGAGGCCGTCCAGCAGGGCATCGACCTCGCCGTGCAGCGCGACTCCCTCCACCGCCGCGGCATCCGCCTCATCGTGATGGACGTCGACTCCACCCTCATCCAGGGCGAGGTCATCGAGATGCTCGCCGCCCACGCCGGCCAGGAGGCCGAGGTCGCCCGGGTGACCGAGGCGGCGATGCGCGGCGAGCTCGACTTCGAGGAGTCCCTGCGCGAGCGGGTGGCACTGCTCGAGGGCGTCCCCGAGTCGGCGCTCGACGAGGTCTACGAGTCGATCGTCCTCGCCCCCGGTGCCCGCACGATGGTGCGCACGCTGCGGCGCCTCGGCTACCGGTTCGCGATCGTCTCCGGCGGCTTCACGCAGATCACCGACCGCCTCGCGAGCGACCTCGGCATCCACTTCGCGCGGGCCAACCGGCTCGAGGTCGTCGACGGGCGGCTCACCGGTCGCATCGTCGGCGACGTCGTCGACCGTGCGGGCAAGGCGGCGGCGTTGCGCGAGTTCGCGGGCGAGGTCGGGGTGCCCCTCGACGCCGTGATCGCCATCGGTGACGGCGCCAACGACCTCGACATGCTCAACGCCGCCGGCCTCGGCATCGCCTACAACGCCAAGCCGATGGTGCGCGACGCCGCCGACACGGCCGTCAACGTCCCCTACCTCGACGCGATCCTCTACCTGCTCGGCATCTCGCGCGAGCAGATCGAGGAGGCCGACGCGGCGGTGGGGATCACCACCCCCGCCCCGCCGCTGCTCAGCTGACAGGGACGGGTCGTACGCCGACCGCGACGCACCCGCCCACCTCGTCGTCGGACACGACCCGCGTCGCGAGCCCGGCGGCCGCCATCGCCCCGGTCGTGAGCGCCGACTGCGCGGGGCTCGTCTCGACGAGCAGCACTCCCCCGGGCGCGAGCCAGCGAGGGGCGTCGGCCGCGAGCCGACGGTGCAGGTCGACGCCGTCGGCACCGCCGTCGAGTGCGACCATGGGCTCGTGGTCGCGCGCCTCGGGCGGCATGTCGGCCACCCGGTCGGTGGGGACGTAGGGCGCGTTGGCGGCGAGCACGTCGACCCGACCGAGCAATCCGGCCGGCAGCGCGTCGTACAGGTCGCCGAGGTGGAACCGGGCGGACGGGGCGTTGGCCCGCGCACAGGCGAGCGCCGGCTCGCTCACGTCGCCGCCGTGCACCTCCGCGCCGACGCCCTCCAGGCTCGCGGCCACGGGCGCGACGCCGCAGCACATCTCCACCGCGACGGCACGTACGCCGTCCGGCCGCACGTCTCGCAGGTGCTCGCCGACCGTCCTCGCCAGCAGCTCCGTGCGACGGCGGGGCACGAACACGCCGTGGGCCACCACGAGCCGCCGCCCCAGGAACTCCACCCACCCGAGCACCGTCTCCAGCGGCTCGCCGGCGACGCGGCGCGCGACCAGGGCCTCGAGCTCCTCCGACGTCGCCGCGGCCTCCTCGAGCAGCACGGCCTCGTCCTCGGCCCACACGCAGCCGGCGGCACGGAGCCGGGCCACGACGAGCGGATCGCTCACGCAGCCCCGGCGTGGAAGGCGTCCAGGCGTGCGGTGCCGGGACCGAGGTCGGCCCAGTCTCCGGTCACGGTGAAGACCGCGACCGCCGAGGTCGGGAACCCGCGCGTCACCATCGCGGTCGTCGCCTCGGCGTCACCCTCGCCGTCGTCGACGAGCTCCGCCAGCGACCCCATGGTCGGGTTGTGGCCGATGACGACCAGGGTGTGCACGTCGTCGCCGACCTCGCGCAGCAGGTCGAAGGCCGAGTCCGTGCCGGCGGCGTAGAGGGCCTCGGAGAGGACGACGATGCCGTCGTCCCACCCGGCGCCCGCGGCGACCTGCTCCCAGGTCTGCTGCGTGCGGAGCGCGTCGGAGACCAGGGCCGCGTCGGGCTCGACGCCGACGTCGCGCATCCAGCGTCCAGCGGCCTCCGCGTCACCCCGGCCGCGCGGGGCCAGGGCTCGGACGTGGTCCGTGCTCGCGCTGTGCTCGGCCTTGGCGTGACGCATGACGACCAGCCGGCGCGCAACCCCGCCAGACGGCTCCCTCACTGACTCCTGCATTCCCTCACCCTTCCAGCCGCTAGCCTGCCTGTCATGCCCAGGGGACCACTCATGATCATCGGTGGCGCCGAGGACAAGGTGCGCAAGCCCACGATCCTCAAGCACTTCGTCTCCCTGAGCGGGGGCCGGGACGCCCGCATCGCCGTCATCCCGACGGCCTCCTCGCTCGGACGCGAGGTGGTGGACGTCTACGACGCGCTGTTCACGAAGTTCGGCGCCGCCCGCGTGGACGCCGTACGCCCGGAGTCGCGCGACGAGGCCCACGACCCGGCCCTGGTGAAGACGCTCGACGAGGCCACCGGCATCTTCATGACCGGCGGCAACCAGCTCAAGCTGTCGTCGATCGTCTGCGGCACGCCGGTCGGCGAGGCGATCATGCGCGCCCACGAGCGGGGCGCGGTGGTCGCCGGCACCTCGGCGGGCGCCAGCATCCAGTCGTCCCACATGGTCGCCTTCGGCGTCGGCGGAGCGACCCCCAAGCAGCGGATGACCCAGGTGGCCGGCGGTCTCGGCCTGGTCGGCACGGCCGTGATCGACCAGCACTTCGACCAGCGCAACCGCTACGGCCGGCTGCTGATGATCGTCGCGCAGAGCCCCCAGCTGCTCGGCATCGGCGTCGACGAGGACACCTGCGGCCTCGTCGAGGACGTCGACGACGAGCTGGTCATGCGCGTCATGGGCAGGGGCGCGGTCACGATCTTCGACGGCTCGCGCATGGTGACCAACGCCTACGAGGCGACCCGGTCGTCGCCGCTGCTGGCCAGCGGCGTCGTCTTCCACACCCTCCCCGCCGGCACCGTCTTCAACCTGACCACCCGCCAGCTGGTGCCGCAGGAGCCCTCGATCCAGCCCGAGGACGCCGACGAGCTCGCCGAGGCGAGCCGCGACCTGCGCCAGCTGGCCCGCGACATCGCCGCCGCCGACGCCACCCCCGCTGCCATCCGGCGCCGCCTCAAGCTGCGCCGCACCCCCCAGACCCCCGCCCCCGACCAGGGAGACACCACATGAGTGAGCGAAGCGAGCGAATCATCCAGCACAGTGTGAGTGGTGCCTCATGCGCGCACGGAGCGAAGCGAGTACGTGCATGAGTGAGCGACCCACGCCGGACCTGGAGATCGTCGAGACGCGCGTCTACCGCGGGCCCAACGTCTGGTCGTACGACAAGTCGATCCACCTCGTCGTGGACCTGGGCTCGCTCGAGCAGTTCCCGACGAACACCCTCCCGGGCTTCACCGAGGACCTGGTCGCGATGCTGCCCGGCCTGCGGGAGCACTCCTGCTCACGAGGACGGCGCGGCGGCTTCCTCGAGCGCCTCAACGAGGGCACCTGGCTGGGGCACGTCGCCGAGCACGTCGCGCTGGCGCTGCAGCAGCTGGTCGGCCACGACATCCGGCGCGGCAAGACCCGGCAGGTCAAGGGCCACCCCGGCCGCTACAACATCATCTACGGCTACATCGAGGAGAACGTCGGGCTGACCGCCGGCCGCCTCGCCGTACGCCTCGTCAACCACCTCGTCGAGGGCGACCCGGAGTTCGACTGGGAGACCGAGCGCGACGACTTCATCCGCCGCGCCGAGCGCACGGCGTTCGGGCCCTCGACCCAGGCGATCGTCGACGAGGCCGTCTCGCGCGACATCCCGTGGATCCGGCTCAACCAGTACTCCCTCGTCCAGCTCGGCCAGGGCGTCCACGCCAAGCGGATCCGGGCGACCATGACCTCGGAGACCTCCTCGATCGCCGTCGACATCGCCTCCGACAAGGACCTCACGACCAAGCTGCTCGGCGCAGCCGGGCTGCCGGTGCCCAAGCAGGAGTCGGTCCGCACCGAGGACGGCGCCGTGGCGGCCGCGCGCCGCATCGGCTACCCCGTGGTGCTCAAGCCGCTCGACGGCAACCACGGCCGCGGGGTGTGCCTCGACCTGCAGGACGAGGCCGACGTACGCGCTGCCTTCCCGATCGCGCACGGCCAGTCGCGGCGGGGCAACGTCATCGTCGAGTCGTTCGTCACCGGCAAGGACTACCGCTGCCTCATCATCGACGGCCGGATGGTCGCGATCGCCGAGCGTGTGCCCGCCTCGGTCACCGGCGACGGCACGTCGACGGTCCAGGAGCTCGTCGACCTCACCAACGCCGACCCCCGGCGCGGCGTCGGCCACGAGAAGGTGCTCACCCGGATCAAGGTCGACGACGCCGCCATCGAGGTGCTCGCCGACCAGGGGCACCAGCTGGACTCGGTGCCCGCCGAGGGCGAGATGGTCAAGCTCGCCCTCACCGGCAACATGTCGACCGGCGGCATCTCCATCGACCGCACCTTCGAGGCGCACCCGGAGAACGTCGAGATCGCCGAGGAGGCCGCGCGCATGGTCGGCCTCGACATCGCCGGCATCGACTTCATCTGCCCCGACATCACCCAGCCCGTCCGCGAGGCGGGCGGGGCCATCTGCGAGGTCAACGCCGCACCCGGCTTCCGGATGCACACCCACCCGACCATCGGCGAGCCGCAGTTCATCGCCAAGCCGGTCGTCGACATGCTCTTCCCGCCCGGGGCGACGTCGCGGATCCCGATCGTCGCGGTGACCGGCACCAACGGCAAGACGACCACCAGCCGGATGATCAGCCACATCTTCAAGGGCATGGGCCGCAAGGTCGGCATGACCTCCACCGACGGCGTCGTCATCGACGAGCGGCTGCTCATCCGCGCGGACGCGTCCGGCCCCCGGTCGGCACGGATGGTGCTGCAGAACCCGCGCGTCGACTTCGCCGTCTTCGAGGTCGCCCGCGGCGGCATCCTGCGCGAGGGCCTGGGCTACGAGCGCAACGACGTGGCCGTCGTCCTCAACGTGCAGCCCGACCACCTCGGGCTGCGTGGCATCGACACCGTCGAGCAGCTCGCCGACGTCAAGGCGGTGATCGTCGAGGCGGTCCCGCGCGACGGCCACGCCGTGCTCAACGCCGACGACCCGCTGGTGCGCGAGATGCGCCGCAAGTGCTCGGGGCAGGTGGTGTGGTTCTCGATGGAGGAGCCCGGCAGCGAGGTGCGCGACATGATCGACGCGCACTGCCGCCGCGGCGGCAAGGCGATCGTGCTCAACCCCAGCGACCGCGGCGAGATGATGGTCGTGCTGCACGGCCGCCGCGAGATGCAGCTGGCGTGGACGCACCTGCTGCCCTCGACCTTCAGCGGCCGGGCCCGGATGAACGTCCAGAACGCGCTGGCCGCTGCCGCTGCGGCCTTCGCCGCCGGCGCTCCCCTGCACGACATCCGCCAGGGCCTGCGCACCTTCTCCACCAACTACTACCTCTCCCCCGGCCGCCTCAACGAGGTCGAGGTCAACGGCGTCAACGTGATCGTCGACTACTGCCACAACGCGCCCGGCATGAAGATGCTCGGCGACTTCGTGGACCGGGTCGGCGAGTCGCTCGAGTCGTCCCACGACCTGGCCCGGCCCTCCCGGATCGGCATCATCGCCACCGCCGGCGACCGCCGCGACCAGGACATGCGCGAACTCGGCCAGATCGCGGCGCAGCACTTCGACGTCTGCATCGTGCGCGAGGACGTGGCGCTCCGCGGCCGCGACCGCGGGGCCACCGCCCAGCTCGTGCTGGACGGCGTACGGGAGGCGATGGCCGAGGGTGCCCGCTGCAAGCAGGCGGAGCTCGTGCTCGAGGAGATCGAGGCCGTGCGCCACGCGATGAGCCGCGCCAACCGGGGCGACCTCGTGGTGGTCTGTGTCGACAAGCACGCCGAGGTGATGGCCGAGCTGGAGAACTGGTCCGACGTCGCGCAGGCCGGCTCGACCACCAACCCCGACGCCCCCTCCGCCGACCCCGACTACACGCCGCCGGCCGACCAGGCACCCTGAGCGGGCGCCCGCCAGACCACGATCTCGTTGACCGCGGGGCCGCCGCCCTCGCTCCGCTCGAAGGCCACGCCGTCGTCCGAGGCGACGCGCCGGAGGCCGTACGACGCTGCGCGACGCTCGACCTCCTCGCGCGGGTGGCGGCGTACGCACTGGTCGCCGCTCACCACGCTGACCGGCCTGGCCTGCACGGACCCGTCGTCCAGGAGCGGCTCGTGGCTGACGACGAGATGTCCGCCGGGCGCCAGCCGCGCCGCCGCCAGCCGGAGGACCTCGAACAGGTCGGGCACCAGCTCGAGGAAGCCGATCGCGGCGACGAGGTCCCACTCGCGGTCGTCGGCGCGGAGGAAGGACGCGGCGTCGGCCACCACCGGCTCGCTGACCGGCACCTTGGCGCCGGCTCGCTCCAGCATCGCGGGAGACGGGTCGACGAGCGTCAGGGCGGCCGCCGGGTAGAGGTCGTGCAGCACCACTGCCGTCTGCCCGGTCCCGGCGCCGAGGTCGAGGACGCGGTTCGGCGCCAGGCCGAGCGGGACGAGCAGGTCCCGGGCACGGGTGTTGGCCGACCAGCCGTTGCCGGACGTCATCTCGTCGTAGGACGGCGCCAGGGCGTCGTAGACCCGGACCCAGCCGTCGCTCACGGCCGCCTCACCCCTGGGCCGCCCGCACCTTCTGCGACAGGACCTCGGGGCTGTCGGGCGTGCCGCCGTGGGCGGCGATCCAGTCGTACGCCTCCTGCCGCTCGGCGTGGCACATGAGGCCGACGACGTCACCGGGCCGGGCGCGCTCGACCAGCGCGGCGAGGCAGTCGACCTCGGTGGTGTAGGTGTCGATGTCGGTGACCCCGACCCGAGCGGCACCGGCGCGGAGCAGGGCGTCGATCTCGTCCATGGTGCGGCCGCGGAGGTACCACTCCTTGTGACCGATCGCCACGACGTCGCTGCCCTTCGCACCGATCTCGCCGAGGGCGTCGATCAGCTCGTCGGTCCGGTCACCCACGGCGCCGAGCCCGAGCAGCAGCCGGGCACCGGGGCGGCGTACGCCCGCCATGATCTCGAGCAGCGCCTCCAGCCCGGCCTCGTTGTGCGCGAGGTCCATCACGACCGACAGGCTCCCCCCGTCACCGGCGGGGAGGGAGAAGAAGTTCATCCGGCCCGGGTTGTGCTCGGCGTCGGGGCGGAACGACGTGAGGCCGGCGACGACGGCGTCACGGGACAGCCCCACCGCGAGGGCCGCCGAGGCGGCGGCCAGGGCGTTCTCGATGTTGAAGCGGGACAGCCCGGCCAGGGTCATCGGGACGTCGACGAGCTCCACCAGCGGGTCGGGGTCGGCCCCCGGCGCCAGCACCGTGATCCAGCCGTCGATGACGGTCGTCGCCCGACCGCCAGCGGTGAGCACCTCTCGCACGGCGGGCGAGTCGGGGTCGCGGCTGAAGATCCACGGCTTGGCTGAGATGACGCTGCGCATCGCGAGGACCCGGGGGTCGTCGCCGTTGAGCACCGACCAGCCGTCCTTGCGGGTGATCCGCGGGACCACGGACTTCACCTCGGCGAGCTGGTCGACGGTGTCGATGCCCTGGAGGCCGAGGTGGTCGGCGGTCACGTTGGTCACGACCGACACGTCGTTGCGGGTGATCCCGATGCCCTTGAGCAGGATGCCGCCGCGGGCGGTCTCGGTCACCGCGAACTGCACGCCGTCGAGGCCGAGCGCACGCCCGGCGCCGGAGGGGCCCGAGTAGTCGCCCGCCTCGACGAGCACCCCGTCGCGGTAGATGCCGTCGGTGTTGGACCACCCCACCACGAGTCCGCTGGTGCGCGCGATGTGGGCGATCATCCGGCTGGTCGTCGTCTTGCCGTTGGTGCCGGTCACCGCCACTACCGGGATGGTGGGCGTGATGGTGCCCGGCTTGTCGCCACGCGGTGCTGCCGCCACCTCGGCCGCCGCGACGCTGACCGCCTCCTCGACGTCCGGCGTGGGCAGGGCGTCGAGCGCGTGCGCGACGGCCTCGCCCAACGCGCGCGCCCGGCCGCGGTTGCGCCACGGGAAGGCGACGATGACGACGTCGGGGTCGCTGGTGGGTCGGACGCGGACGGCCAGGCGACGCGTGCCCGCCTCGCTCGCGATGGCCCGGACCAGACGCTCGACGGCCCGCAGGGCGAACCGCTGGCGGAACCCCGAGCCCGGCGCACCCGGCCTCGTGGTGCGCAGGCCGATGCGACGCGCGAAGCGCAGCACCGCCTCCTCGCCGGCCTCGGTGATCGTCGAGACGTCGAGGGTCAGCTTGACCGCGGCGCGCGGGAAGTAGAGGTTGGGGCCTTCGAGGACGCGCAGCTCGACGAGAGAGGTCACGCGGGGAAACTACCGAACCTCAGAGCCCCACCTACAGGCCCATCGCGTGGAAGCCGCCGTCGACGTGCACGATCTCGCCGGTGGTGGCCGGGAAGAAGTCGCTGAGCAGCGCGACGACCGCCTGCGCGGTCGGCGTGTGGTCGGACTCGTCCCACCCGAGGGGCGCGCGGTCCTTCCAGGCCGACTCGAGGTCCTCGAAGCCCGGGATCGCCTTGGCGGCGAGGGTCTTGAGAGGACCGGCAGCGACGAGGTTGCAGCGGATGCCGTCGGGCCCGAGGTCGCGGGCCACGTAGCGCGAGGTGTTCTCCAGCGCCGCCTTCGCGACGCCCATCCAGTCGTACGCCGGCCACGCGGTGGTGGCGTCGAAGGTCAGACCGACGATCGACGAGCCGCGCGAGAGGAGCGGCTTGGTGGCGACGGCCAGCGACTTGAGGGAGTACGCCGAGACCTGCACGGCCTGCGCCACGTCGTCCCACGGGCCGTCCATGAACTTCCCGCCGAGCAGCGTCTCCGGGTTGCCGTACGCGATGGAGTGGACGACGCCGTCGAGGCCGTCGACGTGCTCCCGCACCTGGTCGGCCAGACCCGCGAGGTGGTCCTCGTCGGTCACGTCGAGCTCGAGCACCGGCGGCTCCTGCGGGAGCCGCTTCGCGATGCGCCTGGTGATGCCGAGCGCACGACCGAAGTTGGAGATCAGGACCGTGGCGCCCTGCTCCTGGGCGATCTTGGCGGTCGCGAAGCCGATGGAGCTGTCCATCGTGACGCCGGCGACGAGGATGCGCTTGCCGTCGAGGATTCCCATGTCGTTGGACCTTTCGTCAGTCGTGTCGATCAGTGGACGGATCAGTGGCCCATGCCGAGGCCGCCGTCGACCGGGATCACGGCGCCGGTGACGTAGGACGCGCCGTCCGAGGCGAGCCAGGTGACCGCCGCGGCGACCTCGGCCGTGGAGGCGTAGCGACCCAGCGGGACCTGCGTCTTGATGGCGTTCTTCTGGTCGTCGGTCAGGACGTCGGTCATGTCGGTCTCGACAAAGCCGGGCGCCACCACGTTGGTCGTGATCGACCGGCTGCCGAGCTCGCGCGCCAGCGAGCGCGCCATCCCGACGAGGCCCGCCTTCGAGGCGGCGTAGTTGACCTGGCCGGCCGAGCCGAGCAGCCCGACGACCGAGGAGATGAGGATGATCCGGCCCCGACGCAGCCGGAGCATCCCCTTGGCGGCCCGCTTGGCCAGCCGGAAGGTGCCGGTGAGGTTGGTGTCGATGACCGAGGACCAGTCGTCCTCGCTCATCCGGAGCAGCAGGGTGTCCTTCGTGATGCCGGCGTTGGCGACGAGGACCTCGACCGGGCCGTGCGCCTCCTCGACCTGCGCGAAGGCCGCCTCGACCTGGTCGGCGTCCGTGATGTCGCACCGCACGTCGAGGGCCCCCTCGGGCGCGCCGCCGTTGCGGGTGGTGACGGCGACCTTGTCGCCCTGGGCGATGAACGCCTCGGCGATCGCACGGCCGATGCCGCGGTTGCCGCCGGTCACCAGGACCGATCGGGGCTCGTTCGGGGTGCTGGATCCGGGAATCTGGCTCACGTTCCCCGACGCTAGTGATTACCGCTCGGTACGAGGAAACCGGCCGCTCGGCGTCGGGGCGTCGTCACTCGTCCTCGAGGCGGAAACCCACCTTCATGCCGACCTGGAAGTGCTCGACCTCGCCGTCCTTGGCCTGGCCGCGGACCTGGGTGACCTCGAACCAGTCGATGTGGCGCAGGGTCTGGCCGGCGCGCTCGATGCCGTTGCGGATCGCCTGGTCGATGCCGTCCGGCGAGGTGCCGACGATCTCGGTGACGCGGTAGGTGCGATTGGTCATGGTTCCTCCTGCTCGACGGCTGGTCGGACCGTCACCGGCCCGTGGTCCTGCGAGCCTAGCGACGTAGACTGGCCGCATGGCCAAGTCCGATGCCGTGCGCATCACCACGGCCCGCAGCAGTGCCGCGGACGACATGCGCGCACGCCAGCGGCGCTACGCCATCTCGATGACGATCCGGCTCGTGTGCTTCGTCGCCGCGGTCGCTGTCGGCCCTGGCATGCTGCGGTGGGTGCTCGTCGCCGCGGCCGTCTTCCTCCCGTTGTTCGCGGTCATCATGGCCAACGCCAACGACCAGCGCGACGACGGATTCAGCCTGCCCGCCCAGCCGGGCGCCCACGAACTGACGGGACGCGACGGCGAAGACTGAGGAAAAACCGGACCAACACGACACGACTCCCCGGTGTCGAAAGTTTGGTTTTGACCCGGTCCCATGGAATGATCCCTCACGCGAACGCAGCATCCCCCGTCTGCGTGCGCACCGAGGTGCCGGACAGCTTCCCCCCGTGGCTGTCCGGCACTTCTCATGTCCACACCCACCCCGGGACGGGGCCCGCCGGAAGGACGACGATGGATCCCGACCGTGACATCTGCTCGGCCAAGGGCTGCCAGGCCGACGCCGTGTGGGACCTGCAGTGGAACAACCCGAAGATCCACACCCCCGACCGCCGGAAGTCCTGGCTCGCCTGCGACGAGCACCGGGCCTCTCTGTCCGACTTCCTCGGCGCGCGAGGCTTCCTCAGGGACGTCGTCCCGCACGTCCCCGCGGACTGACGTAAGTCGCGCAGGCCGTACGCCGACCAAGGTGGCGGCGGACGACATCCGCGGGCGCCGATCCGTTGCCGTGTGCCGCCACCCCCAGTCCGTACGCCGACCAAGGCGCCGCGGGTTGCACCTGCCGGTCCCGCCGAGCGGCGATGTGGTGCCACCCTCCGGCTGCTGCGGGCCTCGCGGGCGGCCGCTCAGCCGCCGATGGCGGACATCGGGCGGTCGGGCTGGAGGAAGGTCTCGTCGTCGATGCCGTGGCCGGCACGCTTGCCGTGCATGGCGATGACCCAGCGCTCGGCGATCTCCTCGTCGCCGGCACCGGAGCGCAGCGCCGTACGGAGGTCGGACTCCTCGCGCGCGAAGAGGCAGTTGCGCACCTGGCCGTCGGCGGTGAGGCGGACGCGGTCGCAGTCGCCGCAGAAGGGTCGGGTGACCGACGCGATGATCCCGACGGTCGCCGGCCCGCCGTCGACGTCGAAGAGCTCGGCCTGGGCGCTGCCGCGGGGCGCGCCGTGCGGGGTCAGCGTGAACTCGGCGGCCAGCGCCTCGTGGATCTCGTCGGCGGTGACCATCGCGGCCCGGCTCCAGTCGTGCTGGGCGTCGAGCGGCATCTGCTCGATGAAGCGCAGCTCGTAGCCGTGCTCGATGCTCCAGCGGAGCAGCTCGGCCGCCTGGTCGTCGTTGGTGCCGCGCAGCAGGACGGCATTGAGCTTGATCGGCCCGAGACCGGCGGCCTTGGCCGCCTCGAGGCCGGCCACGACGTCCTTCAGTCGGTCACGGCGCGTGATGGTCGCGAAGGTCTCCGGGCGCACCGAGTCGATGCTGGCGTTGATCCGGTCGAGCCCGGCGTCGGCGAGGGCCTGCGCGGTGCGGGTGAGCCCGAGGGCGTTGGTGGTGAGCGACGTCTCCACGCCGAGCGCGTGGGTCCGCGCGACGATGTCGACCAGCCCGCGGCGCAGCAGCGGTTCGCCACCGGTGAACCGCACCTCGCGGATCCCGAGGCGCTGCACCCCGATCGTGATCAGGCGAACGACCTCGTCGTCGGTCAGCGTCTGCTCCGTCGGCAGCCAGTCGAGACCCTCGGCCGGCATGCAGTAGTTGCACCGCAGGTTGCACCGGTCGGTCAGCGAGACCCGCAGGTCGGTGGCCACGCGGCCGAAGCGGTCCGCCAGGGGTGTCGTCACGGTCACAAGTCTAACGAGGGGCCGTGCACCACCCGCCGGACGCTCAGGACGGGGCGGATAACCTCGCCGGGTGCACAAGCTGCGGTTCCTGGTCTCGCGCCGCTGGATCGCCTTCGCGCTCGTGGTCGTCTTCCTGGCGTGGGTCGCGTGGCGGCTCGGCGAGTGGCAGTTCCACCGCCTCGCCGACCGGCAGGAGCGCAACGAGATCATCCAGCGCAACGAGGCGGCCGGAGCCGACCCGGTGACCGACGTCCTCGCCCCCGGGCAGCCGGTCGCCGAGGCCGATGAGTGGCGCATCGTCGAGGCCTCGGGGACGTACGCCGTCGAGGACACCGTGATCGTGCGCTACCGGACCCGCGACGGCGCGGCCGGCGTCGACGTCGTCGTCCCCCTCGTGCTCGACAACGGCACCAGCCTGCTGGTCGACCGCGGCTGGTTCGCCACCGACAACCGCGGGGCATCGACCGCCGACGTGCCCGCGCCGCCGGCCGGGGAGGTCGACGTCACCGGCTGGGTACGCCGTGACGCGGACGGCGACAGCGCCGAGGTGAGCGACCAGTCCACCCGCGCCGTCGACAGCGCACGCATCGGCAAGGCGCTCGACCGCGAGGTTCTCGGCGGGTGGGTCGACCTGCGCTCGGAGTCGCCCGAGCCGGAGACTCCCTTGCAGCCGGTCGAGCTGCCCGAGCTCGACAACGGGCCGCACTTCTTCTACGGCCTCCAGTGGTGGTTCTTCGGCGTCCTCGCGATCTTCGGCTTCTTCTACCTCATCTACGACGAGTGGCGCGGCGGCCGCGGGCCCTGGGGCAGCCAGGAGGCCCCGACGCCCGAGCAGACGCGCAGCGGGAGGGTCGCGCCCGCGCCGGCACGACGTCGTACGTGGCGCGAGCGGCTCGATCGCGGCGCCGACACCGACGCCGACCCGGAGCCGGACCCGCAAGCCGGCTTGCCCACCTCAGAGGGCGCGGAGCAACCCGCCGTCGACCGGGAGCATCACGCCCGTCAGGAATGACGCCGCCGGCGACAGCACGAAGGCGGCGACCGCGCCGAACTCCTCCGGCCGGCCGTAGCGACCCAGCGGGATCGTCGCGATCGCGGCTCGGCGCGCCGCCTCGGGATCGCCGGTCGAGGCGTCCAGCTCGGCGACGCGCTCGGTGCCGATCCGGCCCGGAAGCAGGCCGTTGACCCGCACGCCCCGGGGGCCCAGCTCGTCGGCGAGGGTCTTCGCCACCATCGCGAGACCGGGCCTCAGGCCGTTGGAGATCGCCATCTCGGGAAGCGGCGCCCGGACGCTCGAGGAGAGCACGAGACCCAGGGAGCCACCCTCGGGCAGGGCGGTGCCGAGCTCGCGGGCGAGGCGGACGGCGCCGAGGAACACGGACTCGAACGCCGCGCTCCACTGCTCGTCGGAGATCGCGGTGACCGGGCCCTTCGGCGGGCCCCCGACGCTGATCAGCGCCCCGTCGACGCGGCCGAACGCCTCGCGCGCGGCCGCCAGCAGTCGTCCCGGGGTGTCGCGGTCGGCGTTGTCGGCGACGACGCCCACCGCCGCGCGGCGGCCGGCGACCTCGTCGAGGGCCGCGGTGGCCGCGTCGAGCGACTCCTGCGAGCGACCGGACAGCACGACGTTCGCGCCCTCGGCCACCAGCGCGTCGGCGCTCGCCCGGCCGAGGCCACGGGCCCCGCCGGTGACGATGAAGACTCTGTCCGCCAGCTGCAGGTCCATGTCATGACCCTAGTCGGGCGCGACGTCGAGCTCGCGACCCTAGCTCGGGACGGGCTCGGAGCGCTCGGCGCGGAACTGCGTCGCGTGGAGCGTGGCGTAGAGGCCGCCGGCGGCGAGCAGCTCGGCGTGGGTGCCCTGCTGCACGACGCGGCCGTCGTCGAGGACCAGGATGAGGTCGGCGTTGCGGACGGTGGAGAGCCGGTGCGCGATCACCAGTGACGTCCGGCCCTCGAGCGCCGCGTCGAGGGCGCGCTGCACCGCGGCCTCGGACTCGCTGTCGAGGTGGGCGGTGGCCTCGTCGAGCACCACGATGGACGGTGCCTTGAGCAGCAGGCGGGCGATGGCGAGCCGCTGCCGCTCTCCCCCGCTGAGCCGGTAGCCGCGGTCGCCCACCACCGTGTCGAGACCGTCGGGCAGCGAGCGCACCAGCTGGGCGATCTGCGCGGCCTCGAGCGCGGCCCAGACGTCGGCCTCCGACGCGGAGGGCCGGGCGTAGAGCAGGTTGGCGCGGATGGTGTCGTGGAACATGTGCGCGTCCTGGGTGACGTAGCCGACGACGTCCTCCAACGACTGCAGGGTGACGTCGCGGACGTCGTGCCCGCCGACGCGCACGGCACCGGACTCGACGTCGTAGAGCCGCGCGACGAGGTGGGTGACCGTCGTCTTGCCGGCGCCGGAGGGACCGACGAGGGCGACCATCTGCCCGGGCTCGGCGGTGAACGTCACCTCGTGGAGCACCTGGCCGGTGTCGCGCGACTCGGTGCGGGCCACGGTCTCGAGCGAGGCCAGCGAGATCTCGTCGGCGCGCGGGTAGGTGAAGGCGACGTGGTCGAACTCGAGGCGGGACGCAGATGGCGCCAGGACGACGGCGCCGGGCTTCTCCTGGATGAGGGAGGGCAGGTCGAGGACCTCGAAGACCCGGTCGAAGCTGACCAGCGCGGTCATTACGTCGATGCGGACGTTGGAGAGTCCCTGGAGCGGCCCGAGCAGCCGCAGGAGCAGCACGCCGAGGGCGACGATGGTGCCGATGGAGAGGTCGCCGCGGATGGCGAGGTAACCGCCGATGCCGTAGACCAGGGCGACGGCCAGCTGGGGCACGAGCGTCATCGCGGCGAAGAAGATCCGGGTGAGCAGCGCGATCCGGACGCCGAGGTCGCGGACGACGGCGGCCTTCTCGGCGTAGACGACGTCCTCCTCCTCGCGCCGGCCGAAGAGCTTGAGCAGCATCGCGCCGCCGACGTTGAAGCGCTCGGTCATGGCGTTGCCGAGGTCGGCGTTGCCGTCCATCTGCTCACGGGACAGGCCGGCGAGCCGGTTGCCGACCGCGCGGGAGGCGATGAGCAGGACCGGGAAGAGCGCGAGGCACAGCAGGGTGACCTGCCAGCTGAGGAACAGCATCGTCACGCCGACCACCACGGCCGAGATGATGTTGGAGACCGTGCCCTGGAGCGTCGAGGTGAACGCCCGTTGTGCGCCGATGACGTCGTTGTTGAGGCGGCTCACCAGCGCCCCGGTCTGCGTGCGGGTGAAGAACGCCAGGGACTGGCGCTGGACGTGGGCGAAGACCTGCGTGCGCAGGTCGTAGATCAGGCCCTCCCCGATCCGGCTGGACAGCCAGCCGGTCACCAGCCCGAAGCACGAGTCCACCACGGCGACGACGGCGACGAGCGCGGCCAGCCCGATGACGACGGACACGTCACCCTGGCTGACGCCCTTGTCGATGATGAGGCCGAGCAGGAGCGGCGGCAGGACCACCAGTGCCGCGTCGACGACGGTGACCAGCAGGAACGCGACGATCAGCGGGCGGTGCGGCCGGGCGAAGCCGACGACGCGGCGGACCGTCTCCCGCTCGATGCGGTTGTCGACCACGCTGCGGTCCTGGCGCAGGTGCCGCCATGGCGGTCCTCCGCCCATCCCCATCGACATGTGTGCCCCTTCATCCGTCCGCTCGGGTGAACGTCCGTCTCCCGGGCATTGTTCCTCGCGGCACCGACACCGACGCCGGCGCCCACGTCGGCGACGACGGCGTGCAGATCAGCCGAAGGCGGCAGCCAGGGCGCGGAAGCGTCGTACCTGCGCCTCCCGCTCCAGGCGCCGCTGCTCGTCGAGGTCGCGGTCGGCCGCGCCCTGCAGGAGCGTCTTGGTCTCCGTCACGACCCCGGGCATGGGCGCGACCAGCGCAGCGACGAGGTCGGCCACTGCGGCATCGAGACCGGCCGCGGGCACGCAGGACGTGGCGAGGCCGATGCGCGCGGCCTCCTCCCCGGTCACCACGCGCGCGGTCGCGCAGATCTCCAGCGCCCGGGCGTAGCCGACGTGCTCGACCAGCGGCTTCGTGCCGGTGAGGTCGGGGACCAGGCCCAGGGCGGACTCCTTCATGGAGAGCTTCGCGTCGTCGGCGACGACCCGGAGATCGCACGCCAGGGCGAGCTGGAAGCCGGCGCCGATGGCGTGACCGCGCACCCGCGCGATCGAGACGAAGCGCGGGTCGCGCAGCCAGGTGAAGCCACGCTGGAACTCCTCGATCCGCGCCGAGGCCTCCTCGTCGGTCAGGGCCAGCAGGCCGAGGACCGTGCCCTCCCCGGCGTTGGCCGGGTCGAGCATCGCGCGGTCGAGACCGGCCGAGAAGGTGTCACCCTCCCCCGTCACCACCACGACGCGTACGTCGTCGGGCAGCGATGCGCCGACCTCGGCGAGCGCCAGCCACATGGCCGGGGTCTGGGCGTTGCGCACCTCGGGCCGGTCGAGGGTGAGCGTGGCGACGGCGCCGTCCACGTCGAGGCGGAGGCCGACCGCAGCGAGCTCTTCGGGAGTCATGCCGGGCAGGTTACTACTGATGAGTAACCGCCAGGCAGGCCCTCCGTCAGGCGAGCGAGACCAGGTCGGCGTAGTCCTCGCTCCAGAGGTCCTCGTCGCCGTCGGGGAGCAGCAGCACCCGGTCGGGGTCGAGCGCTCGCACCGCTCCCTCGTCGTGGGTGACGAGGATGATCGCGCCGGTGTAGCTGCGGATCGCGTGCAGTACCTCCTCACGGGAGGCCGGGTCGAGGTTGTTGGTCGGCTCGTCGAGCAGCAGCACGTTGGCGCTCGACACGACGAGGATGGCCAGGGCGAGCCGGGTCTTCTCCCCACCGGACAGCACGCCGGCCGGCTTGTGGGCGTCGTCCCCGGAGAAGAGGAACGACCCCAGCACGGACCGCGCCTGGGTGTCGGTGAGCTCGGGTGCGGCGCTGTGCATGTTCTCGAGCACGGTCCGGTTGACGTCGAGCGTCTCGTGCTCCTGGGCGTAGTAGCCCATCTTGAGCCCGTAGCCGGGCACGACCTCACCGGTGTCGGGCCGGTCGACGCCCGCGAGGATCCGCAGCATCGTCGTCTTGCCGGCGCCGTTGAGCCCGAGGATGACCACCCGGCTCCCCCGGTCGATGGCGAGGTCGACAGCCGTGAAGACCTCGAGCGAGCCGTAGGACTTCGACAGGTCGGTGCCCATCAGGGGTGTCTTGCCGCACGGGGCGGGGTCCGGGAAGGCGATGCGCGCCACCTTGTCGGCCTGGCGCTCGGTCTCGATGCCCGCCATCATCTTCTCGGCGCGCTTGAGCATCGACTGCGCGGCCTGCGCCTTGGTCGCCTTGGCCCGCATCTTGTTGGCCTGGTCGGTGAGCACCTTGGCCTTGTTCTCGGCGTTCTGGCGCTCCCGCCGGCGGCGCCGCTCGTCGTCCTCGCGCTGGGTGAGGTAGTTGTGCCAGCCCATGTTGTAGACGTCGATGACCGCGCGGTTGGCGTCGAGGTGGAAGACCTTGTTGACCGTGGCCTCGAGCAGGGCGTTGTCGTGGCTGATGACCACGAAGCCACCGCGGTGCGCCTTGAGGAAGTCGCGCAGCCAGACGATGGAGTCGGCGTCGAGGTGGTTGGTCGGCTCGTCGAGCAGCATGATCTCGGCGCCGGAGAACAGGATCCTGGCGAGCTCGACGCGGCGACGCTGGCCGCCGGACAGCGTGCCGATCGGCTGCGCGAGCAGGCGCTCCTCGATGCCGAGCGCCGCGGCCATCTGCGCGGCCTCGGACTCCGCCGCGTAGCCGCCGCCCGCATGGAGCTCGGCGTCGGCGCGGGCCCACCGCTTCATGCCCCGCTCGTGGACCTTCGGGTCCTCGCTGGCCATGTCGACCTCGGCCTCGCGGAGGCGGCGTACGACCTCGTCGAGGCCGCGCGCCGAGAGGATGCGGTCGCGGGCGATCACCGTGGGGTCGCCGACCCGTGGGTCCTGGGGGAGGTAGCCGATGTCGCCGCTGCGCAGGACCTGTCCCGAGGCAGGCTGGCCCTCGCCGGCGAGGATGCGGGTGAGGGTCGTCTTGCCGGCGCCGTTGCGCCCCACGAGGCCGACCTTGTCGCCTGCGGCGATGCGGAAGGTGACGTCCTCCATGAGGAGCCGCGCACCGGCTCTGACCTCGAGCTTCTGGGCGGTGATCATCTCGGACGACATCCTACGAAGGGGTGGAGTCAGGAGTCCCATCGGCGACGCACGCGCTACTGTGCGCAGAGGTCGGATCGACCCCATGACCTGCGGAAAGGCAACCCCCATGCGCTTCAACCCCAAGGCCGACATCAGCGGGGGCCGCGTCAGCGACGCGGGCCGCGGCGGTGGCGGTGGCGGTGGCCCGATGCGCATCCCGCTGCCCGGCGGCACCCGGGCCGGTGGCGGCATCGGCGGCCTCATCATCATCATCCTGTTCGTGGTGCTGACCCAGTGCATGGGCGGCGGCCTGCCCGGCGGCGGGGGTGGCGCCAGCCCCCAGGGGCAGGGGCAGGGGCAGCCGGACGGCATCGACCCCAACGACGAGCGCTACGCCAACTGCACGACCGGCGCGGACGCGAACAGCGATGCGGACTGTGCCCGCAAGGCCGTGGCGCTCTCGCTCGAGCAGTACTGGGCCAGGGCCCTGCCGGAGCAGGCCGGCACCGAGTTCACGCCGGCCACCATCAAGACCTTCGCCGGTGGTGTGCAGACCGGGTGCGGCCAGGCGTCGTCGCAGGTGGGCCCCTTCTACTGCCCGCCCGACCAGCAGATCTACCTCGACACGACCTTCTTCGCCGACGTCCTCGAGGGGCAGCTCGGCGGCCAGGGCGGTGACTTCGTCGAGCCCTACGTCCTCGGCCACGAGTACGGCCACCACATCCAGAACCTGATGGGCACGATGGGTCAGGTCCGCACCCAGAAGGGCGCCGACTCCGACGCCGTGCGCCTCGAGCTGCAGGCCGACTGCTACGCCGGCATGTGGACCCGTGACGCGAGCGACGGCGACGGCATCCTGCAGGGCCTGGACGAGGGCGACATCACCGAGGCTCTCGACTCCGCCAAGGCCGTCGGCGACGACCGGATCCAGCAGAGGTCCGGTCAGGGCGTCGACCCCGAGGGCTGGACCCACGGGTCGTCGGAGCAGCGGATGGCGTGGTTCACCCGCGGCTATCAGGAGGGCACCCTCGAGGCCTGCGACACCTTCTCCGCCTCGTCCCTGTGAGACCCGCCGTGGGCCAGTCAGGCATCGTCAGGCGTCGCTGAGCAACGCCTCGACCTGCGCGACCTGGCGCTGCATGGACCGGATGTACGGCGCGACGCTCGGGTGGCGGAACTTGCCGGCCAGCGCTCCCTCGCCGTCCGCGACCCGGGCGAGCGCCCAGTCGAGCCGGGTCAGGGCGGTGTAGACGGCCGTCACCCGGGCGCCGAGGACCACGTCCTCCCGGGCTGCCGCGCCGGGGGGCAGCGCGGCGACGTACGCCTCCACGAGGGGCTCGACGTCCTCGCGGGTCGTCAGCGAGAGGTAGCCGAGGTCGGCGCCGACGGGGCCCCGGCCGAGGTGGGCCCAGTCGATCGCGACGGCACCGTCACCGTCGCGGCCCGGGATGTTGGCCGCCGACGGGTCACCGTGCTGCGCCACCTGCGGGAGGGCGTCGCAGCGGTCCAGCCACGCCTCGCGGCGCGACCACAGGTGGTCGGCGATGTCGGCCACCGGGGTGCGCGCCAGGGTGCGCCAGCCACCACGCCGTTCGACGAGCCGGAGCCGGGTGCGCAGCTGGTCACGCGCGAGCCACCCGTGCTCGCCCAGGTCGACCGCGGCGAAGCGACCGAGGCAGGCGGCCAGCCAGAGGCCCGGGGGGTCGTGGGCGGTGATCCGCTCGTGGACCAGGGTGATGCCCTCGTCGTCCTCGTCGACGCGCACCACGGGCGCCTCGCGCAGGCCGGGCGCATCGGCCACGACCCCGCTGAGGGCGACGTCGGCGGCCCGGCGCCAGTAGTTGACGTCGCCGGCGATGAGGACCCCCGGAGCGTCCTGCGGGTCGGGACGGCGCAGTCGCTTGACGACGACGTCGTGGCCGAGGTGGGTGGCCGACCACACGCCGACGGTGGCCGGACCTGCGCCCGGGAGGCGCTGCCATCCCGGCTCCGGCTGCCACATGGCGGTGACGCTAGCCGATGTCGCGGGTGCGGTAGCGCCACCGGGCTCGGACGTCATGGGACACGCCGGTCCGAGCCGGAAATCCTCATGACGTCAGGCGTTCGTCACCTCGACGGCGACCGCCTGCGCGTCCGCGATCGCGCGGTCCAGCACGGCCCGCCGCGGGTCGGGCACGGGCAGCCACGGGTCCACGACCGTGACGGAGGCGAGCCGGGGGTCGGCCAGCACGGCGTCGACCGCCGCCCGGTCGCCGCCGGCGACGACGAGGCGTACGCCGTCGAGGATCCGCGCCGCGTGGTCGGCGGCCGCCTCGTAGGCCTGCCGAGCCTGGTTGTCGCGGCGGCGGGCGAAGCGCTGCTGGCTCTGGCCGCCAGCCTTGGTGCGCCCCTGCACGTGGCGCTGGCCGACCTTGTGCTCGACGAGGGCGTCTCCCCGCAGCCGCGCCGCGGCGAAGCCGCCCTTGCGGACCAGCAGCACACCCCACTCCCCCGGCGCCACGGCCTCGGCCGCGAAGGCACCCGCCTCGGCGGGACCGTCGTACGCCGTCGCGAACGGCAGGCGCGCGGTGAAGTGGGACCCGTCGGCGGCCTGCCCGCGCAGCGCGCCACCGGCGACAGTGAGGTCCGCCCCGCCGTGGCCGGTGGTGAAGTTGGCGACCCACCGCTCCCAACGCGCTGCGGGGACCAGGACCGACGGCACGACCGGCCTCAGAGGAACTCGAGCGGGTCGAACTCGTCGATCGGGATGACCCGGACGCGGGGCAGGGCCGAGTTGAACGCCCCGAGGTCGTACTCGAGGTCGAAGATCCGCAGGCCCGGCAGGTTGCGGAACTGCGAGTTCACGAACTCGGTGAACCCGATGACGCCGACCTGCCGGCTGCCGTCGCAGAGCGCCGAGACCTGGTCGACGAAGTCGCCGTCGTGGCTGACGAGGACCACGTCGGCCGGCCGGTGGACCAGCGCCTCGGCCGTGCGCTGGATGGCGATGTCGACGACCTTGCCCTCACCGCTGAGCGGGATGGGCTTGAAGCCGATCGCGAGCAGGGCCTGCACGAAGCTGGTGGGGAGCTCGGTGGTGGCGGCCAGGAAGAACAGGCCGGTGACGTCCTGGTCGAACGCCCGCTCCGCCCACTCGAGGAGCCGGTCCCAGCGCGGCCGCTCCTCCGGGCGCGGGCGCCTCCCGAGGATCGAGGTGCCCAGGGTGGCGTCGATGTTCTCCCCGTCGACGAGGAGGTAGGTCATCCGCTCGGCCATGCGAGGACTCTCCCACACGCGGCCGGGCCGCTCAGGCCTGGTAGACCACCCTGAACGACTCGGTCACCTCACGGTCCGTGACGCTCACGTCGCTGACCTCGACCAGCGCGCGCGGGCGGCCAGAGCCGTCGCAGAGGATCGACAGCACACCCGGTTGCGGGAGGTCACCGGCGTAGTCGTCGACCGGCGCCGTCGTGCTCCCCCGCTCGTCGGCCAGGACGGCCTCGACGTAGGCGTCGGACTCCTCGACCGAGTCGCCGTAGGCCCACGCGGGCGGCGGCACCGACTCCAACGTCGTCGGCCCGAAGTAGGTCGGCGCCGCGTTGAGCTTGGCGTGGAAGCGGGCGAGGTCCCAGAAGACCCGCAGCTCCTCGTGGTCGAACTCGACGTCGTTGGTCTCGACCGCGCTGGGGTCGACCTCGGGATCCATGCGCGAAGGTTAGCCAGTCACGCCACGGCGGCGACGTACGCCGCGAAGTCGCGGGCCGCCTCCATCGAGCCCGGGCGCGGGGGAGCCTGCGGGTCGAGGCCGAGGTCGCGGTCGGCGAGCACCTGCTGCAGCAGGGGTCGCCAGCCCGGGTCGCCGTGGACCATCGCCCACCGCAGCGCGTCCCGCTTGCTGGCCACCTCGCCCGTGCGGATCGTGTAGAGGCTGCGGCTGGCCTGTACGACGAGGTAGCGCTGGCACCACGCCACCGTGGGTGGGCACCAGCCGAGCACGTCGTCGGTCAGGGTCGCGAGGCCCGCCCGGGCGCTGTCGCGGAGCACGTCCTCGGGGACCGGGTCCATCAGCTCGACCGGGCACGGCCCGACCAGGGTGATGCCGTGCTCGCGCAGGACCCAGCGCGTCCACGGCTGGTTGCAGTGCTCGGACCAGGACATGACGTCCGACCCGTGGTCGACGTAGAGCCACTCCCGCCCGAGCCCGGCCACGGTCCGCAGGTCGTCCGCGACGGCGTACGAGCCCTCGAGGTGGCCGTACCAGGAGCCGGCGCGGTGCGGGAGGTCGGCGTGCAGCCGGCGGAGCGCGGTCTCCTGCTCCTCGTCCGGCCGCTCGGCCACGACGACGAGGAAGTCGCAGTCGCTGTGGAGGTCCCCCGCACCCAGGGCGAAGGACCCCTGCAGGTAGGCGCCGATGAACGACTCGCCCAGCGCGGCCCGGGCACCGGTGACGAGGTCGTGCAGCACGCCGTTGAGCTCGGCGTAGCGCGTGGGGTGGGGGTTGAGCACGCATGGAGTGTGCGCCTGCTCGCCCGCGACCGCCACGGATTATCCGGGCAGGCGCCGCGACGACCTCTGGCACCGGGCGTACCCCGGAGCTACGGTCGGGAGACCAACTGACACGGAGGTCCCATGCGCCACACCACAGCCTCGCTCGCCGCCTTCGTCATCGGCCTGGCCCTGCTGCCGGCTGCCTCACCGGCCCACGCCGCCGTTGCGCCCCAGTACCGCCCGTTCCCCGCCCGCATCGAGCTCCCCGACGGCTTCCAGCCGGAGGGCATCACGATCGGCCCCGGACCGACCGCCTATCTGGGCTCGCTCGCCGACGGCGACATCTACGAGGTGTCGCTGCGCAGCGGCAAGGGCTCGATCATCAGCCAAGGGCCCGGCACGCCGTCGGTCGGACTGAAGTCGGACCGCCACGGTCGGCTCTACGTCTCAGGAGGTACGTCCGGCACCGCCCGGATCGTCGACATCGACTCCGGTGCCGCCGTCACCCGCGTCCTGACGACCGGCCAGAGCTTCATCAACGACGTGGTGCTGACCAAGGGCGCGGCGTGGTTCACCAACTCCTTCCAGGCCGAGCTCTACCGCGTCGACCGGCTGCCCGGCGGGGGCCCCGGGACGGCCGTGACAACGGTGCCGCTCGGCGGCGAGTGGGACCAGGTCGACGGAGAGTTCAACGCCAACGGGATCAGCACGACGCCCACCGGCCGCGGGCTCCTCGTGATCAACTCGAACACCGGGCTGCTCTACCGCGTGGACCCGGGCACCGGCGACGCGACCGAGGTGGACCTCGGTGGTGCGGACCTCACGTCAGGCGACGGGATGCTGCGGCACGGGCGGACGCTCTACGTCGTACGCAACTCCGAGAACGAGATCGCGGTGCTCCGCCTGTCGCGGACCGGCGGGGCGGCCCGGCTCGTGCGAACGATCACCTCGAAGGCGTTCGACACGCCCACCACGGTCGCGAAGTTCGGCGCGAACCTCTACCTGCCCAACGCGCGCTTCCTGCCGGACCCGCAGCCGAGCGACGAGTACTGGGTCACGAAGGTGCGGGCGAGGGGCGGCAGCTGACGGGACTCAGACGTTGAAGCCCAGTGCCCGCAGCTGCTCGCGGCCGTCCTCGGTGATCTTGTCCGGACCCCACGGCGGCATCCACACCCAGTTGATCGCGACGTCGCCGACGAGGCCCTCGAGGGCCGACTCGGTCTGGTCGGTGATCACGTCGGTCAGCGGGCACGCCGCCGAGGTGAGCGTCATGTCGAGGACGGCGTTGCTGTGCTCGTCGAGGTGCACGCCGTAGACGAGGCCGAGGTCGACGACGTTGATGCCCAGCTCGGGGTCGACGACGTCCTTCATCGCCTCGGTCACGTCGTCGACGGTCACCGTCGAGGTGCCGCCGCCCTGGCCTGCCTCCGGCACGTCGGGGAGGTCACCATGGTCGGTCGCCTGGTGGTCGGTCATGAAGGGGCTCCTTCGGATCGGGCCTGGGCGGTCGCGTCCTTCCACGCCATCCAGGAGAGCAGCGCGCACTTCACGCGCGCGGGGAACTTGGCGACACCGGCGAACGCGATGCCGTCCTCGAGGACGTCCTCGTCGGGCTCCACCTGTCCCTTGCCCTGCATGAGCTCGAGGAAGGTCTGGTGGATCTCCATCGCCTCGTCCACCGGCTTGCCGATCACCAGGTCGGTCAGCACGGACGCAGACGCCTGGGAGATCGAGCAGCCGACGGAGTCGTAGGAGACGTCCGCCACCACCCCGTCGGCCAGGTGGACGCGCAGGGTGACCTCGTCGCCGCAGGTCGGGTTGACGTGGTGCACCTCGGACTCGAACGGGTCGCGCAGGCCCTTGTGGTGCGGGTTCTTGTAGTGGTCCAGGATGATCTCCTGGTAGAGCGCGTCGAGGTCGGTGCTCATCCGGCGTCCACCTTGAAGTAGCTGCGGGTGTGGTGGAGGCCCTCGACCAGCGCGTCGATCTCCGCCGGGGTCGTGTAGAGGTAGGACGACATCCGGCTCGAGCTCTGCACCCCGAAGCGGGCGTGGGCGGGCTTGGCGCAGTGGTGACCGGCGCGGATCGCGATGCCGCGCGAGTCGAGGACCTGCGCGATGTCGTGCGGGTGCACGCCGGCGAGCTCGAAGGAGATCGCCCCGCCGCGCTGCGTCGCGTCGAGCGGGCCGAGGACGGTGACGCCCGGCACGGACTGCAGGCCCTCGAGGGCGTACGCCGTGATCGCCTGCTCGTGGCGGTGGATGGCGTCGAGCCCGATGTGGGCGAGGTAGTCGACGGCCGCGCCCAGCCCGACGGCCTCGACGATCGGCGGGGTGCCGGCCTCGAAGCGGTGCGGCGCCTTGGCGAAGGTCGACCGCGCCATCGTCACGGTCTCGATCATCTCGCCGCCGCCGTGGAAGGGAGGCAGCTCGTTGAGCAGCTCCTCACGGCCCCACAGGACGCCGATCCCGGTCGGGCCGGTCACCTTGTGACCGGTGAAGACCAGGAAGTCGCACCCGGTCGCCTGCACGTCGACCGGCAGCTGCGGCGCGGCCTGCGAGGCGTCGATGACCGACAGTGCACCCACGGCCTTGGCCCGGGCTACGAGGTCGGTGACCGGGTTGATCGTGCCGAGCATGTTGGACACCCAGGCGAAGGCGACGACCTTGGTGTGCTCGTCGACCAGCTGGTCGGCGTCGGAGAGGTCGAGGTGCCCGTCGTCGGTCAGCCCGAACCATCGCAGCTCCGCGCCCGACCGTTCGCACGCGAGCTGCCACGACACGATGTTGGAGTGGTGCTCCATCTCGGTGATCACGACGTTGTCGCCGGGTCCGAGCTCGATCGTGCGGGCCAGCAGGTTGAGCGCCTCCGTGGCGTTCTTGGTGAAGACCACCTCGTTGCGCGACGGCGCGTTGAGGAACGCGGCGACCTGGTCGCGGGCCTTCTCGTAGGCCTCGGTCGACTCCGCGCCGAGCTGGTGCATGGCACGGGCGATGTTGGCGTTGTGCCGCTCGAGGTGGTCGACCATCGTGTCGATGACGACCTGCGGCTTCTGCGAGGTGTTGGCGCTGTCGAGGTAGACCAGCGGCACTCCGCCCGCGAGCGTGCGCTCGAGGATCGGGAAGTCCTTGCGGATCACGTCGAGATCCGGGAGCAGTCCTTCCATGGTGTTACCTCGTTTCGGCGGTGTGAGAAGTGGTGCTGGTCAAGGCGGAGGAGCGAAGGCGACCTTTGAGCGGAGCGGGTCGTCGAGCGACCGACAACGCAGGCCAGTGCCGCTTATCGCGCCGCCGTGAGGTACTTGTCGTAGCCCTCGGCCTCAAGCTGGTCGGCGAGCTCCTTGCCGCCCGACTCGGCGACCCGGCCGTCGACGAAGACGTGGACGTAGTCGGGCTCGATGTAGCGCAGGATGCGGGTGTAGTGGGTGATGAGCAGGACGCCCTTGCCCTCGCGCCGGCGGAAGCGGTTGACGCCCTCGGAGACGATCTTGAGCGCGTCGATGTCGAGACCGGAGTCGGTCTCGTCGAGCACCGCGACCTTGGGGTCGAGCAGCTCGAGCTGAGCGATCTCGTGGCGCTTCTTCTCGCCGCCGGAGAAGCCCTCGTTGACCGAGCGCTGCGAGAACGACGAGTCGAGGTTGAGCGCCTCGAGGGCGCCGTTGACGTCCTTGACCCAGGTGCGCAGCTTGGGCGCCTCGCCGTCGATCGCGGTCTTGGCGGTGCGGAGGAAGTTGGCGACGGAGACGCCGGGGACCTCGACGGGGTACTGCATCGCGAGGAACAGGCCGGCGCGGGCGCGCTCGTCGACCGAGAGCGACAGCACGTCCTGGCCGTCGAGGGTCACCGTGCCGCCGGTGATCGTGTACTTCGGGTGCCCGGCGATCGAGTAGGCGAGCGTGGACTTGCCCGAGCCGTTGGGCCCCATGATCGCGTGGGTCTCGCCCTCCTTGATGGTGAGGGTGACGCCCTTGAGGATCTCCTTGGGACCGTCCTCGGTGTCGACGGTGACGTGCAGGTCGGTGATCACAAGCTTGCTCATGTACGTACTCACTTCGTTCCGTGCGCACATGAGGCTCCATGTGCGCTGTATTGAATGATGAACTCACTCCGCTCGTTCAAGCGGGGGTGACTCCGTTCAGGGTGGTCTCGGTGTCGACGTACACGTCGCTGGTGCCGTCGGGGTTGGCGCGTAGGTCGATCGGGAAGGTGGCGACCGGCTCGGTCGCGGGAAGGTTGGTGGGCTTGCCGGTGCGGAGGTCGAACATCGACCCGTGCAACCAGCACTCGATCTGGCAGTCGGCGACCTCGCCCTCGCTGAGGGCGACGGCGGCGTGGCTGCACTCGTTCTGGAGCGCGAAGACCTCGTCACCGTCGCGGACGACGACGATCTCGTGACCCCCGAGGGTCACCGCGAGGCCCTGGTCGGCGCTGATCTCGTCGAGGGCGCAGGCCCGCTCGAACGCCATCAGTCCTCCTCCGACCCGAAGGCGGCGATCGAGCCGACGTCCTTGAGGACGTTCTTGGCGAGCTCGGCCTCGACGGTGGTGAGGAGGCGGTCCTCGATGGACGGCACGCCGACCTGGCGGATCAGGTCGTTGAAGAAGCCGTGCACGACCAGGCGCTGGGCCTCCGCCTCCGAGACGCCGCGCGACTGGAGGTAGAAGAGCTGGTTGTCGTCGAAGCGCGCGGTGGCCGAGGCGTGGCCCGCACCCTCGATCTCGCCGGTCTCGATCTCGAGGTTCGGGATCGAGTCGGCCTGGCATCCGTCGGTGAGGACGAGGTTGCGGTTCTCCTCGTAGGTCTCGATGCCCTCGGCGACCTTGCGGATCAGCACGTTGCCGACCCAGACCGTGTGCGCCTTCTCGCCCTGCAGCGCGCCCTTGTAGACGGCGTGGGACTTGGTGCGGGGAGCGGTGTGGTCGGCGAAGATCCGGTGCTCGATGTGCTGGCCGGCGTCGGCGAAGTACAGGCCCAGCAGCTCGGCCGAGCCGCCGGGACCGTCGTAGGTCACGTTGGCGTCCATCCGCACGAGGTCGCCGCCGAAGGAGATGGCGGCGTGCTTGTAGGTCGCGTCGCGACCGACGCGGGCCTGGTGGTGGGCGAGGTGCACGGCGTCGTCGGCCCAGTCCTGGATCGTCACCACGGTGACCTCGGCACCGTCACCCACGACGATCTCGACCACGGCAGCGACCGAGGACGAGCCCGTGTGGTTGAGGACCACGATCGCCTTGCTGTGCCGACCGAAGCGCATCGCGACGTGACCGGCCTCGGTCACCGAGGCGTCCTCGCCGTGGAGGTCCACCACGACCGGCTCCGACACCTCGGTGTCGGCCGGGACGTCGATGAGCAGGCTCGCCGGCACCTCGGCCAGGACGCGGGCGGCGAAGCGGGTGTTGGGCGCCCAGCCCGAGATGCCGCGCAGCTCGCGCGCCTCGTCGCCGGAGACGCCCTCGACGCGTACGCCCTCGGGCGCGTTCCAGGTGCACGAGGTGGCGGACCGCATGAACTCGGCATCGGCGTGCAGGCCGCGGAGCCGCTTGAGCGGGGTGAAGCGCCAGATCTCCTCGCGCCCGGTCGGGACCGGGTGGTCGGCCACGTCGAAGGACCCGGGCGGGTTGAGGTGGCTCTCGATCTTCTCCTGCTCCACGGCGGAGCGGACGGAATCAGTGGTGACGGTCAATGCTCTTCTTCCTACGTACGACGGACGGGTCAGCGGCTGCGGCCGTCAGCCCACGGCCCCCTCCATCTGCAGCTCGATGAGGCGGTTGAGCTCGAGGGCGTACTCCATCGGCAGCTCCTTGGCGATCGGCTCGACGAAGCCGCGCACGATCATCGCCATCGCCTCGTCCTCCTCCATGCCGCGCGACATGAGGTAGAACAGCTGGTCGTCGGACACCTTGGAGACGCTGGCCTCGTGGCCCATCGACACGTCGTCCTCGCGGATGTCGACGTAGGGGTAGGTGTCGCTGCGGCTGATCTGGTCGACCAGCAGCGCGTCGCACAGCACGTTGGACTTCGAGCCGTGGGCACCCTCGTTGACCTGGATCAGCCCGCGGTACGACGTACGACCGCCGCCCCGTGCCACCGACTTGCTCAGGATGGACGACGAGGTGTGCGGCGCGGCGTGCACCATCTTGGCCCCGGCGTCCTGGTGCTGGCCCTCGCCGGCGAACGCGATCGAGAGGGTCTCGCCCTTCGCGTGCTCGCCCATCAGGTAGACGGCGGGGTACTTCATGGTGACCTTGGAACCGATGTTGCCGTCAACCCACTCCATCGTCGCGCCGGCCTCGCAGGTCGCGCGCTTGGTGACGAGGTTGTAGACGTTGTTCGACCAGTTCTGGATGGTGGTGTAGCGGACGCGGGCGCCCTTCTTGACGACGATCTCGACGACCGCGGAGTGCAGCGAGTCGGAGGAGTAGATCGGCGCGGTGCAGCCCTCCACGTAGTGCACGTAGGAGTCCTCGTCGGCGATGATCAGCGTCCGCTCGAACTGGCCCATGTTCTCGGTGTTGATCCGGAAGTAGGCCTGGAGCGGGATGTCGACGTGGACGCCCTTCGGCACGTAGATGAACGAGCCGCCCGACCACACCGACGTGTTGAGCGCGGCGAACTTGTTGTCACCGACCGGGATGACGGTGCCGAAGTACTCCTTGAAGAGCTCCTCGTGCTCCTTCAGCGCGGTGTCGGTGTCGACGAAGACGACACCCTTCTCCTCGAGGTCCTCACGGATGGAGTGGTAGACGACCTCGGACTCGTACTGGGCGGCG
>DASTPB010000078.1:0-11717 GCA_035762385.1 Nocardioides sp. | reverse complement strand
GCGGAGTCGCTCCTCGTGCACGAGGACGTCGCCGACGAGTTCCTCCCCTCCGTGATCGAGGCGCTGCAGGCCGGCGGGGTGCTCATCCACGGCGACAGCGCCTTCGCGGAGTACGACGACGTGGTGCCCGTGACCGACGACGACCACGCCGCGGAGTTCCTCGGGCTCGAGATCTCCGCGGCCGTCGTCGCCGACGTCGAGGGCGCGATCGCGCACATCCGCCGCTGGTCGTCCGGCCACACGGAGGCGATCGTCGCCCGCGACCAGGCGACCATCCGACGATTCGTCGCAGCGGTGGACTCCGCAGCGGTGATGGTCAACGCCTCGACGCGGTTCACCGACGGAGGGGAGTTCGGGTTCGGTGCCGAGATCGGCATCTCCACCCAGAAGCTGCACGCCCGCGGGCCGATGGGGCTGCCGGAGATGACGTCGAGCAAGTACGTCGTCGTCGGCGAGGGCCACGTCCGGTGACGACACGACGGTGCCGGTAGGGTGAGCGCCATGCTGAGCACCGTCGTCACCCTGGCCGCCGAGGCCGAGAGCGAGCCTGTCGTCCACCCCTACGTCGTCGGCGCCATCGCCCTCGCGCTGCTGCTCGTGCTGCTGCTGGCCGTGATCTCCTTCGGTGGCGGACGCGAGCACAGCTGATCCGGTGGCCGGTCCGGTGGGACAGCGTCGCGTCGGGGTGATGGGTGGCACCTTCGACCCCATCCACCACGGCCACCTCGTGGCCGCCTCAGAGGTGCAGGCCTGGTTCGACCTCGACGAGGTCGTCTTCGTGCCCACCGGCGACCCGTGGCAGAAGAGCGACCGGCAGGTCACGCCCGCCGAGCACCGCTACCTGATGACCGTGGTCGCCACGGCGGCCAACCCGCGCTTCAACGTCTCCCGCGTCGACATCGACCGCGCCGGCAAGACCTACACCATCGACACGCTCCGCGACCTGAGGGCCGAGATGCCCGACGCCGAGCTGTTCTTCATCACCGGCGCCGACGCGCTCGCCGACATCTTCACCTGGCGTGACGCCGACGAGCTGTTCGAGCTGGCCAACTTCGTCGGCTGCACCCGGCCGGGCTACGAGATGGACCCGGCGGCCCTAGCGAAGATCCCGGCCGACCGGGTGACCATGGTCGAGATCCCCGCCCTCGCGATCTCCTCCACCGACTGCCGTGAGCGCAAGCGTCGCGGCGAGCCCGTCTGGTACCTCGTGCCGGACGGCGTCGTCCAGTACATCGCCAAGCACGACCTCTATGCCGCCACCGGCACCACCGCCGGCCAGCGGACCCGCACCAGCACCACGCCCAGACCGAGCAAGGACTCTGCATGACTGCCACCGACCACGCCCTCGAGCTCGTCGCCGTCGCGGCCCAGGCCGCGCACGACAAGAAGGCCGACCAGGTCCTGGCCTTCGACGTCAGCGACCAGCTCGCGATCACCGACGCCTTCGTGCTGGCGAGCGCCAACAACGAGCGGGCCGTCGGTGCGATCGTCGACGAGGTGGAGGACAAGCTCCGCGAGGCGGGAGCCAAGCCGATCCGCCGCGAGGGGCACAAGGAGGGGCGCTGGGTGCTCCTCGACTACGGCGAGATCGTGGTCCACGTGCAGCACGAGGAGGAGCGGTCCTTCTACGCCCTCGAGCGCCTCTGGAGCGACTGTCCGCTCATCCCGCTGACCCTCGCGTGAGGCGCCTGGTCCTGCTCCGTCACGGCCGCACGGAGTGGAACGACACGGGCCGCGCGCAGGGCCACGCCGACGTACCCCTCGACGAGACCGGCTCGGCGCAGGCCAAGGCGGTCGCACCCGTCCTCGCCGCGCTCCGGCCGGTCGCGGTGTGGTCCTCAGACCTCGCCCGCGCCGTCGGCACGGCCGCCGTGGTCGCCGCGGAGTCAGGACTGGAACCGGTCCTGGACGACCGCCTGCGCGAGTTCGACGTCGGTCCGCACCGCATGGGGCTGACCGACGCGCAGTACGCCGAGGCGTACCCCGCGGAGCACGCTGCGCTGGTGGCCGGGGACGACGCGGCGATCCCGGGGCGCGAGACGCCCGACGACGTGCTCGCGCGCTTCCTGCCCGCCCTGACGTCGTACGCCGACGCGCTGGGGGACGGCCAGACCGGCGTCGTCGTCTCGCACGGGGCCGCGCTGCGGGTGGCCGTGCCCGCCTTCCTCGGGTGGCGCGGGGACGTCGCCGAGTCCCTCGGCGTGCTGGCCAACTGCGGCTGGGTGGTGCTCGAGCACTCGGCGTCGGCCTGGACCGGGGGCGTGGTGCGCTGGCGGCTGACGGCCTGGAACCGGGTGGTCGGGTGAGGCGCTCGGCTGAAGGTCGTGCCCGCGAGGTCGACGTCACCGCGAGCCGCCGGCTCGCCAAGGTGATGGACGACGCCGTCTTCGTGCCCGGCACCCGCATCGGGCTCGGTCTCGACGCCCTGATCGGCCTCGTGCCGGGCATCGGCGACGCCGTCGGCAGCGCCCTGTCGAGCGTGATCGTCCGCGACGCGATCCGCGCCCGGGTCCCGATGCCCGTTCTCGCGGTGATGGGGTTCAACCTCGTCGTCGACGCGCTGCTCGGCCTGGTCCCGGGCGTCGGTGACGTGCTCGACGTCGCCCACCGGGCCAACCGCAAGAACCTCCGCCTGCTCCTCCGCGAGGTCGAGCGCCAGCCGCTCCGCCAGCCACCGAGCACGGCGTACGTCGTCGGCGCAGTGGCCCTGATGCTGGTGCCGGTGCTCGCCGGAGTCGCCGTCACGGTGCTCGGGATCTGGCTCCTCTGGCGCTGGCTGACCTGATCCGGACCGGACGGAGGACCCCGATTTCACCTGCCGGCGAGGTGTCGGCTAAGGTTCTCGACCGTTGGGGCTGTGGCGCAGCTGGTAGCGCATCTGCATGGCATGCAGAGGGTCAGGGGTTCGAGTCCCCTCAGCTCCACCAACGAGAAGGCCGGATCCGTCAGGGTCCGGCCTTCTGTCATGCACCGAGACCGTGCGGGGGGAGACTCGCCCGCGGTCCGGACGACGCCCGGAGCGAAATCGGCGTTCGAGCGACCCCGGTGGCACCATGTGCTCATGACCGCGACCGACGTCTCCACGGCCACCACGCCCGCCCAGATCACCGAGCGCACCGCCGCCCACATCGAGGCCACCGAGCGCTACGCCGCCCACAACTACCACCCGTTGCCGGTGGTGCTCGCCGAGGGCGAGGGCGCCTGGGTCGTCGACGTCGACGGCAAGCGCTACCTCGACTGCCTCGCCGGCTACTCGGCCCTCAACTTCGGTCACTCCAACGAGCGTCTCGTCGCGGTCGCGCGCGAGCAGCTCGGCCGCCTGACGCTGACCAGCCGCGCGTTCTTCAACGACAAGCTCAGCGGCTTCGCCGAGGCCCTGTGCCGGCTGACCGGCAAGGACATGATCCTGCCGATGAACTCCGGCGCCGAGGCCGTCGAGACCGCGATCAAGGTCAGCCGCAAGTGGGGCTACGAGGTCAAGGGCGTGCCGGCCGGGCAGGCCACGATCATCACGATGGAGGGCAACTTCCACGGCCGCACCACCACGATCGTCAGCTTCTCCGACGACGACGTCGCGACCTCGGGCTACGCCCCCTTCACCACCGGCTTCCGCGGGGTCAAGTACGGCGACATCGAGGCGATCGCCTCCGCCATCGACGAGACCACCGTGGCCGTGCTCTTCGAGCCGATCCAGGGTGAGGGCGGCGTGGTCATGCCGCCCGAGGGCTTCCTGCGCGACCTCCGTGCGCTGTGCACCGAGCGCAACGTGCTGATGGTGGCCGACGAGATCCAGTCCGGCCTGGCGCGCTCGGGCCGGACCTTCGCCTGCGACCACGAGGACGTCGTCCCCGACATCTACATCATGGGCAAGGCGCTGGGTGGCGGCATCTACCCGGTCTCCGCGATCGCGGCCGACCACGAGGTCATGGACGTCATCACCCCCGGGTCGCACGGTTCGACCTTCGGCGGCAACCCGCTCGCCGCCGCGATCGGCACCGAGGTCGTCGCGATGCTCGAGGAGGGCACCTTCCAGGCCCGCTCCGCCGAGATCGGCGCCCAGCTCGAGGCGGGCTTCGGCCCACTCGTCGGCAAGGGGCTCTCGGCCGTCCGTGTCCGCGGGGCCTGGGCCGGCATCGACATCGACCCCACGCTCATGTCGGGTCGGCAGATGTCCGAGGCGCTGATGGCCCGCGGCATCCTCGCCAAGGACACGCACGGCTCCACCGTCCGCTTCGCCCCGCCGCTGGTCGCCAGCGACGAGGACGTCGCCGGGCTGGTCGCCGCGGTCACCGAGATCCTCGCCGCCGGCTGACCCTGGCCCTTCCGCGGCTGTGGCGACACGGCTCGTGCCGGAACCGCCGTCCGCTCGTCTGCTGTGACGACCCGCCCCGTGCCGCCTCGAGGGCGGCGTCGGCGGTGCGCTTGCGCGGGACCTCAGGCGATGGTGAGCCCGCCGTCGACCGGGATCATCTGGCCGGTGACGTAGCCGGCGGCGTCGGAGGCCAGCCACACGGCGGTCGCCGCCAGCTCGCGCGGGTCGCCCTTGCGGCCGGCCGGGACGCGGGTGATCGCCTGGTCGAGGTAGCCGTCGGGGTAGGTGGCGGTCATCTCGGAGGAGAAGAAGCCGGGGGCCAGCGCGTTGACGCGGATGCCCTTGCGGCCCGTCCACTGCTGGGCGAGGTCGCGGGTCAGGCCGCCGAGACCGGCCTTCGAGGCGGAGTACGCCGCCTGCGGCAGGCCGCCGGTCGTGAGCCCGAGCACCGACGAGATGTTGATGATGCTCGAGCCGGGCAGCATCACCCGACCGCAGGCCTGCGCCATCCAGTAGCAGCCGTTGAGGTTGACGTCGATGACCGAGCGGAACTCCTCGGGCGTCTCGCGGGTGGCGGGGACGGCGGTGCCGACGCCGGCGTTGTTGACCAGCACGTCGACCCGGCCGAACACGGCCATCGCCTCGTCGACGAGCCGCTGGCACTGCTCGGGATCAGCGACGTCGGTCACGACCGTGTGCACGCGGCGCCCGGTGGACCGGACGGAGCCGGCGACCCGCTCGAGCCGGTCCGTGCGGCGTGCACCCAGCACCACGTCGGCACCGGCCTCGGCGAAGCAGTGGGCGAACGCGACGCCCAGGCCGCTCGAGGCGCCGGTGACGATGACGACCTTGCCGTCGAGGCGGAAGAGATCCATGACGCTCATGTCCGCTGACCCTAGGACGTGGCGCTCGTCACCTCCGTGAGGGGGGTCGCCGGTGCCCGCTGCAGGTCGCGCACGGAGCGCGAGCAGAGCACGAGCGCGCAGATGGCGGCGTACGCCACTCCGGACACGACGAGCACCGGGCCGGCGCCGAACCAGATCGCCAGTGGCCCCCACAGCAGCTGCCCGATCGGCATCGCGACGAAGGAGCCCAGGGCGTCGTAGGAGTAGGCGCGCGAGAGCATGTCGTCGTCGATGTGCTCCTGCATCGCGAGGTTCCACCCCATCGAGAAGACCTCGATGCCGGCGCCACCGACGAAGGCCGCCACGACCAGCGCGAGCAGCACCGGATCGGCGCCGAGCACGATGATCGGCAGGGCCGCCAGGCTGATCGCCGCCATGCCCCAGAACAGCGGTCGCTCGAGTCGCACCCGCAGCAGCACGACAGCCATGGCCAGCAGGCCGAGTGCCTCCGCGGACAGCACGAAGCCCCAGCCCTGCCGCCCCACGCCGTCGACGTCCTCCGCGACGGCCGGTCCCAGCGTCTGCAGGGTGCCGGTGTGGATCATGTTGAGCGCGCCGAACGCCACGACGATGACCCACAGCCACGTCGTCGACCAGAAGAACGTCCAGCCCTCACGCAGCTCCGCGACGGTGCTCGTCGAGGCCTTGCGCTCCTTCGGCGGGATCCTGACGGGCGCGAGGAGCAGCGCTGCGACCAGCCAGGTCGCCGCGTCGACGGCCAGCGCCCACCCCGAGCCGACCGTCACGACGAGCAGCGCACCGACGGTGGGGCCGAGCACGGTGAGGCCGTTGCGCGTCAACGAGAGCAGGGCGTTCGCCGGCTGCAGCTGGTCGCGCGGCACCAGCTGCGGCACCATGCTCGCCATCGCCGGGAACGCGATCGCCGAGACGGAGCCGTGCACCACCGACAGGACGATGACCATCCACAGCTCGGCAGCGCCGGTGATGACCAGGAAGGCGATCAGTCCCTGGGTGAGGGCCGAGGCGATGTTCGAGGCCTGCAGCACGAGGGTCCGCGGGAACCGGTCGGAGATCACGCCGCCCCACAGCAGCAGGACGACCATCGGGATCGTGTGGGCGGCGAGGACCTGGCCCAGCGCGGCGGGGGAGTCCTCGATGTCGAGCACCGCGAAGGCCAGCGCGATGTTGGCCATCATGCCGCCGAAGGTGTTGACGAAACGGGAGGCGAAGTACCACGCGAAGCTCCGGTTGCGCAGTGGCGCGAAGGAGGCCGACCAGGTCATCGGCCCTCCCCGCCCGTCGCGTCGTCGTCCGTGTCGTCCACCATCACCCTCCGGGAATTGCTGGGCAGCAGCCCGCGCGCGGTCCGCCGTACTGTCACACACCTCGTGGAGGGTGGGCGCACGAGACCACCCGCGACCGACCCTGACCCGACCCTGACTCGACCCCGGAACGGGATGATTCGCGTGCCGCAGCGTGCTTGGCTTGTCATCGACACAGCGTGGGCACCCGGCCCGGCGAGGAGTGAGTGAGATGTCCGACCAGCAACCCAGCCCGTACGACCAGGGCGGCTACCAGCAGGGCGGTCCCGGCCAGCAGCCGCAGCCGGCCTACCGGGCCACCCCGGCCACCATGTCGCCGGAGCAGGAGCGCACCTGGGGCGCGATCAGCCACGCCGGCGCCGTCGTCGCGATGGTGTGCTCGGCCGGCTTCCTCGGGTTCCTGGCCTCCATCGCGGTCTACGTCGTCCACAAGGACCGCGGGCCGTTCGTCCGCGCGCACGCCGCGAACTCGATCAACGTCCAGATCTCGATGTTCATCTGGCTCGTCGTCGCCACGGTCCTCTACGTGGTCCTTGGCCTCGTGACCCTGGGCATCGGGTTCGTCGTCTTCCTGCCGGTCTTCCTCGTGCCGCCGGTCGTGGCCGGCATCCTGCACGTGATCGGTGCGGTGAAGGCGTGGAACGGCGAGTGGTGGAACCCGCCCTTCACCCCGCAGTTCGTGAAGTGACACCTACCCGCTGAGCTCGTCCAGGACCTCGTCCTGCCAGGCGAACGCCGCCCGGGCCCGGGCCGACAGGTCGGGCCCGGGCAGCAGCGCCTCCACCCGCTCGGCCATCCCGGTCGGCAGGTCCGTGCGCAGGTAGCGCAGCCCGAAGTCGTGGCGCGCTGGGCAGTGCCGGACGCGCAGCAGCCGCACCAGCGGCTCGACCGCGAGGCGCAGGTGCAGGGCGGTCGCCTCGGCCAGGTCGCCGCGCGCGATCGCCCGCTCGACCAGCCACGCCGCGGTCTGGCGTCGCGCGGCCGTCTGCGCCACCGCCTGTCGGCGCTGCGCCTCCATCCCGGCCTCGTCGTCGTCCTCGAGCACGAGCAGGTCGTGGGGGTCGTGCAGCACGAGCGGTACGCCGTGGCGACGGGTGTCCAGGGTGAGCCGCTCGGGCGTGGTCTGGACGACCACGTCGAGGAGCCGCGTCGGGCGGCTGAGGTCCGCGGCGTCGGGCTGCAGGTGGATGAAGCACTGGCGTCCGGTGGGCCAGGTCGCCTCGGGCAGCTCCCACACGTGGTCGACCGGGAGGTCCTGGCGGGCGAGCTCCAGCACGGCGTCGTACGTCGTCGCGGCGTCGCCCTCGCACCAGGCCTCGACGTCGAGGTCGGAGTGCTCGTCCCAGCCGCCCGTGACCGCCGACCCGTTGACCACGACCACCGTCAGCGCCGGGACGCGGCCGGGGAGCGCGGTGAGGAAGCGGAGGCAGTCGTCGTACCTGCTCAGGTCAGCGGCCATGGGAGCGAGTATGATGGTGGACGTGCAGAAGCAGCTCCTTCTTCGTCAGCCGCGCTGATCGGGTCCTCCCCACCCAGGAGACCGACGCGCGGCTACCCCTCCATGCGAGGGGTTTTTTCATGCCTTGACCCAGACATCCCGCACCACACCGCCACACCCAGCACCCACGAGGACACGCCATGAGCAGCCCAGACACGGGAGACACCAGGGCCCACGAGGCCGAGCGCGCGACGTACGACATCGCCGCCACGGAGACGAAGTGGCAGCGTGTCTGGGACGAGCTCCAGCCCTTCAAGGCGGACGACGACAGCCCGCGCGAGAAGCGCTACGCGCTGACGATGTTCCCCTATCCGAGCGGTGACCTGCACATGGGTCACGCCGAGGTGTTCGCGCTGCACGACGTCGTGGCGCGCTACTGGTGGCAGCGCGGGTACGAGGTGCTGAACCCGATGGGCTTCGACTCCTTCGGCCTGCCCGCGGAGAACGCCGCGATCCGCAACAACGAGCACCCCGACACCTACACGCGCGCCAACATCGCCCGGTCGATCGAGTCGTGCCAGCGCTACGCCGCGTCGTTCGACTGGTCGCGCACGTTCAACACCAGCGACCCGGAGTACTACCGCTGGACGCAGTGGCTGTTCCTGGAGTTCTTCAAGCGGGGCCTGGCCTACCGCAAGAACAGCCCGGTCAACTGGTGCCCGAACGACCAGACCGTGCTGGCCAACGAGCAGGTCGTCGGCGGCGTGTGCGACCGCTGCGGCGCGGAGGTGACCAAGAAGAACCTGACGCAGTGGTACTTCAGGATCACCGACTACGCCCAGGAGCTGCTGGACGGCCTGGACGAGCTGGAGGACACCTGGCCCGACCGGGTGGTGACGGCGCAGCGCAACTGGATCGGCCGCTCCGAGGGCGCGCACGTCACGTTCACCCTGCACACCGCCGGCGGCGAGCGCGACATCGAGGTCTACACCACGCGCCCCGACACGCTGTACGGCGCGACGTTCATGGTGGTGGCGGCCGACGCAGCGCTGGCTGCCGAGATCGTGCACCCCGACCGTGCCCAGGCGCTGGAGGACTACCTGGTCGAGGTCCGCAAGGCCTCCGACATCGACCGGCTGGCGACCGACCGGCCCAAGACCGGCGTGGACCTGGGCATCACCGCCACCAACCCGGTCTCGGGTGAGGAGGTCCCGGTCTGGGCGAGCGACTACGTGCTGGCCGACTACGGCACGGGCGCGATCATGGCCGTGCCTGCCCACGACCAGCGCGACCTGGACTTCGCGCGGGCGATGGGCCTGCCGGTGCGCCGCGTCATCGACGTGCCCGGCGAGGACAACCCCGAGGAGACCGGCGTGGCGACGTCGGGCGACGGCGCCTACGTCAACTCGGGGGCGCTGGACGGCCTGACCGACAAGGCGTCCGGGATCCGCACCATCATCGAGCGGCTGGAGGCCGACGGCCGCGGCTCCGGGGCGGTCAACTTCCGCCTGCGCGACTGGCTGATCAGCCGCCAGCGCTACTGGGGACCGCCGATCCCGATCATCCACTGCCCGGTGGACGGCGAGGTCCCGGTGCCCGAGGACCAGCTGCCGGTGACCCTGCCGATGCTGAAGGGTGCCGACCTGAAGCCGAAGGGCACCTCGCCGCTGGCCGGGGCGACCGAGTGGGTGGCCGTGACCTGCCCCACCTGCGGCGGCCCGGCGTCGCGCGACACCGACACCATGGACACCTTCGTGGACTCGTCCTGGTACATGTTCCGCTACTGCTCGCCGCACGAGACCGACCGGCCGTTCGACAGCGCCAAGGTCAACGCGTGGATGCCCGCCGACCTGTACGTCGGCGGGGTCGAGCACGCGGTGCTGCACCTGCTGTACGGCCGGTTCTTCACCAAGGTCCTGAACGACATGGGCCTGGTCGGCTTCCGCGAGCCGTGGGCGGCGCAGCTGAACCAGGGCTTCGTCATCAACCAGGGCAAGAAGATGAGCAAGTCGCTGGGCAACGGCGTCAACCTGGGGGACCAACTTGCGGCCTTCGGCGTGGACGCGGTGCGGCTGACCCTGGTCTTCGCGGGTCCGCCGGAGGACGACATCGACTGGGCCAACATGTCGCCCGACGGGTCGCTGCGCTTCCTGCAGCGGGCCTGGCGGCTGTCCGGCGACGTCACCTCGGCGCCGGGCGTCGACGTGACGACCGGCGACGTTGCGCTGCGGCGTACGACCGCGCGGACGGTGCACGACGCCGCCGAGCTGGTGGACACCTACCGCTTCAACGTGATGGTCGCCCGCGTGATGGAGCTGGTGAACGCCACGCGCAAGGCCATCGACTCGGGGTGTGGCCCTGACGACCCGGCCGTGCGCGAGGCGACCGAGGCGGTGGCGATCCTGCTGTCGCTGGTCGCGCCCTACACGGCCGAGGAGATGTGGGAGCGGCTGGGCCACGAGCCCACCGTCGTCCGTGCCGGCTGGCCGGCCGTCGACGAGGCGCTGCTGGTCGAGGACACCGTCACCGCGGTCGTGCAGGTCAGGGGGAAGGTGAAGGCGCGCCTGGAGGTGTCCCCGGACGTCTCCGAGGCCGACCTGGAGGCCGCGGCCCTGGCCGACGCCGGCGTCCAGCGGGCGATCGACGGCGCCACCGTGCGCAAGGTCATCGTCCGTGCGCCCAAGCTGGTCAACATCGTCGTCTGAGCCGCCGAGCCTCTAGGGTCGCCCCATGTCCCGCGTGGTGGTGGTCACCGACTCGACCGCGAGCCTGCCGCCCGAGGTGGCGCAGGCCCGCGGTGTCCGGGTCGTGCCGCTGCAGGTCGTGATCGGGGCGAAGGTGCTCGAGGAGGGGCCGGACGGCGCCACGCCCGACGTCGTGGCCGAGGCGCTGCGCGACTTCGTCCCGGTCAGCACCTCGCGCCCGGCGCCTGCCCTGTTCGCCGACCTCTACCGGTCGCTCGAGGCCGACGGGGCCGACGAGATCGTCTCGGTGCACCTGTCCGGTGAGATGAGCGGAACCTTCGAGTCGGCCCAGCTGGGTGCCCTCGAGGTCGAGCTGCCCGTGCACGTCGTGGACTCGGGGCAGGTCGGCATCGCCACGGGCTACGCCGCGCTCACGGCTGCTGACGTGCTGGATGCCGGCGGGACGGCGGAGGAGGCGGCGGAGGCGGCGCTCGCGAGGGGCCAGGCGGCCACGTCGCTGTTCTACGTCGACACGCTCGAGTACCTCCGCCGCGGCGGACGCATCGGCGCGGCTGCGGCCATCCTCGGCAGCGCGCTGTCGGTCAAGCCGCTGCTCCAGATCGTCGACGGCCGGGTCGCGCCGCGGGAGCGCGTGCGTACGGCTTCACGCGCGCTGGGTCGGCTGGCCGAGCTCGCCGTGGAGGCGGCCGGCGACCAGCCGGTCGACGTGTGCGTGGCCCACCTGGCGAACGCCGTTCGCGCCGAGGAGCTCGCCGCAGCGCTGGCCGAGCGGCTCGCCGACGGGCTGGAGGGACGCGAGGTGATGTGCGGCGAGCTCGGTGCCGTGCTCGGCGCCCACGTCGGCCCCGGCATGGTCGCCGTCTGCGTCTCCCCGCGCCCCTGACGGCGTCTCTCCACAGATTGCCGGTCGCCACTGTCGGGGCGGCGCGGGGCTTCCTAGCGTGGACGGCATGCGTCGAAACCAGTCGTCCTCCGAGCACGCCGAGGCGGTGTCGCGGCGGCTGGCGACGCTGAGCGCCGAGCTCGCCGCCGTACGTCGGGAGCAGGACGACGACGTGGACCCGGCCCACGGCC
>DASTPB010000077.1:0-4150 GCA_035762385.1 Nocardioides sp. | reverse complement strand
CAGCTGGACCGGCTCGTCGCGGAGGCGATCAAGCGGTTCGACCTCGCCGTTGCTGATCCGGCTTCGGATCCGGAGGACGGCCACCTGCACGTCGACCCCCGCCACGTCACGATCCACTCCGATGACGTCCACTTCGCAGGCACGATGCGGGTGGAGGCCGAGCTCGACATCGCCGACGCCCTCGACCTCGACCGCGCCCTCGCCCACGGCGCCGCGACGTTGAAGGCACTCGGCTCCGACGCCACACTCGGTGCCCGCAGGTCAGCCGCGCTCGGCGACCTCGCGAGGACCCAGACCGCGCTCGACCTTCACGCGACCAGCACCAGCCCTGCCAGTGCTCGCGACGCCGACGGGTTGCCGGTCGCCCGCGAGGTGGTGCTGCACGCGCACTTCGACGCCGGCTTCTCCGGCGACACGACGGTGTTCGGTCCGACCGGGCGGTTGGAGGAGGGCCAGCGGCTGGTGCTGCTCGACCAGGTCAAGGACTGGTGCGCCGACTCCCGCACGAAGGTCACGATCAAGCCGGTGATCGACCTCAACACCGACCTCTCGACCCCGGCGTACGAGGTGCCCGACCGGATCCGCGAGCAGGTGATTCTCCGCGACCGCACCTGCGTCTTCCCGTGGTGCACCCGACCCGCCCGTCGCGGCGACGTCGACCACATCACCGAGTACGACCACGACGCCGCAGCCGAGGGCCGACCACAACCCGGCCCGTCGCAGACGGACAATCTCGCGTGCTTGTGTCGCTCCCACCACCGGTTGAAGACCCACACGGCCTGGCGCCACCGGATGACAGCGCCCGGGGTGTTCGAGTGGACCTCCCCGCACGGCCACACCTACCGACGCGACCGCGACGGCACCAGCCGAGCGGACGATGCAGACAGCCCGACCGACCAGGCCGCTCCGCCCGACCTCCCGCACCCGCGCCGACCATGACCCCGCCCCGGACCCCGCCACCCTCGAGGTAGCGGGGCCACCGGCACGTCCAGTCAAGCGCCCGTCAGGCCGGCAACCACGGACGTGTCAGCTCACCGCTCACGGCGCTACCCCGGATCCGTCGGCTGAGGCCCGGCCCCGCCAGGTCCCCGCCCCGGGCCGACGAGGTAGTCCTCGGGCGGGATCCGCGCCAGGCTCCCACGTGGAGCCGCCCTCATCTCCCTCGGCACGGGCCACGGGGCGACGGATGAACCACTCGGTCGCGAGAAGCTCCGCTCGGGCCATCGGTGACAGGCGGGCGACCAGCCCGGGAAGAGCGCCTCGGTCGACCTCGGAGCGGTGGGCGAGGATCGCGGCCACCTTCTGGTCCAGCCATGGCGAGACGTCCACGCGGTCTGTGACCTCTTCGTCCGGAGTGGTGTTCCGGGCCCCTCGAGCGCCGAGGATCTCCTCGATCCGCTGCAGCGACGAACGCGGGTGGGTGGCCAGGTACACGGCGCTCGGCGTCCACGGCTGGCCCGCATCAGGACAGACGTCCCTACCGGCGACCTCGGCGGCCAGCACGGTCACCCGATGGGCATGCACGTGGTCGGGGTGACCGGTCAGACCGCCCCGAGCGTCGAACGTCACCAGCGCTTCGGGACGGAACTCGCGGATGTGTATCACGAGCCGAAGCACGGCTTCGTCGAGCGGCGCGTCGCACCATCGGCGCCGGCCCGGAGCAGACTCCGGGACCTTCGCGTCGGCATATCCGAGCATCGTCGGCTCGCCCGCGCCGAGGACCCTCAGCGCGTCGGCCAGCTCCGCCGCCCGCCGCGTGGTCGGTGCCCACGTGGCTGTGACGACGGCCGTGCGCGCCCCCGCTGCCGCATGTCGAGCCAGGACCCCACCCGCGGCCAGTGACTCGTCATCCGGATGTGCGAACACGGCAAGCAGGCTCGACAGCTCCAACAGCACGGCCTTCCTCACGGGCCTCGCGGCCAACGGCCCGGATCCGCCCAGTATGGGCACCTCCGACCGCACCGTGACGACGTGTACGGGCGTGTCGTCGCGTGGGCAGCACGTCCGCGCGTCGGTCGTCAGTCGTCGTGGTGGATGCGGCCCTGCGTGGTGGCCAGCCGCTCCCCCGAACCACCCCACTGGCGGGCGACGATCTCGGCGGCGATCGACACCGCGGTCTCCTCGGGGGTGCGCGCCCCGAGGTCGAGCCCGATCGGCGAGGACAGCAGCGCCAGCTCGGTCTCGTCCAGCCCGGCCTCGACGAGCCGCGCCAGCCGCTCGTCGTGCGTACGACGCGAGCCCATCGCCCCGATGTAGCCGGGCCGTACGTCGTCGTCGAGGCGCAGCGCGACCTCGAGCAGCGGCACGTCGAACTTCGGGTCGTGGGTCAGGACCGCGAGGACCGTGCGCCGGTCGATGCGTCCGGCGTCGAGCTCGGCCTGCAGGTAGCGGTGCGGCCAGTCGACGACCACCTCGTCGGCGCCGGGGAACCGCGACGTCGTCGCGAAGACGGGGCGGGCGTCGCAGACGGTGACGTGGTAGCCGAGGAAGGATCCGACCTTGGCCACAGCGGCCGCGAAGTCGATCGCGCCGAAGACGAGCATCCGCGGCTTGGGCGCGAAGCCCCAGACGAAGACCCGCATCCCCTCGCCGCGCCGCTCGCCGTCGGGGCCGTAGGTCAACGTGGCGTTGGTGCCCGCCGCGAGCAGGCCGAGGGCGTCGTCGTGGATCGCGGCGTCAGCGCGCGGCGAGCCGAGGCTCCCGTCCGCGGGCGCGTGCGGTCGTACGACGAGGCGGCGACCGACCCACGCAGGGTCCGGGTGCTCGATGACCGTCGCCAGCGCCACCGGGCGCCCGGCCTCGACGTCCGCGGCCACCTCGCCCAGCTGCGGGAAGGTCTCGCGCGAGACCCGCTCGACGAAGACGTCGAGGATGCCGCCGCAGGTGAGGCCCACGGCGAAGGCGTCGTCGTCGGAGACGCCGTAGCGCTCGAGCACCGGCTCGCCCGACGCGACCACGGACTGGGCGAGGTCGTAGACCGCGCCCTCGACGCAGCCTCCGGACACCGAGCCGACGGCCGACTCGTCGGGGCCGACGAGCATCGACGCGCCCGCTGGTCTCGGCGCGGAGCGGAAGGTCGCCACGACGGTGCCCACGCCGACCGTCTCGCCGGCCTCCCACCACTGCATCAGCTCGGGCAGCACGTCACGCACGGGCGATCACCTCCGTGAGGTCGGCGAAGGTCGCCAGGGAGTGCCCGGCGAGGAAGTCGTCGCAGTGCGGCAACGCGGCCACCACACCACCCTGCAGCGGCTCGTAGCCCGCCTTGCCGCGGTGCGGGTTCACCCACACCACCCCGTGCGCCACCCGCTGCAACCGCTCCATCTGCTCGCCGAGGAGGCCGGCGTCGCCGCGCTCCCAGCCGTCGCTGAAGACCACGACCACCGCACCTCGCGCCATCCCCCGCTGGCCCCACCGGTCGAGGAACACCCGCAACGTCTCGCCGAGCCTCGTGCCGCCCGACCAGTCGGGCACGACCTCACCAGCGGCGACGATCGCACGGTCGGCGTCCGGAGTGCCGAGCGCGCGGGTCACGTGGGTGAGCCGCGTGCCGATGGTGAAGGTCTCGACGGTGCCGCCCGACGTCCGCGCGGAGCGGGTCAGGCGGTGGGCCAGGCGCAGCAGCGCGTCGGCGTACGACGTCATGGAGCCGCTGACGTCGACCAGCAGCACCACCCGGCGCGGGCGGGTGCCGCGCCGCCGCCACGCGATCTCCCCCGGCTCGCCGAGGTGGCGCAGCGAGTTGCGGAGGGTGCGGGCCGCGTCGAGGTCGCCGCGGTGCCAGCGGACGTGCCGAGCCGTACGACGCTCCGGCGGGTGCAGCGACAGCCGGACGAACATCCCGGCGAGGCGCCGCTTCTCCGCCGCGTCGAGGGAGGCGACGTCGCGGTGCTGGAGCACCTCCGCCTCGGACGCCATCGCGCGGACCAGGTCCTCCTCGTCGGTCGCACCAGATCCTCCGGGGCCTTCGGCCTCGGGCAGCAGGTGCGCCGCCAACGGTCGCGCGGATTCGCGCTGCTGGGCGCGCGGCAGCCCGTCGCGCGGGTCGAACCACGCCGCGAACACCTGGTCGTAGCGGGCGAGGTCGTCGGGGGATCCGCACAGCGTCGCCCGCCCGGCCCAGTACGTGGCCTGCCGGTCGTCGGCACCC
>DASTPB010000076.1:0-8634 GCA_035762385.1 Nocardioides sp. | reverse complement strand
CGCTTGACGCCGTCGAGCACCCACTCGTCGCCGTCGCGGACCGCGCGGGTCTTCATCCCGCCCGCGTCGGAGCCGGCGTCGGGCTCGGACAGGCAGTAGGAGAAGCCGCCCTCGCCCCGGGCCAGCGCCCCGAGGTACGTCTCCTTGAGCTCCTCCGAGCCGGCGATCTGCACCGGGAGCGAGCCGAGCTTGTTGACGGCGGGGATCAGGGAGGACGACACGCACGCGCGGGCGACCTCCTCGATGACCAGCACGGTGGCGAGCGCGTCGGCCCCGGCACCGCCGTACTGCTCGGGCACGTGCGGGGCGTGGAAGTCGGAGGCGAGCAGCGCCTCGGCGGCCTCGTGCGGGTAGCGCGCCTCCTCGTCGACGGCCGCGGCGAACGGCGCGATCTTGGCGTCGGCGACGGCGCGGACGGCCTCCCGGATGGCCTGGTGCTCCTCGGAGAGGGCGTAGAGGGGGAACTCGCTCATGACACGGAATTGTAGGACGTCCATGCTTTCGCGGGCAGCGTCTTCCGTGTGGCCATGACCACTCGCGAGGGGGCGCAGGACGACGCAGAACGCCCGGCCGGTGCCGAGGCACCGACCGGGCGCTGGAGTCGTGCAGCCGGCGTCAGCCGACCTTGATCACGACCTTCTTGTCCTTCGACTTCTCGGTGAAGTCGTCACCGAGGTAGACCACCTTGACCTTGGTCTTGCCGGCCGGGAGCACCTTCTTCAGCGTCACCTTGACCTTGCCCTTGGAGTTCAGCACGCCCTTGCCGAGCGTCTTCTGACCCTTCATGACCTTGACCTTGCCGGTCGGCACCTCGTTGGCGGCCTCGACCTCGACCTTGAGCTTGGCCTTCTTGCCGACGGGGGTGACCTTCTTGGCCGGCTTCGCCTTGGTCGTCGACTCGTTCTTGGCGAGGGCGATCGATCCGAGGCTGGCCGGTGCGCCCGGCTTGAGGGCGCACGGCACGTCGGCGAGCATGACCTGGTCGCCCTGCTTGGTGGCCGTGAACTTGAACGCGGACGGGACGACGATGTCGTAGGTCCCTGCGCCGGGCAGGTTCGCCGGGACCGTGGACGCCGGCGTGACACCGGGCGTGACCAGCGGGTTCGGCGTGTTCAGCGTCAGCGGCTGGTTCGGGGCTGTCGGCACCGCGGTCTGCGGGAAGCGGACGTTCTGGAGCGGCAGGCTGGCGGCGTCCGAGGACGACAGCTCGTCCAGGGTGGCGACCATGTCGTTCGAGAAGCCGCCGATGCTGGTGGCGCCGAAGAGCCCCCGCGCGGCGTTGACCACGTCGGCCGGGAGGGTCACGCTGAGGAGCACCGGGATGGCGGGCGCGTCGAGGCCGGCGTTGGCGGCGGCCGGCAGGGTGGCGGTGATGGCCACCGGGATGTCCCTGGCACCGAGGCTCGGGAACGTGCACGTGAAGGTCGTCGACGCCGTGGCCGCGGTGGCGGCGGGTGCCGCGATCGCGACGAACGCGCCGGCGGTCAGGGCGCCGGCAGCAGCGGCGGCGCCGAGGCGCCGGGAAGCGGTCTTGAGCATGTGGTGGTGATCCCCTCGTGGGTTGTGATGTGACGCCGATCATCCCAGCACATGTGTCAATCCGGCGCACCCATAACAGCCGTGTCGCTACCAGTTGGTAACCGTCTCGGGCGCTCGAGGGCCCAGGGGCGGCCCGCGTGGCTACGGTGGTGCCATGGGCAGCAGCGAGTGGCAGGACCCCGCAACCATCGACCGGATGCTCGACGACGCGCACACGTGGGCCGTCGTGGGCCTGTCGGGCGACCCCGGCCGGACGGCGTACTCCATCGCCGCCCTGCTGCAGGAGCGCGGCAAGCGCATCGTCCCGGTCCACCCCGTCTTCGCCGACCCCGCCGCACCGGCGGTGCTCGGCGAGCAGGGATACGCCACCCTCGCCGACGTGCCCGTCCCGATCGACGTCGTCGACGTCTTCCGTCGCTCCGAGGCGGCCGGGGAGTTCGCCGACCAGGCCGTCGCGGTCGGCGCGAAGGGCGTGTGGTTCCAGCTCGGGGTCGTCGACGCCGACGCCTTCGACCGGACGGTCGCCGCCGGCGTGCCGATGGTGATGGACACCTGCCCCGCGATCGAGTGGAGCAGGCGCCGGCGCTGAGCGCGGGCGTGGCGCTCAGAGGTCGACGCGCGCCTCGGCCATCTGGATCCCGAGCTGCCCGAGGGCCTCCTCCAGCACCCACATCACGTCGAGCGTGTCCTGGAGCGGCATCAGCGGGCTCTCGGTGAGACCGGCCGCCAGGCACCGCTGCACCTCGTCCGCCTGGTGGACGTAGCCGCGTCCGGCGGGCAGCCGCTCGACCTCGACCTGCTCCGCCCCGTTGCGTCGTACGACGAGGGCGCGCGGGTGGTGGAACGGCGGCACCACCTCGATGGAGCCGTGGGTGCCCACGACCAGCGCCTGGCCCGGTGTCTGGCTGGCCAGCGTGCAGGTCAGGGCCGCAGCGCGCCCGTCGTCGTACGACAGCTGGATCGCCGCGGACCGGTCGGCGCCGTTGGGGTAGGTGGTGCCCGTCGCGGTCACGCGGTCGGGGCGGCCGAGGAGGTGCTGGGCGAGGGAGACCGGGTAGACGCCGAGGTCGAGGACCGAGCCGCCGCCGAGCGCGAGGTCGAACAGGCGGCTCGCCGGGTCGAAGTCGCGCTGCGCCCCGAAGTCCGCCTGCACCAGCAGCACCTCCCCGATCTCCCCCGCTGCGACGAGGTCCCGGAGGTGGGTGACGGCCGGCTGGAAGCGGGTCCACATCGCCTCCATGCAGAACACCCCCGCGGCGCGGGCGGCGGCGACCACCTCCTCGGCCCCCGCCAGCGTCGCGGTGAACGCCTTCTCCACCAGCAGCGGCGTCCCGGCCTCGATCGCCGCGAGCGCGAGGTCGTGGTGCTGGGGGTGCGGCGTCGCGAGGTAGAGGACGTCGACGTCGCCGCGCCGGCCGGCCTCGAGGAGGTCGCGGTAGGTGCCCGACCCTGACGCCCCCACCCGCTCGGCGAACGCCTCGGCGGACGCCGGCGCACGGCTGCCGACGAAGGCGATCTCGGCGTCGTCGACCAGGGCGAGGTCGGCGGCGAAGGCGGCAGCCATCCCGCCGGTCGCGGCGATTCCCCAACGTGTCGTCATGGCCCGACCCTAGACAGTCCTGTCACCCGCGGCAGCCCACAATGGGGGTGTGCGCGACCTCCATGTCCCCGCCGGACCGGGCCTGCCGGAGGGCTTGGTGCTGCCGTCGGCCGAGCTGGAGGAGCGCTTCTCCAAGTCTCCCGGCCCGGGCGGCCAGTCGGTCAACACCACCGACTCGCGGGTCGAGCTCGAGGTCGACCTCGCGTCGTCCTCGGCGCTCACCGAGGCGCAGCGGGCGCGGGCGCTGCTGCGCTGGCCCTCGGGCCGCGTGACGGTGGCGGCGTCCGAGCACCGGTCCCAGCACCGCAACAGGGTCGCCGCGCGCGAGCGCCTCTCCGACCTGCTGCGCGAGGCGCTGGCACCGCCGCCGCCTCCCCGGCGGGCGACCCGTCCGACCCGCGGGTCGAAGGAGCGCCGGCTGCAGGCGAAGAAGGAGCGCGCCCAGACCAAGGCCCTGCGCGGCCGGGTGCGGGACTAGAAGCCGACGCGCCGGGTGTCGCCGGCAGCGGCACGGCGTACGACGTCGCCCTTCGCGTGGGCGGTCTCCGCGAGCTCCGCCTGGTAGTCGACGAGGCGCTGCTGCAGGTCGGGGTCACTGGTGGCGAGGATCCGGGCCGCGAGGAGGCCGGCGTTCTTGGCGTTGCCGATCGCGACGGTGGCGACCGGGATCCCGCCGGGCATCTGGACGATCGACAGCAGGGAGTCCATGCCGTCGAGGTACTTCAGCGGCACCGGCACCCCGATGACGGGGAGGGGGGTGACGCTCGCGAGCATGCCGGGCAGGTGGGCCGCGCCGCCGGCGCCGGCGATGACCACCGACAGCCCGCGGGTGTGGGCCCGGGCGCCCCACTCGATCATCTCCGTCGGCATCCGGTGGGCGGAGACGACGTCGGCCTCCCAGGCCACACCGAGCTCGGTCAGGATCTCGCCGGCGGCCTGCATGACCGGCCAGTCGGAGTCCGAGCCCATCACGATCCCGACCTTCGCACCGTCCGCCACTGCGCTCTCCTCACCCATCGTTCACTCGCTCTCGTCGCCGAGGTCGCCGCGGAACCAGGCGGCCGCATGTCGTGCCCGCTCGAGGCAGTCGTCGAGGTCGTCGCCGTAGGCGTTGACGTGACCGACCTTGCGCCCGGGACGCAGGTCCTTGCCGTAGAAGTGCACCCGCAGGTGCGGGTCGCGCGCCATCGCGTGTGGCAGGCCGTCGTACAGCCGGCCGGTGTCGGTGGGTCCGCCGAGGATGTTGACCATCACGGTCCAGCGCTCACGCGGGGCCGGCGAGCCCAGCGGGAGGTCCATGACGGCGCGGAGATGATTCTCGAACTGGGACGTCACGGCGCCGTCCTGGGACCAGTGGCCGGTGTTGTGGGGGCGCATCGCCAGCTCGTTCACCAGGATCCGGCCGTCGGTCGTCTCGAAGAGCTCGACGGCGAGGATGCCCGTGACGTCGAGCGCACCGGCGATCCGCAGGGCGATCTCCTGCGCCTGACCGGCCAGAGCGGGCTCGAGGTCCGGCGCCGGGGCGACGACCTCGTGGCAGATGCCGTCGAGCTGGGTGGAGGCGACGACGGGGTACGCCGCCGCCTGCCCGCTGGGCGAGCGGGCGACGAGGGCGGACAGCTCGCGCCGGAAGTCGACGAGCTCCTCAGCCAGCACCTCCACGCCGGCGGCCGCAGCGGCGTCGAAGGCCACCCGGGCCTCGTCGGGGGCGCGGACGACCCACACGCCCTTGCCGTCGTAGCCGCCGCGGGTGGTCTTCAGCACGCAGGGCAGGCCGAACGCCTCCACGTCGGCGGTCGAGGTGACCACCGCGTTGCGCGGGCACGGCACGTCCAGCTCGGCGAGGCGGCGGCGCATGACCGCCTTGTCCTGGGCGTGGACGAGCGCCTCGGGCCCCGGCCGCACGGCGACGCCGTCGTCGACGAGCGCGTGCAGGTGGGCGGTCGGGACGTGCTCGTGGTCGAAGGTCACGACGCTGGCGCCGTCCGTGACCTTCCGCAGGGTCGGCAGGTCCGTGTAGTCGCCCACGAGGTGGTCGGGGATGACCTGGGCGGCGGAGACGCCGTCGGCCTCGGCGAGCAGGCGGAGCGGGAGGCCGAGCGCGATGGCGGGCTGGGCCATCATCCTGGCGAGCTGGCCGCCCCCGATGACGGCGAGCGTGGGAGCGCGGTGCGAGCCGGTCGAGGACACGACCGGAGCCTATGCGACCCGGCCGGCGGCCCCGGCCGCGGTCTCGCTGCTCAGCTGGCGACCGAGTCCGCGCCCGGCTCGAAGCGCAGGCCGCGGCCGCGGTGCGTGGTGATCAGCGTCGGGCTGCGCGGGTCGTCGCCGAGCTTGCGGCGCAGCCAGCCCAGGTGCACGTCGATGGTCTTGGAGCTGCTGTAGAACGACGTCTGCCACACGTCGGCCATCAGCTCGCCCCGGGTGACGATGTCGCCCGGGCGCGCCATCAGGGCGTGCAGGAGCTGGAACTCCTTGCGGGAGAGCCTGATCTCGCGGTCGCCACGCCACACCCGTCGCGAGGTGGGATCGAGTCGTACGTCTTGCACAGCCAGCACGCGCTGAAACTAGGGACCGGCCGACCGCCGGGGGGTCCTTATGGGTGAATTGTGGCGAACTGGTCTGGACCACCTCGTCGGACGTCCGCCGCGGGTCGGGCGGCGCGTCAGCGACGGCGTACGGCGACCGGCTCCACGAGCCCGAAGCCGCGCACCGGCCGGGCCGGCAGGCGCCGGTCCTCCCACTCCTCGTCGGGCAGCAGGTCGGCGGTGTTCTGGTCCACGATGAGCCGGTTGCGGCGGGCGACCTGCGTCAGCCGCGCGGCCATGTTGACCGGCGGGCCGAAGATGTCGCCGAGCCGCTGGACGACCGGTCCGCTGGCGAGCCCGAGGCGGACGTCGGGCATCTTCGGGTCGCGCCCGATCACGTTGATGATCCCCTCGGCGACCCCCACCGCCTCCTCGGCGGTGTTGGTGACGAAGAGGACGGAGTCGCCCAGGCTCTTGATGATCCGGCCGCCGTAGCGCGCCACGACGTCCTGGCACCGGCTCTCGAAGACCTCCACGAGGTCGCCGATCTCGTCGCGGTCGAGGGTGTTGGACAGCGCGGTGAACGAGACCAAGTCCGCGAAGCCCACGCTGACGTCGATCGTGTGGAGGTCCTCGTCCTTGGCCCCCATCGCCTCGATCCGCCCCACCGCGGCGGCGAGGTGGCGACGCCAGGCGTAGACCAGGAGCCGCTCGAAGGGCGGGTTGACCTCGTCGATGAGCCGCAGGGCGGAGCCGATGCGCGAGCCGGTCGCCTCCTCGCCCCGCTCCATCTCCTCGACGCGGCTGACCAGCGTGGAGACCTCCCAGTCGGCGAGCCGCGCCATGGTCTGGCCGACGCCGCGCGTGAGGTTGACGGCCATGTCGAAGTCGACGGCGCCCGAGTCGACGAATCCCATGAGCGTCGCGACGGCCTCGATGTCGGCCGCCGTGTAGGCCTTCTCGCCGGTGAACTCCGGGAACCCCAGGGCACGCCACAGCCGGCGGGTCTGCTCGACGGTGACGCCGGTCTCGGCCGCGACCTCGAGGGCGTTGTAGGCCGGCTCGCTGCGCAGGATCGCCTGGTCGAGCTGCTCCCCCGGCGCTCCGTGCGGGCCGGTGTCGGGGAGGCCGCCGCGGCGCTCGCGGTCAGGAGCCATCGTCGCGGCGGTCGACGCTCGAGAGGCGGTGCAGCTCGTCGGAGACCCGCAGCTGCACCTCCTCGACGTGCGGGATGTCGTGGAGCAGGACGCTGCCGTCGGTGCTGGCGTCGGAGACGACCAGGGTGCCGCACCCGAAGACCCGGTCGATCACGCCGATCTCGAAGTCGACGCCGCTGATCCGGTTGAGCGGGATCGTGCGCCCCTCCTTGGCGATGAGGCCGGAGCGCTTGATGAAGCGGCGGTTGGTGAAGGTGTAGGTCGTCGTGAGCCACCGCACGACGGGGCGCACCACGAACCAGACCGCGGCCAGGGCCGCCACGACTCCCGCGGCACCGCCGACGACGGTCGAGTCGGTGAGCGTGCCGAGCCCGACGGCGGCCGCGACGAGCAGCACCAGCACGAGCACGGGGCCGATCAGCGCCTTGGGGTGTGACCGGGTGGAGACGATGACGCGCTCGCCCGGGTTGAGGAGCTTGTTCGGGAACGCCACGCGCCGATCATGTCACCCGGGGCGTCGCCCTGCTAGGCGGGACGGACGTGCACGACGTCGCCCGCCGCCACCGTGAAGGTGCCCTCGTCGGTGCCCACCACGAGCGCTCCGGAGGCGTCGATGTCGAGCGCCTCGCCACGTCGTACGTCGCCCGCGGGCAGGTGGACGTCGACGGTGCGCCCGAGCGTCACGCACACGTCGGCGTACGCCCGGCGCAGCGACTCCACGTCGTCGAGCAGGCCCTGCAGGCCGTGCAGCGAGCCGAGCACCTGGCCGAGGAGGCCCGTGCGCTCCACGGGTTCCCCCGTCTCGAGCGCGACCGACGTGGCGAGCGCGACGGGCAGCTCGTCGAGGGTCTGGTCGACGTTGATGCCGACGCCGACGACCGCGACGGGGCCGTCAGGGGTCTCGATCCGCTCGACGAGGATCCCGCAGACCTTGCGCCCGGTGCCCGACCCGTCGTCGACGAGGACGTCGTTGGGCCACTTGAGGGCGACGTCGGGCAGCCGGTCGGCCAGCGCGGCCTGGACGGCGTACCCGGTGAGCAGCGGCAGCCACGGCCACGACGCCGCGGGCACGTCGGGGCGCAGCAGCACCGAGAACGTCAGCGACGAACGGGCGGGCGTCTCCCACGCCCGGTCGAGGCGACCGCGCCCCGCGGTCTGGTGCTCGGTGACCAGGACGAGTCCCGGCTCCTCGCCGGCGCGGGCCCGCTCGGCGAGCGCCGCGTTGGTCGACGGGACCGACTCCACGAGCTCCACGCGCCAGCCCGCGGGCGTCGCAAGCCGGTCGAGGTCGAGGGGTGGGCGAGGTGCCGGGCCGGGTGTCATGGGGTCTAGATTGCCGCACATGAGCGCACAGTCAGGTGTTGGCACCGACGTCCCCTCGGAGTCGGAGATCGACGTCCACACGACCGCGGGCAAGCTCGCGGACCTGGATCGGCGCCTCGACGAGGCCATCCACGCGGGGTCCGCGAAGGCGGTCGAGAAGCAGCACGCCAAGGGCCGCAAGACCGCCCGCGAGCGGATCGAGATGCTGTTCGACGAGGGCACCTTCGTCGAGCTCGACGAGCTGGCGCGGCACCGCTCGACGGCGTTCGGGCTGGAGAAGACCCGCCCGTACGGCGACGGCGTCGTGACCGGCTACGGCGAGGTCAACGGGCGCATGGTGTGCGTGTTCAGCCAGGACTTCACCGTCTTCGGCGGCTCGCTGGGCGAGGTCTACGGCGAGAAGATCACCAAGGTGATGGACCTCGCCATCAAGACCGGCTGCCCCATCATCGGCATCAACGAGGGCGCCGGCGCGCGCATCCAGGAG
>DASTPB010000075.1:0-18658 GCA_035762385.1 Nocardioides sp. | reverse complement strand
CTCGTCGACACCGAGCCCTACTGGATCGCGACCGAGTACGCCCTCGCGGAGAAGTACGGCGGCACCTGGTCCGAGGAGCACGCGCTGAACCTCGTCGGCAACGCGCTGCTCGAGTCCGGCGACTACATCCGCGTGCACATGGGCATCGACCGCACGCCCCAGCAGATCGTCGACGAGCTGCTCGACGGCGTCGTCGCGCGGGTCGAGGTGGAGGTGCCGTGGCGTCCCGGGGCCCGTGAGCTCCTCACCGACCTCCACCGCGAGGGCGTGCCCTGCGGCCTGGTCACCATGTCCTGGCAGCGGTTCGTCGACCCGATCCTGGCCCGGCTCCCCGAGGGCGTCTTCGCGACGGTCGTGACCGGCGACCGCGTCGAGTTCGGCAAGCCGCACCCCGAGCCGTACCTCACCGCTGCCGCCGAGCTCGGCCACCACCCGGCCGACTGCCTCGCGATCGAGGACTCCAACACCGGTGCCAAGTCGGCCGTCGCCGCCGGCTGCACCGTGCTGTGCGTGCCCAACCACGTGCCGATCCTGGAGGGCGAGGGGCGCGTCTTCGTGGACACGCTCGAGGGCCTCGATGCCCCGTCGCTCGGCCGTCTGCTCGCGGCGCCACCTGCCTGACCGCCACGGGACTGAGACACACCCGTGACCTCGCTGTTGTGGCCCACGTCACAACGGTCGGTCTAGGGTGGCGAGCCAACCCCGATCGCATACCGGACGGAAGGACCTGGGATGTCTCGTAGACGCACCGTGGCCACGTGGACCACGGCCGTACTGACAGCCGCCACCCTGGCGAGCTGCGCCGACAGCCAGCGCGACGAAGACGGCGGGAGCGGGGGCGGCGACGACGGCACCTTCGTCTTCGGGGCCGCCGGCGCCCCGGAGATGTTCGACCCCTTCTACGCCACCGACGGGGAGACCTTCCGCGTCACCCGCCAGATGTTCGAGGGCCTCCTCGGCATCGAGCCCGGCAGTGCCGAGGTCGTTCCCGAGCTCGCGACGAAGTGGGAGCCCAACGACGACGGCACCGAGTGGACCTTCACGCTCCGCGACGACGTGACCTTCCACGACGGCGAGCCGTTCAACGCCGAGGCGGTCTGCTACAACTTCGAGCGGATGTTCGACCAGAACGAGGCCGGGCAGGTGGCCGGCGAGTACTGGGGCTACGTGATGGGCGCCTTCGCCAACGACCCTGACAACTCGCTCTACCAGGGCTGCGAGGCCACCGACGAGTTCGAGGCCGTCGTCACGATCAGCGGTCCGACCTCCGGCTTCCCGACGATGCTGACCCTCGAGTCCCTCTCGATGCAGTCTCCCAAGGCGCTGGAGGAGGGTGACGCCAACGGCATCGCGGCCGAGGGCGAGGGCTTCAGCTTCCCGGCCTACGCCGACGCACCGGTGGGCACCGGTCCCTTCACCTTCGGTGAGTACGACGAGGCCAACGGCACCATCAACCTCGAGCGCAACGACGACTACTGGGGCGACGCGGCCAAGACCAGCGAGCTGGTGTTCCGCGTGATCCCCGACGAGGCCACGCGCCGCCAGGAGCTCGAGGCCGGCAGCATCAACGGCTACGACCTGCCCAACCCGGTCGACTGGGCCGGTCTCGAGGAGGATGGCAACACCGTCGAGGTGCGCGACCCGTTCAACATCCTCTACCTCGGCCTCAACCCCGAGGCCAACCCGCAGCTCAAGGACCTCAAGGTCCGTCAGGCCCTTTACCACGCTCTCAACCGCGAGCAGCTGGTCCAGTCGCAGCTGCCCGAGGGGGCAGCCGTGGCCACGCAGTTCATGCCCGACACGGTGAGTGGCTACAACGCCGGCATCGAGCCCTACGCCTACGACCCCGACGAGGCCAAGCGCCTGCTCGCCGAGGCCGGCGCCGAGGGAATGACCCTCGACTTCGCCTACCCGACCGAGGTCAGCCGGCCCTACATGCCGGACCCGGAGAAGATCTACGACTCGCTGCGCACCGACCTCGAGGCCGTCGGCATCAAGGTCAAGGTGTCCACCGCGTCCTGGAACGGCGGCTACCTCGACAACGTCACGGCGGGCAAGTACGACGCGTACATCCTCGGGTGGACCGGTGACTACGACTCGCCCTACAACTTCATCGGCACCTTCTTCGGCAACCTGAAGGAGAACGACTTCGGCACCGAGGTCATGCCGTGGGGCAAGCAGCTTGCCGACGACCTCAAGACTGCTGACGCGGTCGTCGACGACGGCGAACGAGGCGCCGCCTTCGAGAAGATCAACCAGCAGATCATGGAGGAGTACCTCCCGGGCCTGCCGATCAGCCACTCGCCGCCCGCCCTGGTCGTCGGCCCCGGCGTCGACGGCGTGACGCCCAGCCCGCTCACCGCCGAGGAGTTCGACACGGTCACGGTCGGAGGGGAGTGACTCCCGCCGACTGACCGACCGATCTGCGTCGTCCGGGGGGCCATCGCGATGATGACCCCCCGGACCGCGCACGCGTGGGAGGAGATCCATGCTTCGCTTCGTCGTACGACGACTGCTCCAGATGTGCGGGGTCGTCCTCGTGTTGTCGATGCTCCTGTTCGCGTGGCTGCGCTCGCTGCCGGGCGGTCCGGTGTCGGCGATCCTGGGGGAGCGGCAGACCCCTGAGCGTCGGGCCGCCCTGGAGGCCGCCCTCGGCCTCGACCAGCCGCTGTGGGTGCAGTACCAGAAGTTCATGCAGCGCGTGCTCCAGGGCGAGTTCGGCGTCTCCACCAAGGTGCTGCCCGGCGAGGACGCCCTCGACGTCTTCCTGACCCGGCTCCCCGCCACGATCGAGCTGGCCGTCCTGGCGCTGCTGCTCGCGGTCGTGATCGGCATCCCGCTGGGGTACTTCGCCGCGAAGCGCGCCGGATCGGCCGTCGACACGATGACGGTGATCTTCTCGCTCATCGGGGTGGCGGTGCCGGTCTTCTTCACCGCCTTCCTGCTCAAGTACTCGTTCGCCGTGGAGTGGAACCTGTTGCCGGTCTCGGGGCGTCAGAGCACCGGTCTCGATGCCACCCGGGTGACCGGCCTGTTCGTGCTGGACGGCATCCTGACCCGCGAGTGGGATGCGGCCTGGGACGCGATGAAGCACCTCATCCTGCCCGCCCTGGCGCTGGCCACCATCCCGTTCGCGGTGATCTTCCGCATCACCCGTGCCTCGGTCCTGGACGTGCTCGACGAGGACTACGTCCGCACCGCCGAGGCCAAGGGCCTGAGCACGAGGATCATCCGTGCCCGCCACGTGCTGCGCAACGCCATGCTGCCCGTGCTCACCACCATCGGCCTCCAAGCCGGCGGGCTGCTGGCGGGAGCAGTGCTGACCGAGACCGTCTTCTCCTACCGCGGGGTGGGAGAGGCGCTCTACACGTCGTTCAGGGAGAAGGACTACGCCGTGCTCCAGGTGCTGATCCTGGCGGCAGCGGTGATCTACGTCCTGATCAACCTGCTGGTGGACATCGCCTACGCCGTCATCGACCCCCGGATCAGGACGAGGTGACATCCATGAGCAACCCCACCGACCGGAGCGTCGACGAGGGCCCCCGCCGTCAGACGCTCGGCCAGCGGCGCCGCGACCGGATCGATGCGCTCGCCCAGGCCGGGGCCGTCGACGACGAGCCCGGAGTGTCGCTGCTCCGCGCCGCGTGGATGCGCCTGCGCCGCAACCCGGTCTTCCTCATCGGAGCAGGGATCACCATCGCGTTCGTCGTGCTCGCGATCATCGCGCCGTGGATCGCGCCCTGGGACGTCACGGCCCGACCGCTGCTCGACGAGGTGCGACCCCAGACCAACCCGGTGCCGGGCCCCCAGCCCGGCCACCCGCTCGGCGGAGACGACCGGGGCCGGGACCTGCTGTCTCGACTCATCGTCGGCAGCCGGCAGACCTTGATCGTGGGCGTCTTCGCGACCCTGTTCGGCCTGATCGGAGGGCTCGTCCTCGGGACCCTCGCCGGCGCCATCGGCGGCGGGGTCGACTCGCTCGTCATGCGCGTCGTCGACGTGATGCTGTCGATCCCCTCGCTGCTCCTCGCGTTCACCATCGCCTCGCTGGCGCGCAACCCCAGCCAGTGGACGCTGATCGTCTCGATCGCGATCATCCAGGTCCCGATCTTCGCGCGCCTGCTCAGGGGGTCGATGCTGGCGCAGAGAAGCAGCGACCACGTCCTCGCCGCGCGGTCGCTGGGGGTGAGGCCACGCGCGATCGTGTTCAGGCACATGCTGCCGAACTCGGTCGGCCCGGTCATCGTCCAGGCCACGCTCTCGCTCGCCGTCGCGATCATCGACGCCGCGGCGCTCTCGTTCCTGGGGCTGGGCAACCCGGACCAGCGACAGCCGGAGTGGGGGCAGATGCTGAGCTTGGCACAGCGCTACATCGCCGAGGCTCCGCACCTGGCCTTCTACCCGGCGGGGTGCATCATCGTGGTCGCGCTCGGTTTCACGCTGATGGGCGAGTCGCTGCGCGAAGCCCTGGACCCGAAGTCGAGGAGGTGACCCGATGACCCAGCAGCAGACGATCCGCAGCTCGTCCAGATCGGCCGAGCCGCTGCTGTCCGTCCGTGACCTGCGCGTCAGCTTCCAGCGGCACGGGGAGGAGGCGTTCCACGCGGTCGACGGCGTGAGCTTCGACGTACGACCGGGGCAGACCGTCGGCCTGGTCGGGGAGTCCGGCTGCGGCAAGTCGGTGACCTCGCTCGCGATCATGGGCCTGCTGCCCAAGCGCGGCAACACGGTCTCGGGGGAGGCCATCTTCGACGGCGAGGACCTGCTGTCGCTCTCGCCCTCCGCCATGCGCGACCGGCGCGGCGCCGACATCGCGATGATCTTCCAGGACCCCCTCTCGTCGCTCAACCCGGTCATCACGATCGGTCGCCAGGTCACCGAGGTCATGGAGCGGCACCGGGGGATCAGCCGCAAGGAGGCCACCCCGAAGGCGGCCGAGCTGCTCGACCGCGTCGGCATCCCCGACCCGACGGCCCGACTCGCCAACTACCCCCACCAGCTCAGCGGCGGCATGCGGCAGCGCGCGCTCATCGCGATGGCGTTGGCCTGCAGCCCGCGACTGCTGATCGCCGACGAGCCCACCACCGCCCTCGACGTGACGATCCAGGCGCAGATCCTGGCCCTGCTCAAGGAGCTGGTCGTCGACACCGGCACCGCCCTGGTGATGATCACCCACGACCTCGGGGTCGTGGCCGGCCTGTGCGACGAGGTCAACGTGCTCTACGGCGGCAAGGTCGTCGAGCGCGGCGGCCGACACGGTCTGTTCCAGCGCCCACGCCACCCCTACACCGTCGGGCTGCTGAACTCGATCCCGCGGCTCGACGCGGCGCGCGGCGAGCCACTGACGCCCGTGCCGGGCTCGGTCGCCGACAACCTGCCGTGGGACTCCGCGTGCGCGTTCGCGCCACGGTGTCCCCATGCCTTGGACGTCTGCGTCCAGGAGAGGCCGGAATGGGACGGCGACCAGGTCGTCGGCTACCGATGCTTCAACCCGGTCGGAGGACCATCGTGAGCGAGACGATCAGCACCACGGCGAGCCCGCCGCCCGAGGCCCCCTCGGACGTGCTGCTCGAGGTCACGGGCCTCGAGGTGCACTTCCCGATCAAGAGCGGCCTCATCTTCGACCGGACCGTCGGCCACGTCCGCGCCGTCGACGGGGTCGACCTGAGCATCCGCCGCGGGGAGACCTACGGACTGGTGGGGGAGTCCGGCTGTGGCAAGTCGACCCTCGGCAGGGCCATCCTCAACCTCGAGCCGCCGACTGCCGGCTCGGTCGTCTTCGACGGGGTCGACATCGCCTCCCTCAAGGGCAAGGCGCTCCGCGAGGCGCGCAAGCGGTTCCAGATGGTCTTCCAGGACCCGCTCTCCAGCCTCGACCCGCGCCAGAGCGTGGAGTCGTTGCTCCTCGAGGGGATGCGGGCCCACGGCATGGACACCGACAAGGACCTCACCCGGGCGCGGTTGCGGGAGCTGATGTCCGTCGTGGGCCTGCCGACCGCAGCGCTGAGCAAGTACCCCCACGAGTTCTCGGGCGGCCAGCGGCAGCGCGTCGGCATCGCGCGCGCCCTCTCGGTCGAGCCCGACCTCATCGTCGCCGACGAGCCCGTCAGCGCACTCGACGTGTCGATCCAGGCGCAGGTGATCAACCTCCTGCAGGACCTCCAGGACCAGTTCGGGCTGACCTACCTCGTGGTCGCGCACGACCTGGCCGTGGTGCGCCACATCAGCGACCGGATCGGGGTGATGTACCTCGGAAGCCTGGTCGAGGAGTCCGAGGCGGGCGAGCTCTACGACGTGCCGCTGCACCCCTACACCCGAGCGCTCCTGTCGGCCGTGCCCGTGCCCGACCCGCGGGTCGAGGACTCGCGCGAGCAGATCCTCCTGACCGGCGACATGCCGTCACCGGCAAACCCGCCGTCCGGCTGTCGCTTCCACACGCGCTGTCCGTGGCGCCAGGAGACGCGGTGCGACACCGAGCGGCCCGAGCTGCGCCTGGTCGAGGTGCCGGGCACGAGCGGGCACCACCGGGTGGCCTGCCACTTCGCGGAGGACATCGCCGCGGGCCGGATCCAGCGCCACGAGGTGGCTCCCGAGCTCGTCACCGAGGGCTTCAGCGGGGGAGGCCCGGCCGGCCCGGTCACGCCGCCGGACGCCTACATCGCGCCGTAGGTGCTCCTTCTCGATCTGGCACCACGCGTCGGCGGCCCTCAGTCGGCGGACTCGTCGACCGACGCGTCGGCCGCGGGAGCAACCACCACCTCGGGCAGCGGAAGGATCGTGCCGCCCTTGGTGGGACAGAACTGGTGGAACGAGCACCAGTCGCAGAGGCGGGACGGGCTCGGGCGCCAGTCCCCGGTCTCCTGCGCCAACCGGATGGCCCGCCAGACGGCCTCGACCTTGCGCTCGGTCGCGCGGAGGTCGTCCTCGTCGGGCTCGTAGCGCAGGATCTCGCCGTTGCCGAGGTAGACGAGCTGGAGCACCGACGGCACGACCCCGCGCAGCCGCCACAGGACGAGTGCGTAGAACCGCATCTGGAACAACGCCTTCGCCTCGTAGCCCTCGCCGGGGCTGCTGCCGCTCTTGTAGTCCACCACTCGGATGCGGCCGTCCGGCGCGACGTCGATGCGGTCGACGAAGCCGCGCAGCAGCAGCTTGGAGTCGAGGAGCGCCTCGACGTAGAGCTCACGCTCGGCCGGCTCGAGGCGGCGGGGGTCCTCCAGGTCGAAGTAGCGGTCCAGCACCGTGCGGCACGAAGCGAGCCACGCAGCGAGGTCGGGCCCCTCTCCACCGAACATCTCGGCCAGCCCGGGCTCGGCCTCGAGCAGCTGCTCCCACGTGGGCACCAGCATGTCGCGGGCCCGCTCCGGGGTGCGCTCGGCCGCCGGGGCGTCGAACAGGTCCTCGAGCACCTTGTGCACCACCGTCCCGCGCACGGCGTCGGGCGACGGGGGCTCGGGCAGCCGGTCGATGGTGCGGTAGCGGTACATCAGGGGACAGGCCATGAAGTCGCCCGCTCGGCTCGGCGAGATCGCACCCAGCACGTCGACCCCGTCCACGGGCGTCGAGATCCGCTCGGCGGGGGAGTCGGGTGGCGCCGGGGCTGGGGCCGGGATCGGGGCCGGGAGGGGGAGCGTCATGGCGCGACTCACCCTAGGCGAGGCCACCGACAGCGCCGCGACGACGGCTGGCCGGCCGCGAGGCGACCTGCCGCCGTGGGTGGGGTTCGTTAGGGTTCAGACGTGTCCGAGCCCACCGATCCAGCGCCTGCCGACGGCGACCGGCGGCACGCCCCGCGCCCGCCGGGGACCTTCCGCATCGGGTCGATCGTCGGGATCGACGTGCTCATCACCACGTCCTGGTTCGTCGTCGCGCTGCTGATCTCGCTGGCGTTCGGACCGCGCATCGAGCAGGCCCAGCCCGGTCTCGGCTTCTGGAAGTACGTCGCCGGTTTCGTCTTCGCCGTCGTGCTCTACCTCTCGGTCCTGCTCCACGAGGCGTCGCACGCCGTCGTCGCGAAGCGCCTGGGATACGGCGTCAACTCGATCACGCTGCACTTCCTGGGAGGCATGACGGAGGTCGACGGTCAGTCGCGCCGTCCGCGCCACGAGTTCTGGATCGCCGTCGTGGGCCCGCTCACCTCGATCGCGGTCGGCGCCGTGTCCGGCGTCCTGGCCTCCACGATGTCCGACGGCCTGCTCCGCGAGGCGATGGTCCTCCTCGCCGGCGCCAACCTGCTCATCGGCGTCCTCAACCTCGTGCCCGGCCTGCCGCTCGACGGGGGGCGGGTGCTCAAGGCGATCGTGTGGGGCGCCTCCGGCAACCAGCACCGCGGCAGCATCGTCGCGGGCTGGGGCGGTCGCATCACGGCGCTCGCGCTGCTGGCGTGGCCGCTCGTGCAGGAGCAGGTGATCGGCGAGCCGCCGACGTTCCTCGACCTGGTCCTCGTCTTCATCCTCGGCCTGTTCCTCTGGACCGGCGCGACCGCGGCGATGGCCCATGCCCGGCTCCGCCAGCGCCTCCCGGCCCTGGTCGCGCGCCCGCTCGCACGACGTACGCTCACGGTCCCCGAGGACCTGCCCCTGGCCGAGGCCGTGCGGCGGGCCCAGGAGGCCCAGGCGGGCAGCATCGTGACCGTCGACGCCGACGGCACGCCCGTGGGCATCGTGAGCGAGGCGGCGGTGACCGCGATGCCGGTCGAGCGGCGTCCGTGGGTGGCGGTCTCGTCGGTCGCCCGGACCATGGAGGAGGGCCTCACCCTCCCCGCCAACGTCGCGGGCGAGGACCTCATCCTCGCCATCAGCCGCCGCCCCGCGGAGGAATACCTCCTCGTCGAGCCCGACGGCCGCATCTACGGCGTCCTGGCGACCGCCGACGTCGACCGGGCGTTCCGCGACGGCGCTCGCCGCTGAGGGGAATCGGCACTCCGAATACTAGGGTTCGCGCCATGTCCGAGCGCCCCACCCTTGACCGAGCCGACGTCCCTGCCGAGGCCTGGTCCGGCGTGCACCGCGGTCCCCTGCGCGAGGGGGAGTGGGTGCGGCTGACCGACCAGAAGGGCCGCAAGCACAACTTCGAGCTGGTGGCCGGCAAGCGCTTCTTCTCCAACAAGGGGCACCTCGACCACGACGAGATGATCGGTCGCGACGAGGGGTTCACCGTCACGTCCTCGGCGGGCGGGCAGTACCTCGTCTTCCGGCCGCTCCTCAACGAGTTCGTCGTGTCGATGCCCCGCGGAGCGGCGGTGGTCTACCCCAAGGACGCGGCCCAGATCGTCGCCCTGGCCGACATCTACCCCGGCGCCCGCGTCGTGGAGGCCGGCGCCGGGTCCGGTGCCCTGACGTGCTCGCTGCTGCGTGCCGTGGGCCCGTGGGGACGCGTGACGTCCTTCGAGCTGCGCGAGGAGTTCGCCGAGGTCGCGCGACGCAACGTCGAGCAGTTCTTCTCGGCTCCCGAGGGCCGGACGCACCCGGCCTGGGAGCTCCGCCTCGGCGACCTCAAGGACGGCCTGCCCGACCTCGGCACGCAGGTGGACCGGATCATCCTGGACATGCTCGACCCCTGGAACTGCGTCGACGTGGCCGCCGACGCGCTGGTCCCGGGTGGCATCGTCTGCGCCTACGTGGCGACGACGACGCAGCTGTCCCGGGTCGTGGAGACCCTCCGCGCCCATGGGGGCTTCACCGAGCCGCAGCCCTGGGAGTCGCTCGTGCGCGACTGGCACGTCGAGGGCCTCGCCGTGCGCCCTGGGCACAAGATGATCGGGCACACGGCCTTCCTCGTCACGGCGCGCCGCATGGCGCCGGGAGAGAAGCCCCCGCGCAAGACCCGACGCCCCGCGCCCGGCGCCTACGGCCCGGACTACACCGGCCCGCGCCCCAGCGACGTACCTCCCCTGGAGACGACCGACGGTCATCCCGACGTGGACCGGTGAGCACCGAGGTGAGAACGAGGTGAGCATCGAGGTGGTCGACTGGTCGCCCGAGTGGGCTCACCAGTTCGACGCGGTGGCGGCCGTCCTGCGTGACGCGCTCCGCGACGTCTGCCCCGCCGAGGTCGAGCACGTCGGCTCCACGTCCGTGCCCGGCCTGGCGGCCAAGCCGATCCTCGATGTCGACGTGGTCGTCGACCCCACCGACGTACCGGCTGCCGTCCGTGCGCTGGAGTCCGTCGGCTACGAGCACCGCGGGGACCTGGGGGTGACCGGTCGGGAAGCCTTCCGTGCGCCCGGTCCGCCACGACGGAACGTGTACGTGTGTGCGGCCGGCACCCCGAACGTGCGCAACCACCTGGCCGTCCGGGACGTGCTGCGCCGCCGTGACGACCTGCGCGACGCGTACGCCGACGTCAAGCGCGCGCTGGCGGCCGACCCGACGATGGACATCGACACCTACCTCGCCGGCAAGTCCGCCGTGCTCCAGCAGGTGCTCGAGGCCTCGGGTCGCTTCAGCCACGACGAGCTGGCGGCGATCCGGCGGCTCAACGACGCGTCCTGAGGTCGCGAGCCCCCACCGCGGACGCACACGACCCTGGCGGCGTACGACATCGGTTGCCGCCGGAGGTCGTCGTGTGCCGCCACCCTCGCCCGGAGTGCCGGTGAGGTGGCGTTGCGAAACGGTGACCAACACGACGAGATATGGGCTTCCGTCCCGTGGATCCATGGGTAATGTCACTGGACAGGAGGTGCGAGATGTCTGAGCCGACCCGTGAGCAACTTGCCACTCAGGTGCGCTACCTGGAGGCCGAGGTCACCGACCTGCGCCGCCGTCTGGAGGACCTGCCCGGTCAGTCGCGCGGCCTCGAGACCCGCCTGGCCGACGCGCAGCGCTCCCTCGCGGCCGTCTCGAGCCAGAACGAGCGGCTCGCCCAGACGCTGCGCGACGCGCGCGACCAGATCACCACGCTCAAGGAGGAGGTCGACCGCCTGGCGCAGCCGCCGGCGGGCTTCGGCACGTTCCTCGGGCGCAACGACGACGACTCCGTCGACGTCTTCACCGGCGGGCGCAAGCTGCGCGTGAGCGTGAGCCCGGCCGTCGAGCTCGACGGCCTCGTGCGCGGCCAGGAGGTCATGCTCAACGAGGCCCTCAACGTGGTCGCCGCCCTCGACTTCGAGCAGGTCGGCGAGGTCGTCATGCTCAAGGAGATCCTGGCCGACGGCGAGCGCGCCCTCGTGATCGCCAACGCCGACGAGGAGCGCGTGGTCCGCCTCGCGGAGCCGCTGTGCGCCGAGGACGTCACGATCAGGGCGGGTGACTCGCTGCTGCTCGACACGCGCGCCGGCTACGTCTACGAGGTGGTGCCGAAGTCCGAGGTGGAGGAGCTCGTCCTGGAGGAGGTGCCCGACATCGACTACACCCAGATCGGCGGCCTCACCACGCAGATCGACGCGATCCGTGACGCGGTCGAGCTGCCGTACCTCCACCCCGAGCTGTTCAAGGACCACGAGCTGAAGCCGCCGAAGGGCGTGCTGCTCTACGGTCCGCCCGGCTGCGGCAAGACGCTGATCGCCAAGGCCGTCGCCAACTCGCTAGCCAAGAAGGTCTCCGAACGCACCGGCGCCTCGGGGAAGTCCTACTTCCTCAACATCAAGGGCCCCGAGCTGCTCAACAAGTACGTCGGCGAGACCGAGCGCCACATCCGGCTGGTCTTCCAGCGGGCCCGGGAGAAGGCCTCGCTCGGCACCCCGGTCATCGTGTTCTTCGACGAGATGGACTCGCTCTTCCGCACCCGCGGCTCGGGGGTGTCCTCCGACGTGGAGAACACGATCGTGCCCCAGCTGCTCAGCGAGATCGACGGGGTCGAGGCCCTCGAGAACGTCCTCGTCATCGGTGCCTCCAACCGCGAGGACATGATCGACCCGGCCATCCTGCGACCCGGTCGCCTCGACGTGAAGATCAAGATCGAGCGCCCCGACGCCGAGTCCGCGCGCGACATCTTCTCCAAGTACCTCACCCCGTCGCTGCCCCTGCACGCCGAGGACCTCGCCGAGTTCGGCCAGGACCGCACCGCGACGGTCAACGCGATGATCCGGGCGACGGTGGAGCGGATGTACACCGAGTCGGAGGAGAACCGCTTCCTCGAGGTGACCTACGCCAACGGCGACAAGGAGGTCCTGTACTTCAAGGACTTCAACTCCGGCGCGATGATCCAGAACATCGTCGACCGGGCCAAGAAGATGGCCATCAAGGACTTCCTCGACAGCGACCTGAACCCCGCCCAGCGCGGCCTCCGGATCCAGCACATGCTCCAGGCGTGCGTGGACGAGTTCAAGGAGAACGAGGACCTGCCCAACACGACCAACCCCGACGACTGGGCGCGGATCTCGGGCAAGAAGGGCGAGCGGATCGTCTTCATCCGCACGCTCATCACGGGCAAGCAGGGCACGGAGCCGGGCCGCTCGATCGACACGGTCGCCAACACCGGTCAGTACCTCTGAGTCCGGGCTGAGGTGCGCGTGAGCCAGCAGGACGACCTCGGCCACGGCGACATCGAGGCGGCCCTTGCCGCCCGCCGGGAGCTCGGCGCCCGCTACGACGCCGAGCTCGTGGAGGGCTTCGCCGAGCGCATCGAGCGCGAGGTCGAGCGCCGGGTGGCCGAGCGCGGCGAGCTGCAGCGGCGTACGGCGGCCGGCACCGAGGGCGGACGCATCCGCCAGTTCGTGCTGGGCGTCATCTCGGTGGGCGTCGGCGTCCCGATCACGATCGTGCCGATGGTCGCCACGGACAACGGTCTGCCGGCCGTCATCGTGGCCTGGCTGGGCATCGCTGGCGTCAACGCCGCCCACGCGTCGACCCTCAACGGTCCCCGCCGTCCCGGGTGACGACCCCGGCACCCCTCCGGAGGAGTTGCCGCGCTCTCGCGAGGACTAGGTTGACCGCATGCGAACCATTCTGATCATCGTCGTCATCGTCGTCATCGTGCTGTTCCTCGTCGGGTTCCTCCGCCGCGGACGCTGACGCTGCGGCGCCCGACCTCGACAGGCTCCACCCGTCCTCAGCCGGCCACGAGCCGGTAGACGTACGTCCACGGTCGGGCGAGGGCTGGTCCGGGCAGGTAGGCCTGCTCCCGGTCCTCGACCCGCCAGCCGGAGCCCTCGAGCAGGGCGACGATGTCGCGGGTGAGGTGGCAACCGCCAGCGGTGGCCCGCTGGAGGGGCTCCATGCGGCGCTGCCAGCGGCGTACGGTCTCGTCGGGCGCCAGGCCGTGCTCGAGGGCGTGCAGGCGCCCTCCCTCGCGCACCACCCGTCGCGCCTCCCGCAGGGCGAGCAGGGGGTCGGGCACGGTGCACAGGCTGAAGGTCACCAGGGCGCCGTCGTGCGAGGCGTCAGGGAGGTCGAGACGCTGGCCGTCGAGCCCGCCGCGGTCGACCCGGACGTCGCTGCTCGCCCGCCGGGGCGCGGAGAGCTCCCACGCGAGGTCGGACGGCTCGACCGCAGTCACCGACGTGACCTGCGGGGGATACCACGGCACGTTGAGCCCGCTGCCGAACCCGATCTCCAGCACCCGTCCGGTCAGCCCGGAGCAGACGGCGCGGCGCAGCTCACCGAGCTCGGGCGCGCGGAGCCTGCGGTCGGTCAGGCGAGGCAGCACGCGCTCGTCCCACACCCGTAGGCTCATCTCATGACCTCCACCCCGCAGTGTTCTCCGGTTCCCCCGCTGCGCTCCTCCTCCGAACAACACGGCGGGGGCCCCGGATGAGCGTACGACGCGTGATGGGCACGGAGGTGGAGTACGGCATCTCCGTGCAGGGACAGCCCTCGGCCAACCCGATGGTCGCGTCCTCGCAGGTCGTCAACGCCTACGCCAGCTCCACGGCGAAGGCGCGGCGGGCACGCTGGGACTTCGAGGAGGAGTCCCCGCTGCGCGACGCGCGCGGCTTCGACATGGCCCGCCAGGTGGCCGACCCCAGCCAGCTCACCGACGAGGACCTCGGCCTGGCCAACGTCATCCTCACCAACGGCGCGCGGCTCTACGTCGACCACGCGCACCCGGAGTACTCCTCGCCGGAGGTGACGACCCCGCTCGACGTCGTCCGCTGGGAGAAGGCGGGGGAGCAGGTGATGCTCGACGCGTCGCGGATGGCGGCGCAGGTGCCGGGCAGCACGCCGATCCTGCTCTACAAGAACAACACCGACAACAAGGGCGCGTCCTACGGCGCCCACGAGAACTACCTGATGCGGCGCTCCACGCCGTTCGCCGAGATCGTCCGCCACCTCACGCCCTTCTTCGTCTCCCGCCAGGTCGTCACCGGAGCGGGCCGGGTCGGGATCGGGCAGGACGGGCGCGACACGACACCCGAGCGCGGCTTCCAGATCAGCCAGCGCGCCGACTACTTCGAGGTCGAGGTGGGCCTCGAGACCACCCTCAAGCGGCCCATCATCAACACCCGCGACGAGCCGCACGCCGACCCCGCGGTCTACCGCCGCCTCCACGTCATCCTCGGCGACGCGAACCTCGCCGAGGTGTCGATCTACCTCAAGTCCGGCACCACGGCGCTCGTGCTCGCGATGATCGAGGACGGCTTCATCGACCGCGACCTCAGCGTCGAGGGCGCGGTCAAGGCCCTGCGCGACGTCTCGCACGACCCGACCCTGCAGCACCTCGTCACGCTGCGTGACGGGCGCCGGCTCACCGCCGTACAGCTGCAGCTGGAGTACCTCGACCTCGCCCGCAAGTACGTCGAGGACCGCTACGGCGCCGACGCCGACGACCAGACCGTCGACGTCCTCGCCCGCTGGGAGTCGGTGCTGACCCGCCTCGAGCGCGACCCGATGGAGTGCGCGACCGAGCTCGACTGGGTCGCCAAGCTCAAGCTGCTGACCCAGTACCGCGACCGCGACGACCTCGGCTGGGACGACGCCAAGCTGCACCTCATCGACCTGCAGTACGCCGACGTACGACCCGACAAGGGGCTCTACCACCGGCTCGCCGCCGCCGGCCGCATCGAGCGGCTGCTCGACGACGCGACGATCGAGGCGGCCATGCACGACCCGCCGGTCGACACCCGCGCCTACTTCCGCGGGCGGTGCCTCGACAAGTACGCCGGCTCGGTGGCCGCCGCGTCGTGGGACTCGGTCATCTTCGACCTGCCCGGGCGCGAGTCGCTGCAGCGGGTGCCCACCATCGACCCGCTCCGCGGCACGCGCGCCCACGTCGGGGAGCTGATCGACCGCAGCGACACCGCCCAGGCGCTGGTCGCGGCGATCACCCGCTGAGGCGGCGTCTCTGGCGCCTCCGTCGAAGTCCCCGCCCGTGCGGGGACTCCGTCACCTGTAGGCGGTTGCAACCCCCTCCGAGTGTCGGACTTCCCCTCCGAGTCACCCGCCGACGTACGACGCGCCCGTCCGCGCACCGTGAACGTCCTTGTGACGTCGGTGGGAGTGGATAGGGTCGAGTCATGGCCCAGGAGCAGAAGCAGCCGCGCAAGTCCTCCCAGGAGGAGTCGGCGACCGAGGAGGTCGTCGAGTCCGACGTCGCGGAGCGCAAGGAGATGATCGACGAGGACGTCGACGCGATCCTCGACGAGATCGACGAGGTCCTCGAGACCAATGCCGAGGACTTCGTGAAGTCGTTCATCCAGAAGGGCGGTCAATGAACACCCCGTCGAGATCCTCGCTGCGCTCCGGTTTCGACAGGGACCCCGAGTGAGCCGCATGGGCGACCCCCGCCTCCCCGCGTCGTTCATGTCCCCGGGCACCTCGAGCTTCGCCGACTTCCTCGGCACCGAGGCGCCCGACCTCCTGCCGTCGCGCCGCGCGGTGCCCACGGGTGACGCCGGCGACCTGGCCCCGCACGGCACCACGATCGTCGCGGCGACCTTCGACGGTGGGGTCGTCATGGCCGGCGACCGTCGCGCCACGATGGGCAACATCATCGCCCAGCGCGACATCGAGAAGGTGTTCCCGGCCGACGAGTTCTCCGTCGTCGGCATCGCCGGCACCGCGGGCCTGGCCGTCGAGATGGTCCGGCTCTTCCAGACCGAGCTCGAGCACTACGAGAAGATCGAGGGCACCACGCTGTCGATGGACGGCAAGGCCAACCGGCTGGCTGCCCTGATCCGCGCCAACCTCGGCCTGGCGATGCAGGGTCTCGCCGTCGTGCCGCTCTTCGCGGGCTACGACCTCACTGCCGACCAGGGCCGCATCTTCAGCTACGACGTCACCGGCGGACGCTACGAGGAGACGGCCTTCCACTCCGTCGGCTCGGGGTCGCTGTTCGCCCGCGGGTCGCTCAAGAAGCTCTACCGCGACGACCTCGACGCCGAGGGAGCGGTCACGGCGGTGATCCAGGCGCTCTACGACGCTGCCGACGACGACTCGGCCACCGGTGGCCCCGACCTGACCCGTCGGATCTTCCCGGTCGTCCACGTGATCACGCCGGACGGCGGCCGCCGGCTCCCCGACGGTGAGGTGTCGGCCATCGCCGACCGCATGATCGCCGCCCGGATGCAGCGGCCCGACGGCCCCGCAGCGGCCCTGACCTGACGCACCTGACGTAGGAGTCCAGCCACATGTCCATGCCGTTCTACGTCTCGCCCGAGCAGCTGATGAAGGACCGGGCCGACTTCGCCCGCAAGGGCATCGCCCGAGGTCGCTCGGTCATCGCCGTCCAGTACGCCGACGGCGTCCTGTTCGTCTCGGAGAACCCCTCCCAGGCCCTGCACAAGGTCAGCGAGATCTACGACCGGATCGCCTTCGCGGCGGTCGGGCGCTACAACGAGTTCGAGAACCTCCGGATCGCCGGCGTCCGCCTCGCCGACATGCGCGGCTACGCCTACGACCGGCGCGACGTCACCGGCCGCGGCCTCGCCAACGCCTACGCGCAGACGCTCGGCACCATCTTCTCCTCCGGTGGCGAGAAGCCCTACGAGGTCGAGATCTTCGTCGCCGAGATCGGCGACGCCCCCGAGGACGACCAGCTCTACCGGCTCACGTACGACGGCCAGGTGGCCGACGAGCACGGCTATGCCGTGATGGGTGGCGCCGCGGACGTCGTCGCCGGTCACCTCGCGCAGCACTACGTGGAGGGCGCGTCGCTGGAGGAGACGCTCCGCGTCGCCGTGGCCGCCCTCGGCCACAGCGAGTCCGAGGACCGGGTGATCCCGGCGGGTGACCTCGAGGTCGCCGTCCTCGACCGCACCCGCACCCAGCCCCGCAAGTTCCTCCGGCTGCGAGCAGCGCGGCTCGAGGAGGCCCTCGGTGGTCGAGGCGTGGAGGAGGCCGACGAGGCAGCCCCGGAGGACGCCCTGGCCGGCTCCGGGCCGCGCCAGTCCGGGCAGGACGACCCGACCGACCCGACCGACCAGGTGTCGGGCGCGACGCCGCCCCTGGAGGACCCGGTGACCGGTGAGCCGCCGGTGGCCCCGCCCGTGGCACCCCCCGTCGCACCGCCGCCCCCCGCTCCGGGGCCGGGTCAGCCCCCGGCTCCGGGGAGCCCCCCGCCGCCCACGGAGCCCGGACAGGTCTGAGCCAAAGAACCGGTCAGACGAGGAAGGTCCCCGTCCACTGCCCCGTCGGCTCGGTCGGGATCCCGCTGAGGCGCCGCCGGTAGCGCACCGACGGCCCGAACTCCTCGAGCGCGGTCCACAACCGCTGGTGGGCGGCCCACGGCAGCGGGCCCGACGGCCGGACGTTGCCGTCCGGCCCGAACTCGTGCCACGCGTCGCCGAAGCCGATCCAGGTCGGCGTCCAGCCGGCTGCGTCGTCCCAGGCGCCGCGCCGCTGCTCGACCATGCGCCTGCGGAGCTGGAACTCCATCCGCGGCCCGTCGACGACCACGGGAGCCGTGCGCACGGGCCAGAGCCACAGGTCGTCGGTCATCACCCGGAGCTCGAGGTCGGCGACGACGCTCGGCTCGACCAGCACCGTGGCGACGAGGTGGCGGGGTCCCATGCGGGAACGCTCACCCGGGCGACCTCCGTCCGTCAACCGCCCCGCGAGGTGGCGTACGCGCACCCGCGTCTCCAGCCGACCGTCCGACGAGCAGGATTCGGGGCGCGGCGCGGGCCACGGCGTGGTCGTCGGTCCTAGGGTGGGGTCATGGACCGGCGGATCTTCGGCATCGAGAACGAGTACGGCGTCACGTGCACGTTCAAGGGGCAGCGCCGGCTGAGCCCCGACGAGGTCGCCCGCTACCTCTTCCGCAAGGTCGTCAGCTGGGGCCGCTCGTCCAACGTGTTCCTGCGCAACGGCGCCCGCCTCTACCTCGACGTCGGCAGCCACCCGGAGTACGCCACGCCCGAGTGCGACGACATCGTCGACCTCGTCACGCACGACAAGGCGGGGGAGCGGATCCTCGAGGGCCTGCTCCTCGACGCCGAGGCGCGCCTGCACGAGGAGGGCATCGCCGGCGACATCTACCTGTTCAAGAACAACACCGACTCCGCCGGCAACTCCTACGGCTGCCACGAGAACTACCTGGTCGGCCGTGCGGGGGAGTTCAGCCGGCTCGCCGACATCCTCATCCCGTTCCTGGTGACCCGCCAGATCGTCGTCGGTGCGGGCAAGATCACGCAGACGCCGCGGGGCGCGAGCTACTCGGTCTCCCAGCGTGCCGAGCACATCTGGGAGGGCGTCAGCAGCGCCACCACGCGGAGTCGGCCGATCATCAACACGCGCGACGAGCCGCACGCCGACGCCGAGCGCTACCGCCGGCTGCACGT
>DASTPB010000074.1:0-5950 GCA_035762385.1 Nocardioides sp. | reverse complement strand
GGCCCTGCACCCGCCGCGTCGCCCCCGGCGACGACCCGCGCAGCGGTCGCTGGGCCGGCACCTCGAAGACCGAGTGCGGGATCCACGCATGAGGCCACCCCAACTGCGCGCACCCCACGACCTTCTTCTCCGGAGCGACAGCGCCGTCGCCCCGCAGCACCCTCACCTGCAGCACCACCGCACCACACACGATCGGAGGCACCCCTGATGGCTGCTCCTGCTCTGGTTGCCCTGGCCCACGGAAGCCGGGACCCGCGTTCGGCCGCGACGATCAAGGCGCTCGTCGCCGAGGTCAAGGCGATGCGCCCCGACCTCAAGGTCGAGACCGCCTTCCTCGACCTCTCCAAGCCGAGCTTCGACACGGTCGTCGACCGCTTGGTCAAGGCGGGCCACGACGAGATCGTGGTCGTCCCGCTCCTGCTCACGGAGGCCTACCACGCGAAGGTGGACGTGCCGGAGGCCATCGCCGCGGCCATGGCCCGCCACGAGGGTCTCCGCATCCAGGCCAGCCGGATCCTCGGCATGGAGGCCGCCTTCCTCGAGGTGCTCGACGTCCGCCTGCGCGAGGCCCTCAAGGCCGCCCGCGTGCGCGAGCTCGACGCGCTGGTGCTCGCCGCCGCCGGCTCCTCCGACCCGCTCGCCAACCAGGCCGTCGCCCGCATCGCCCGCACGTGGGGCGCGCGGCACCGGCTGCCGGTCACCGCTGCCTTCGCCTCGGCCGCTCCCCCGGCCGCCGGCGAGGCGGTGCGCGCCTTCCGCGCAGAAGGCAAGCGCCACATCGCGGTCGCGTCGTTCTTCCTCGCGCCCGGCCGGCTGCCCGACCGCGCCACCGAGCTGGCCGTCGAGGCGGGTGCGGTGGCGGTCTCCGACCCGCTCGGGGCGCACCCCGCGGTCGCCCGCGCGATCCTCGCCCGCTACGCCGTGGGAGCCGTCGAGCTCGTCCCGGTCTGAGACGAGCCACCTCGCTGACGTCATGGCGGCAGGTCGCCCGGGCGACCGGCGGCCATGACCTCACGCGAGGTGCTTGAGCGCCTCGCGACGGGAGAGCCCGCTGAGCCGGTCGTCGTACGTCGTGACGAAGGACCGGACCCAGTCCGGGTCGGTGCGTGCGTGCTGGCGCAACGCCCAGCCGAGCGCCTTGCGGACGAAGAACTCGCGGCCGAAGGCCGTGTCGTCGAGGTTGGCGACCAGCACACGACCCAGCAGGTCGGTGTCGGTGTGCTCACGGTGACGCAGCTGGGCAAGCATCGCCGTACGCCGGACCCAGAGGCTGGTGGCGTCCACCGACCACCGCTCGATGACCGGCGTCGCGTCGACACGGTGGTCGAGGAGGACCTGGCCGACCGGATGCGCGGCGATCTCGTCGACGACGTCCCACCACGCGCCGGTGCGGACGAGTCGCTCCAGCAGCGGGAGCAGCGCCGGGTCGAGCCACGTCCGGTACGACCGGTGCCGCAGCAGCGCGATGGCGGCGTACCACTCCTCGCGGTGCCCGGCGTCCTCCCACAGCTCGAGCACGGCCGCCTCCCACTGCGCCCGGTCGACGAAGCGGTGCTCGGCCAGCAGCGGCCGCAGCATTGCGCTGAGCGCCGGCGAGCCGAGGCCGACGTAGGGCAGCTCGGACTTCATGTAGGCCTGCTGCTGCGCGGCACGCTCGGGGTCACCGACGCCGTCCAGCGCGGCGCGCACGGCACCGACGTACGTCACTGCGTCAGCCCACGAGCCGCTCGCGCAGGTGCTCGAGCTGGCGCGCCGGGTCCCGGGTCAGCCCGCCGTGGACGGGGCCGGGCTGGAGGACGGTGCTGCGCGGCGCCTTGAGGAAGCCGAAGCGCTGGCCGAGCGACTGCCGCGCCGCCTCGCCGCCGCGCTCGTCGCCGCGGCACACCCAGTCGGTGAAGGTGAGGGCGTCGCACACCTGGTCGACGTCGACGGCGGGGTGCAGCGCGCGCAGCCGGTCGGCGTCGACGGACCACGTCACGTCGAGGAAGTCGGCAGCCTGGCAGTGCAGCACGACACCGACGTTGACGAACTCCTCGCGCTCGGGACGCGGCACGCACCGCAGCACCACGTACTGGTAGGCCGACAGCGTGGCGGTCATCGCGTCGCCCCCGGGAGCCACTGGCGCGTGCCGAGGCGGGCGACGAGGAAGTCGACGTACGCCGCTCGCAGCGCGTCCGGCGTCTCCGCGCCGGGCACCGGCTCCAGCCAGACGTCGGGGACCTCGGCCAGCACGTCGACGAAGACGTCGCGCCCGAGCGGTGCTGCGATCTCGTCGTCGAGCTCGCGCGCGCGGCCCGCGCACTCCTCGAAGACGTGTCCGGTGACGTCCCACGGTTGAGCGGCGAACCGCGCGGGGGCGGTGACGCCGGATCGCCAGCCGTGGTGGAAGTAGAGCGAGGCACCGTGGTCGATGACCCACAGGTCGCCGTGCCACAGCAGCAGGTTGGGGTTGCGCCACGAGCGGTCGACGTTGGCCGTGAAGGCGTCGAGCCACAGCACGCGGGCGCCCTCGTCGTCGGCTGCGCTCACCTGCCCGTCCACCCCGAACGAGCCGGGGAGGAAGTCGATGCCGAGGTTGGGACCCACGCTCGCGTTGAGCAGGTCCTGCACCTCCTCGTCGGCCTCGTAGCGGGCGAGCTCCGGGTCGAGGTCGAGGACGACGAGCCGCGGGGTGCGCAGGCCCAGCCGGGTGGCGAGAGCGCTCACGATCACCTCGGCGACGAGCACCTTGGCGCCCTGGCCCGCGCCGCGGAACTTGCAGACGTAGGTGCCGAGGTCGTCGCCCTCGACGACCCCCGGCAGGCTGCCGCCCTCGCGGAGAGGGGTGACGTACCTCGTGACGGCGACGCTCGGAAGGCCCGTGGCGATCACCGGACCGGCTTCTCCGCCGCCAGCCGCTCCATCTCGGCGGCCACGTCGAAGTCGGCGGCCGGCCACTGCAGGTCGAGGCTGCGGAGCGTGTCGAGGAGCAGGTCGCCGATCGCGAGGTTGCGGTACCACTTCTTGTCCGAGGGAACCACGTACCAGGGCGCGACCTGGGTGCTGGTGCGCTCGATCGCGACCTCGTAGGCCTCGCGGTAGGCCGGCCAGTGGGCCCGCTCGTCGAGGTCACCGGGGTTGTACTTCCAGTGCTTCTCGGGGTTGGCGAGACGCTCGGCGAGCCGCGCCTTCTGCTCGTCGGCACTGATGTGGAGCATGCACTTGATGATCGAGACGCCGTCGTCGACGAGTCGCGCCTCGAACTCGTTGATCGCCGCATAGCGGCGCTCGATCTCGCCGGCGTCGGCGAAGCCGCGGACCCGGGCGATGAGGACGTCCTCGTAGTGCGAGCGGTCGAAGACACCGATGTAGCCGGCGTCCGGCAGGCGCTTCTCGATGCGCCAGAGGAAGTCGTGCTTCTTCTCCTCGTCGGTGGGCGCCTTGAAGCTGGTGATGCGGACGCCCTGGGGGTCGACGAGGCCGATGGTGTGACGCAGCACGCCGCCCTTGCCGCTGGTGTCCATGCCCTGCAGCACCAGCAGGATGCGGCGCTCGGAGCCGACCGTGCGCTCGGCCCACAAGCGCTCCTGCAGGTCGGCGAGCTCGGTGCCCATCTCGGCGAGGGCTGCCTTGCCCTCGGACTTGCCGCCGTCGAAGCCGGGTGCCGCGTCGGTGTCGATCGTCGTCAGGTCGACGGGGCCCGGGGGCAGGCGAAGCGCGTCGCCGATGGCTGAGCTCATGAGGGCATCATTCCGCACGTCGCATGGCCGGTGGCGTACGACGTCGGGTGGCGCGCGGGTCAGTGCGCGAGGGCGTCCGGGTCGACGACGGGCGGCAGCACCGACCACGGGAAGTCGATCCAGCGCTCGGTGGTCCGCCAGGAGTAGTCGGGCCGGATGACCGACTGGGGCTTCTCGTAGATCACCACCGTGCGGGCCTCGGCGACGTGGCCCTCGCAGAACGCGTGGACGAGCTCGAGGGTGCGGCCGGTGTCGGCGACGTCGTCGGCGACCAGCACCGTGAGGCCCGACAGGTCGATCGCCGCCGGCGTCGGCGGCAGCATGATCGGGACGTCGAGGCGCTCGTCGACGCCGGTGTAGAACTCCACGTTGACCACGGAGATGTTCTTGACCGCGAGCGCGTAGCCCAGCCCCATGCCGAGGGCGAGCCCGCCTCGCGCGATCGCCAGGATGATGTCGGGGCGGAACCCGGAGTCGGCCACCTCCTGGGCGAGCTCGCGGGTGGCCGTGCCGAACAGGTCGTAGGTGAGGACCTCGCGCTCGCTGCTCACGGACCCATCCCACCAGAGCGCGACGCCCGCCGGAAGGAGCCGGCCTTCAGAAGTCCGGGTGCCCCTCGTCGTCGTCCACCTCGCCGAGCGCCTCGCGGACCACCGAGAACGCCAGGCCGGCGGCGTAGCCCTTGCGGGCCAGGAGGCCGGCCAGGCGGCGGGTGGCCACCTGGTGGTCGAGGCCGCGCATGGACCGCAGCTTCTTGTCGACAAGCGCCCGCGCGGCTGCACGCTGGTCGGCCTCGTCGATCTGATCGAGAGCGGCCTTGGAGTCCTCGTCGTCGATGCCCTTGCGGCGCAGCTCCTGGGCCAGCGCGCGCGGCGCGAGACCGCGGCTGCGGTGCCGGCTCTCGACCCACTGCCGGGCGTAGGCCGCGTCGTCGATCAGGCCCACCTCGGTGAAGCGCTCGAGCAGCCCGGCGGCCAGCTCGTCGGGCACGCCCCGCTTGGCCAGCTTGTCGGCCAGCTCCTGCCGCGAGCGCGCCTGCCCGGTCAGGGTGTCGAGCAGGATCTTGCGGGCCACCGCCTCGGGGTCGGCCTCGAGCTCCGCCGCCGCAGCCTCCTCCCGGGCGATCCGCGCTGCCTCGCGCTCCTCCCAGGTGCGGGTGCGCCGGCCGCGCTTGCCCGCCGTGCCCTTCGTGCGACCTGCGCGCGCCCCGCGACCCCCGTCGCCGTGACTCCCACCGCTGTCACTTCCGCCGTCGCTCCCGCTGCCAGGACGGACGGGACGGCGCTCGACCGGCGTGGATGGGGTCTCCCCCACCCACGCCTCGACTCCGAGCCCGACGTCACCGATCCAGTCGGGTGCGGGACGGGTCTCGTCCGTCATGCGTTTGTCGACTGCTCGATCAGAAGTCGTCGACCCCGATGGGCTCGTCGCTCAGGTCGTCACCGGGCTTGTCGACCACGGGCGTCACGCCCAGCTTCTCGAGGATGAGCTTCTCGATCTCGTTGGCGAGGTCGGGGTTGTCGCGCAGGAAGTTGCGCGAGTTCTCCTTGCCCTGGCCGAGCTGGTCGCCCTCGTAGGTGTACCAGGCGCCGGCCTTGCGGATCAGGCCGGCCTCGACGCCCACGTCGATGAGACCGCCCTCGCGGCTGATGCCCTTGCCGTACATGATGTCGAACTCGGCCTGCTTGAAGGGCGGGGCGACCTTGTTCTTGACGACCTTGACGCGGGTGCGGTTGCCGACCATGTCGGTGCCGTCCTTGAGCGTCTCGATGCGACGCACGTCGAGGCGCACCGATGAGTAGAACTTCAGCGCCCGGCCACCGGTCGTGGTCTCCGGCGAGCCGAACATCACGCCGATCTTCTCGCGCAGCTGGTTGATGAAGATCGCGGTCGTGCCGGAGTTGTTGAGGGCACCGGTCATCTTGCGCAGCGCCTGGCTCATGAGTCGGGCCTGGAGACCGACGTGGCTGTCACCCATCTCGCCCTCGATCTCGGCGCGGGGCACGAGCGCGGCCACCGAGTCGATGACGATCAGCGACAGGGCGCCGGAGCGGATCAGCATGTCGGCGATCTCGAGCGCCTGCTCACCCGAGTCGGGCTGCGAGACCAGCAGCGCGTCGGTGTCGACGCCGAGGGCCTTGGCGTAGTCGGGGTCGAGCGCGTGCTCGGCGTCGATGAAGGCGACGATGCCACCGGCCGCCTGGGCGTTGGCCACCGCGTGGAGGGCGACC
>DASTPB010000073.1:0-28715 GCA_035762385.1 Nocardioides sp. | reverse complement strand
CCGTACCACCCGTCCATCGAGTAGCCGGGAACCGTCAGCGCGCCCTCGGACAGCGACTTCTCGTCGTCGTACAGGGCGGTCAGGTCGATGTCGTTGACCTTGCCCATGCCCTCGCAGCGCGGGCACATGCCGCCGAGGTAGACCTCCTGCTTGGCGATCCGGCGCTCCGTGCGCCCGCCCTTCTCGGTGGTCATCATCCCGCTGGCCTTGCGGGTGGGGACGTTGAAGGAGTACGCCGTCGGCGGGCCGACGTAGGGGTCGCCGAGCCGGCTGTAGAGGATCCGCAGCATCGCGTTGGCGTCGGTGGCGGTGCCGACCGTCGAGCGCGGGTTGGCGCCCATCCGCTCCTGGTCGACGATGATCGCCGTGGTGAGGCCCTCGAGGTGGTCGACGTCGGGCCGGGCCAGGGTGGGCATGAAGCCCTGCACGAAGGCGCTGTAGGTCTCGTTGATCATCCGCTGCGACTCCGCCGCGATGGTGGCGAAGACCAGCGAGCTCTTCCCGGACCCGGACACGCCGGTGAAGACGGTCAGGCGGCGTTTGGGCAGCTCCACGCTGACGTTCTTGAGGTTGTTCTCCCGGGCTCCCTCGACCCGGATGAGCGCGTGGTCGTCGGCCGGGTGTGTGGTGGTCATGCTGGCGTTCCCCTGTCGTCTGGCAGGCAGGCCGAGCCGTACCTGCGCCCCTCCCGTGGCGGTTCAATCCTGCCAGTACGACGCGTCGCGCGCCCCCGGTGTGACAGTGGGCGTGACAGTGGGTGTGACAGTGGGCGTGACAGGGGTCCGGCCACCCCGCCCCTCGGATGGGGTGCAGGCCTTGTCCACCGTGTCAGGGTCGAGGCATGAGCACCCACGACGACCGGACCGCGACCGTTGCCGAGATCATGCAGGAGACCGACATCGCCGTGCTGACCTACGTGTCCCTCGACGGGCAGCTGGTCTCCACCCCGATGGGCACCCAGGACTTCGATGACCCGGGGACCACGTGGTTCCTCACCGAGCGCAGCAGCGACAAGGTGCGGGCGATCGAGGCCGACCCCCGGGTCAACGTGTCGTACTCCAGCAAGGCCGGCTGGGTCTCCCTGACCGGCACGGCCCACGTCAGCGACGACCGTGCCAAGCTGCGCGAGCTGTGGGACGCCTCGGCCGGCGCGTTCATGTCCGGCGGTCCCGACGACCCGGACAACGTGCTGCTGCGCGTCGACGGCGCCACCGCGGAGTACTGGGCGTCCCCCGGGAAGGTCGCCGTCGCGTTGCAGGTGGCGAAGGGCCTCGTCAGCGACGACACGCCCGACCTCGGCGACAACGACACCGTCCGGCTCTGAGGGGAGGTCGCCGTGCTGGTCGACGCCCACGGTCCCGCCAGCGCCGACGAGGCCTGGCGGCGATTCACCACCCCGGCGACGTGGTCGTCGTGGGCACCGATGATCCGTGACGTCGAGGCGTCGGACGACGTGCTCGCCGTCGGCACGACAGGCCGGGCGCACGGCCCGGCCGGCGTGGCCGTCGACTTCGAGGTCACCGAGGTCGACCCCGACCTGCGGTCGTGGTCCTGGCGCGCCGGGCGCGGCCCGGCCGCGGTGGCGATGGACCACCACGTCCTCCCCGCCCCCGGCGGCGGGAGCCGGGCGATGCTCCGCGTGCCGGCCCCGGCGTCGGCGCTGCTGCAGCCCTACCGTCTGCCGGCCGGTGCGGCCCTGCGGGGACTCGTGGGCGACCCCGGCGGCGAGGGCACCCCGGAGGCCGTGGAGTCGTTCGACTTCGCCTTCGCGCCCACCTACCTCGCCCCCGCCCGCGCCTTCGGCATCACCCCCGCCACGACGACGGTGGAGGTCGGTCCCGCTTGGCTCTTCGTCCGCTACGGCCCGTGGCGGATGGTGACACCGCGGGCGAACATCGCCTCGGCCGAGGTCACCGGCGGCTTCGCGTGGCACCGCACCGCGGGTCCGCCGCACCTGTCGCTCAGCGACCGCGGCGTCTCGTTCACCACCAACGGCGACCGTGCCCTCTGCCTCACCTTCCACACGCCCGTACCCGCGATCGACCCCACCGCGACCATCAGCCACCCCGGTGCCACGCTCAGCGTCGCCGACCCGCGCGGGCTCGCGGCGGCATTGGGGCTCTCGCTGGACGCGTGACCCCCGTCGTCGCTCCGAGCCGCCCCTGAACCGCGACGTCATCGCGGGTGGTCATCGGGACGACCTCCGGCCATGACGTACCTCGACCGCGTCATGGCCGACGGGTGCTCGGGCGACCACGCGCCATGACGTCGCCTCGCGGAGGCTCGTCGAAGGTACGCGAGCGGCGGGGCAGGCCACGGCTGTGGGAGCGGGTTGGCGCGTGACCAGGACTAGGGTCGCCGGGCATGGACATGCTGCGCGGCGCCGAGATCGCCGAGGCCCGATTGACCGAGTGGCGCAAGCTGGCCCAGGGCCTGCACGCGCGCTACCTGACGGACGGCTTCGCCGCAGGTGTGCGCTTCGTCGACGCGGTGGGTGAAGCCGGTGACGCGGTCGGGCATCACCCGCGCGTGACGATCGGTGTGGGGTACGTCGACCTCGAGCTGGTCACCGCCGACGCGATCTACCGCGACGACGAGGGCACCGAGCACGTCGTCGAGTGGGTGACCCGGCAGGACGTCGACCTCGCGCGCACCGTCACCGAGATCGCCGCCGACCACGGCCTGACGGCGGACCCGGTGTCGGTCAGCGAGGTCGAGCTCGGCCTCGACACGTCGGAGTCAGCTGCCGTCGCTCCCGTCTGGTCCGCGCTGCTGACGGGCGACGCCGCGTCTCAGGGCCGGGGATCACCGAGCGACGAGGTGCGCGACGCGACCGCCCGCGTCCCCAACCTGTGGTTCGACGACCTGGCCGACGACCTGGCCGACAATGCCCCGCGGCAGCGGTTCCACGTCGAGGTCTACGTCGCGCCCGAGGCGCTCGAGCAGCGGGTCGCTGCTGCCGTCGCGGCAGGCGGGACGGTCGTCGACCGAAGCGAGAGCGGGCTGACCGTGATCGCCGACCAGGACGGCAACCGCGGCGTCGTCTGCGTCGACACCTCCGCGGCGCCGTCGGACTGAGCCGGGACGTCGGTCACCGACAAAGCCTGGGGCTACGACTCCGAGCGGGGTCGCACGTCCGGGTGGTCGTAGCGCACCGCCTCGTCCGGGTAGTCCTCCCCGGTCGGGTGGCCGCCGCCGGGCGATCCCTCCGACGGGTCGTAGTCGCCGTCCGCGGCGGCGCCCGTCGTGGTGGACGACTCCTCCGCCGCCTCCTGCTCGTCGTCGAGCCTGCCCAGCTGCTCGGATCCGTCCTGGGTCATGGTCGTTCTCCGTCTCGTGGGTGTTGTTGCTGTCGGGTACCCGCCGGCCCGATCGGCATGCGGGCCGCAGGCCCGGCACGTCAGGCGCGCGCGACCTCGAGGCCGAGCCACTCCCCCAGCGCGTCGAGCTCGTCGTGCACGCGCCGCCGGCGTGCCGCGGTCCAGTCGCCGTCCTCGTGCACGGCGTCGACGATCAGCACGCCCGCCTCCCGGTCGGCCGTCGCGTCGACCTTGCCGACGAGCTCGTCGCCGTCGAGCACCGGCATCGCCCAGTAGCCCCACCGGCGCTTCGCAGCAGGCTTGTACATCTCCAGCTGGTAGTCGAAGGCGAACAGGTCCTCCATCCGCTTGCGGTCGAAGACCAGCCGGTCGAGCGGCGAGAGGATCGCCGCGCGGCCCTCGAAGTCGTCGAGGTCGTCCAGCCGGGCGGGGTCCACGCGCCACACCCCACGTACGCCGTCGACCCGCGCGGCCGCGCCGGTGCCGCGGACGTCGTACCTCTCGTCCCAGGCCTCCAGGGCGCGGGGTCGCGCGATGCCGAGCGCCTGCAACCGCCGGGCGGCGAGGGTCCGGTGGGCCTCCTCCACGGGCACCGGCGCGTCGCCGGGGTGGACGCGTGCGGCGAGGTCCCAGCGCCGCTCCCGTCCCTCGCGGGAGGCCACCGCGACCTCCCCGCGCGCCTCCATGCACTCGAGTAGCTTCATCACGTTCTTGTCGTTGGTCCACCCCGACGAGCGCCACGGCACCTCGCAGGTGTCCGGCAGGTCGCGCGCCGCGGTCGGACCCTCCGCGCGCAGCAGCGCCAGGATGTCGCGGCGGCACCCGTCGTTCGCGACGACCCAGTCGGCGAGGTCCTGCCGCCACTCCTTCAGCGGCGGCTCGCCGGGCCAGGCGTCCATGTCGGCGCGGTGCAGTGCCACGTCCTCGCCGGGCAGCAGCATCGCCTGCAGCTCCACGAGCGCGCCGTTGCCGACCAGCGTCTCGAGGTCCTCCGGGTCGTACCCGCTCCCGAGGCGGGTCCAGAGCGCAAGGTCGGGATGCTGCGCGACCACGCGCGTGAGGTCGACCTGGAGGAAGCCGAGGTGCCGGACCACGTCGAGGACGTCGCGCGGCCGTGGCAGGGAGAGCAGCTGGGCGCGTACGGCGACGCGCCGGGCCTGTCGCGGCGTCAGCTCGAGGCTCGGAGGGACGCCCATGGCCGAGATCCTAGGACCGGAGCGTGGCGTGTCGGAGCCACGCCGGCATGGCCCGAACGGGTCATTCCTGCCAAAGATCGGGCATGTCGGCCCGGAATTCCCCCATCGGGGCGTCATGCGGTGCGAACCTCGACGTCTCAGGGGAAACGGGCGTCATGTCCGATCAGCAGCACACTGCACGTGGGGAGCAGGATCATGTGGGACACAGTGGAGACAAGCACGATGCACCTCTCGCACGACATCCCGTGCGCCGGTTGCGGCCACGGTCCGCACAGCTACCTGCCGTGCTCCGACAGCTGCAGCTGCACCTACGGGCGCGACCGCGTGCTCAGCAACGCCTGATCGAGCTCCTCCAGCAGGGTCAGCGCTCGCGCACCGAGCCGGCCTTGGCCCGGCGCCTGACCCGTCGGCCCACCTTGGACACGAAGCCCTCGCGCGGCGGCGGGTTGCCGTCCTCGTCGAGGGCGTAGGACTCCACCTTCGCCAGCCGTGGACGGTCGTGGTCGTCGACCACCTCGCCGGTGACCCACCACATGCGCAGGCTCGGACCGGACAGCCGCAGGAAGGCGAGGTTGTTGTCGAACCACGGCCCCTCGGCGTAGGTCCAGGTGAGGGGCGCGTCGGGCACGTGCGCCGACCTCGCGGCGAGGCGGCCCACGGGCCCGGCGACGCCGTAGGACAGCACAGCGGTCGCGAACCGCATGTTGCGCGAGAGCGGGTTGCGGATGGGCGAGCAGACGGCCTGGAGCACCGTCGAGCGCAGGGCCGGACCGCCGCGGTTCGGGCGCGCCTCGCTGACGTAGCTGTGGTGCACGTCCCCGGAGAGGAAGGTGACGGTGGACGGCGCCCGGCCGCGCTTGCCCGAGGCGACCTCCATCACCTGGCGGGCCACCTCCTGGAAGCTGCTCTGGAACGCACCCCAGTGCTCGAGGTCCACCAGCTGGCGCAGCTTCTCCCCCGCGCGACCGCCTCGCTCGCCCCACGCCCCCTGCGCGAGCGCCTCGCTGAACGCCTCGAGGTGGTGCAGGCCGCGGGCGAGGAAGAACGGCAGCGACGTGCCGACCAGGAGGTGGTCCACGTCGCCGCGCAGCTGCTCGTCGAGCCAGGCCGCCTCGTCGTCGTCGAGCATCGCGCGGTCGTCCGGGTCGAGCTTGCGGGCCGCGCGGGAGTCGACGACCACGAGGCGCGCCTGGGTGTCGAAGTCGCGGGTGTAGCTCCAGCGGTAGGTCTGCGGCTGCTGGTCGACCCGGTCCGCGAACGCGTCGAGGAACGGACCGAGGTCCTGCTCGGCGTCGCCCCGGTGCGCCAGCACCTGTGCGTACACCTCGTCGCGCTGCCGCTCGGCGGGCGACAGGTTGCCCAGGTGCTGGTAGACCCAGTACGACGCCAGGCCGGCGACGATGCGACCGTGCCACCACGAGGTGGCCTCCATCTCGCGCCGCCAGTCCATCGAGGTGTTCCAGTCGTCGCGGATGTCGTGGTCGTCGAAGATCATCGCGCTGGGCACGGTCGAGAGCAGCCAGCGGTTGGCCGGGTCGGACCACGCGAGCTTGTAGAGGTGGGCGTACTCGTCGTAGTCCTTGAGCTCGGTCCACGGCGGCTGGTCGATGTCGCGTCGGGACCGGATGAACTCCCGCATGGCATCGGTGGTCTCGTCGGCGTAGACCTGGTCGCCCAGGAAGAGCATCAGGTCGGGCAGCCGGTCGGGGTCGAGGTCCTCGTCGGCGGGATCGGCGGCCTCGACCTCCCCGGCCAGGCGCAGCGCCCAGGCGCGCAGCGCGTCGACGCCGTGGGTCCGGTTGCCCTTCTCGTCGTGGGAGACCGACGTGCGGCAGGACCCGAACGCCAGGTCGAGGGGACGCCCCGCCTCCAGGGTGGCGATGACCGGGTCGGGGTACGGCGACCCGGCAGGCGGCCACGCCCGCTCGCCGTCGACGGTGACCGTGTAGGCCTCCGTGGTGCCGGGACCGAGGCCGTCGAGCTCGACGAGGGCGTAGTGGTGGTCGTGGACGACGAACGTCGGTGCGCTCGCGGTCGCCTCCCCGCGCGTCACGGTGACGGTGGCGGGTCGGTCGGTCTCGACCCAGACCGCCGCCGAGGTCTCGTCGACGTAGCGGAGCAACGGACCCAGGAGCAGCCGGTCCTCCCGGTCGTGCGTGGACGCCGTCATGGGCGGAGCAGGACCTTGATCGCGCGGCGCTCGTCCATCGCCCGGTAGCCGTCGGCGGACTCCGCCATCGGCAGCGTCAGGTCGAAGACCCTCCCCGGGTCGATCGAGCCCGACAGCACCCGGTCGAGCAGGTCGGGCAGGTAGCGGCGCACGGGGGCCATGCCGCCGGCGAGCCCGACGTTCTTCTGGAACATCCGGCGCACCGGCAGCTCGACACCGTGCGGGACGCCGACGAAACCGACGGTCGAGCCCGGCCGCGCGACGGTGAACGCCGTCTTCATCGCCCCGTCGGTGCCGACGCACTCGAGGACCGCGTCGGCCCCCACCCCGTCGGTGAGGTCGGCGATGCGCGCCTCCCCCTCCTCGCCGCGCTCGGCGACCACGTGGGTCGCGCCGAACGCCCGGGCGATATCCTGGCGGGGCTCGTGACGCGACATCGCGACCACCCGCTCGGCGCCCATCTGGGCTGCCGCCAGGACGCCGCTCAGGCCCACCGCACCGTCGCCGACCACGACGACGGTGTGGCCGGGCCGTACGCCGGCGGCGACCGCGGCGTGCCACCCGGTCGCCATCACGTCGGTGAGCGCCAGCAACGACGGGACGAGGTCGTCGTCGGGCATCCCGTCGGTGGAGACGAGGCTGCCGTCGGCCTGCGTCACCCGGGCGTACTCCCCCTGGCCGCTCTGGGTGAACCCGAGGTTCGTGCACGCCGACTGCACACCGGCGCGGCAGTGCGCGCAGGTGTTGTCGCAGTGGCAGAACGGCACGATGACGAAGTCCCCGACCTTGGTGGTGGAGACGTCCGCGCCGACCTCCTCCACCACGCCGACGCACTCGTGACCGATGGTCGCGCCGGCCGTGACGTCGTTCTCGCCGCGGTAGGGCCACAGGTCCGAGCCGCAGATGCACCCCGCGACCACCTTGACGATCGCGTCGGTGGGCTCCTCGATCCGCGGGTCGGGCACGTCCTCGAAGCGGATGTCGCCGGGCGCATGGATGGTCGTTGCACGCATGCGGCGATCCTGCCACGGTGGTCGGCGGGCGACCCTCCCCCGGGGCGAGCGACCCGGTCCGCCCCGGTGCGTCGATGACGCTTTATCTCATATCTGAGATACCGTGACGGGCATGGCTGACTACAAGGGTCGCATCGGCAACCTCATCCGCGACGCGCGCAAGCACCGCGGGCTCACCCAGCACCAGCTCGCGGAGCTGCTCGGCACGAGCCAGAGTGCCATCAACCGCATCGAGAAGGGTCACCAGAACCTCTCCCTCGAGATGCTGGCGCGCATCGGCGCTGCCCTCGACTCCGAGATCGTGGCCCTCGGCGCCGGTCCCACGCACCTGCGCGTCGACGGGCCGACGACCCTGTCCGGCTCCATCGACGTCAAGACCTCCAAGAACGCCGGTGTCGCGCTGCTGTGCGCGTCCCTGCTCAACAAGGGTCGTACGACGCTGCGCAAGGTCGCGCGCATCGAGGAGGTCAACCGGCTGCTCGAGGTGCTCAACTCCCTCGGCGTGGCCACCCGCTGGCTCAACGAGGACAACGACCTCGAGATCGTCCCGCCCGCCCACCTGGACCTGTCGCAGATCGACGAGGGTGCCGCCCGCCGCACCCGCTCGGTGATCATGTTCCTCGGCCCGCTGCTGCACCGCACCGAGGAGTTCGAGCTCCCCTACGCCGGTGGCTGCAACCTCGGGACCCGCACGGTCGAGCCGCACATGGCGGCGCTGCGCCCCTTCGGGCTCGAGGTGAAGGCCACCGACGGCGCCTACCACGCGCGGGTCAACCGGGCGCTCGAGCCCGAGCGCCCCATCGTGCTGACCGAGCGCGGCGACACCGTCACCGAGAACGCGCTCATGGCCGCCGCCCTGCACCCGGGCACCACCGTGATCCGCAACGCCTCGTCCAACTACATGGTGCAGGACCTCTGCTTCTACCTGCAGAAGCTCGGTGTCGTCGTCGAGGGCGTCGGCACGACGACGCTGAAGGTCACCGGCCGCTCGTCGATCGACGTCGACGTGGACTACGCGCCCGCCGAGGACCCGATCGAGGCGATGTCGCTCCTCGCTGCCGCGATCGTCACCAAGTCGTCCATCACCATCCGCCGCGTGCCGATCGAGTTCCTCGAGATCGAGCTCGCCACCCTCGAGGAGATGGGCTTCCGCTACGACCGCTCGCCGGAGTACGCCGCGCTCAACGGGGAGACCCGGCTGGTCGACATCACCACGCGGCCCTCGGAGCTCCGGGCGCCGCTCGACAAGATCCACCCGATGCCGTTCCCGGGCCTCAACATCGACAACCTGCCGTTCTTCGCGGTCATCGCCGCGGTGGCCGAGGGGCAGACCCTGCTGCACGACTGGGTCTACGAGAACCGCGCCATCTACCTCACCGAGCTCAACAAGCTCGGCGCCCAGGTCAAGCTCCTCGACCCCCACCGGGTGCTCGTCGAGGGCCCCACGCACTTCTCGGGCGCGGAGATCGTGTGTCCGCCCGCCCTGCGACCGGCCGTCGTGCTGCTGATCGCGATGCTCGCCTCGAAGGGACGCAGCGTGCTGCGCTCGACGTACGTCATCCACCGCGGCTACGAGGACCTCGCCGAGCGCCTCAACGAGCTCGGCGCCAACATCGAGACCTTCCGCGACATCTGAGCCGGCTCAACCGAACAGCGTCTCCACCCAGGCGCGCGACTGCTTGCCCATCGAGGGCGGGGCGGTCATGTCGGCGGTGATGCGCGGCATCGGTGCGGTGTGCTGGCCGGCGTTGCGGTGCCAGTCGTTCTCCGCCTCGACCAGCATGCCCAGGTCGGCGCGGGCGAGGAACACCCCGTGCCCCTCCGGGCACGAGCTCACCGTCGCCTCGCCGTGGGTCCGCTGGTCCATCTCGACACCGCACCGGGGACACGTCATGCTCTCCATCCCCCGACGGTACCGCTGAGCCCCATACTTCTCGCGTGGAACCACCGCGCCCGACCCGACCGGCCTACCTCGACGCCCGGCGCCCGTTGGCCTTCGCGCACCGGGGCGGCGCCTACCACCCGGACATCGAGGGCCTCGAGAACACGCTGACGGCGTTCACCCACGCGGTCGACCTGGGCTACACCTACCTCGAGACCGACGTCCACGTGACCAGCGACGGCGTGCTGCTGGCCTTCCACGACACGGTCCTGGACCGGGTGACCGACCGCACGGGCAGCGTCGGGGAGGCGACGTACGCCGAGGTGCAGCAGGCGCTGATCGGTGGCAGCGAGCGGGTGCCGACCCTGGCCGAGCTGTTCGACGCGTTCCCCGCCGCCCGGTTCAACATCGACCTGAAGTCGGAGGGCGCCGTCGAGTCCCTCGCGCGGTTCGTCGAGGAGCGCGACGCGTGGGACCGGGTGCTGGTCGGCTCGTTCTCGAGGCGCCGGATGAACGCGTTCCGCACGCGCACGGGCGGGCGCGTGGCCACGTCGGCGCACCCCCTCGAGGTCGTCGCGTTCGTGCTTTCCCCCAGCGCCCGGCTCGCCCGGTGGCTCACCCGCGGGCGCCCGGTGGCACTGCAGGTGCCCCACCGCCGCGGCCGGCTGCTCGTGGTCTCGCGGGGTCTCGTACGACGCGCGCACGCGGCCGGCGTGCAGGTGCACGTGTGGACCATCGACGACCCGGATGAGATGAACGCCCTCCTGGACCGTGGTGTCGACGGCATCATGACCGATCGCACGGACATACTCAGGGACGTGCTCCGCGCCCGCGGACAGTGGAACGGCCCCGACGGGGCTGACGTGGAGGGTGACGCATGACCGAGGTCGACGGCGGGATCGCCAACCTGAGGCCGCTCGCGCAGGCCAGGGAGCAGAAGGCCTGGTACTGGTACGACTGGGCCAACAGCGCCTTCGTCACCACGGTCAGCACGGTGATGTTCGCGCCCTACATCATCTCTGTCGCCAAGGACGCCGCGGTCGACAACCGCATCTCGCTGCTCGGCATCGCCGTCGCGCCGGGCTCCCTGCCGTCCTACCTGGTCACCTTCGCGACCATCCTCTCCGCCGTGCTGCTGCCGCCCCTCGGCGCGCTGATGGACCGCACCGCCAGGAAGCGCAAGTGGCTGGGCGGCTTCGCGTGGACCGGCGCGGCGTTCGGATCCCTGCTGTGGTTCTGCCGCGACGGCAACTGGCAGATCGGTGCCATCGCGATCATCGGCGCGAACCTGTGCCTGGCCGCCTCGATGGTCGTCAACGACTCGATCCTGCCGATCATCTCCGAGGAGAAGGACCGCGACCGGGTGTCCTCGCGCGGTTGGGCGTGGGGCTACCTCGGCGGCGGGCTGCTGCTGGTGGTCAACCTCGCGCTGTTCACGTTGCTCCCCTTCGGCCTGACCGAGGGCGAGGCCACGCGCATCAGCATGCTGTCGGCCTGTGTGTGGTGGGCCGCGTTCACCTTCATCCCCTACCTGCGCCTCAGCGACCACCCGCCGGCCGACGTCGAGGCCGTCGAGGGCAACGTGCTGGCCCGCAGCTTCGGCCAGCTCGCCGTGACGCTGCGCGAGATGAAGAACTACCCGATGGCGCTGACCTTCCTCCTCGCCTACCTCTTCTTCAACGACGGCATCCAGACCGTCATCGCCTCCTCGTCGACCTACGGCTCGGAGGAGCTCGGCTTCGGGCAGTCGGTGCTGATCGCCACGATCCTGCTCGTGCAGTTCGTCGCCTTCGGCGGCGCGCTCGCCTTCGGTCGCCTGGCCAAGCGCTACGGTGCCAAGCACACGATCCTCGGCGGGCTGGTCATCTGGATGGTCATCGTGACGGCCGCCCTCTTCCTGCCGGAGAAGAGCCTGGTCCCGTTCCTCATGCTGGGCGTCGCGATCGGCATCGTGCTCGGCGGCACCCAGGCGCTGGCGCGCTCCTACTACTCGCTCCTGATCCCCAAGGGCAAGGAAGCCGAGTACTTCAGCTTCTACCACGCCATGGACCGCGGTACGTCGTGGTTCGGCACGCTGGTCTTCGGCGTGGTCTACCAGCTCACCGACTCCTACCGGCCGGCGATCTTCGCACTGATCGCCTTCTTCGTCATCGGCGGTCTCCTGCTGCTGCGGGTCGACACCGCGCGGGGCATCCGGGACGCCGGCAACGACGTGCCGGCGGTGATCTGACCCGTCACCGGCGTCGCGCCGGAAGGAGCGTCCACCCTTCGGGGTGGAATCCGTCACGCCTGAGCGTGGCCGGCGACACCAGGAATCCGCGGAATTGTGCCGTCCCCGCTACCGTTGAAGGTCGTACACGTTCCGGGTGCCTCGGAGCCGCGTCGCCACAGCGACGTCACGATGTTCGTTCAGGCTCGTTGCACCCGGAGAACCCGAACACAACACAACGGGTGTCAGCAACCCAATGGAGGTGGGCACGGTGGCGGAGCGCACACTACGTGGCGCACGGCTCGGCGGCCAGAGCTTTGAGGACGAGCGCGGGATCGAGTTCGCAGCTCGCCAGCAGGTCGGTTACCGGTGCAAGCAGGGACATGACTTCGAGGTCACGATGTCGGTCGAGGCCGACATCCCGGCAGTGTGGGAGTGCCCGCGCTGCGGTGCCGAGGCGCTGAGCACCTCCGGCATCCTCCCCGAGGAGAAGGCCGAGAAGCCGGCCCGCACGCACTGGGACATGCTCCTGGAGCGTCGCTCGGAGAAGGAGCTCGAGGACATCCTCAAGGAGCGGCTCGAGCTGCTGCGCGGCGGCGAGATCGGCCCCGCGCACCTGCACCGCGCCAACAAGAAGAAGCGCGTCTCCTGACAGTCGTCAGCGAGGCACGAGCCTACTGCGTCACTCGACGACGTCGCCCCGGACCACCGGGCCCCCGGGCCCCGGTCCGGGGCGTTCGTCGTCATCGGGACCGGATCCGGGACCGAACCCCGTGCCGAAGCCGGGGCCGAAGCCGGGGCCGAAGGCCGGCCCGACCACGAGCCGACGCTCGACCACCGTCGTCAGGAGACGGCGCGCGACGGGGCGGGTGAAGGGCAGGATCAGCAGGATCCCGAGGATGTCGAGGACGAAGCCGGGGCTGAGCATCAACGTGCCGCCGATGAGGATGAGCGCTCCGTCGGCGATCTCCCTGGCCGGCATCCGGCCGCGCGCGAGCGCCTCGCGAAGAGCAAGCCAGGCCCGACCGCCCTCACGCTTGATCAGCCACGCGCCGAGCATGCTGTCGAGGACGAGCAGGACGATGGTCCACCACGGTCCCACCAGCTGGCCGACCTGCAGGATGACCCAGATCTCCACCAGCGGCACGACGACGAACGCGACGGCGAGGGCCGGACGCACCCACCGGCGCCGGCGGCGCGGTCGTGCGGGTGGGACGGGAGCGGTCATGCCGACACCCGGGTCCGGCGCAGCTGCCGCCGACGCTCGGAGAGACCCCACCGGGTGATCATCCGCAGCGACTCCCCCGCGACCTGCCCGCTCATCTTGGAGTCGCCGCGCACGCGCTCGACGAACTCGATCGGCACCTCCGTCAGGCGCAGGCCGCGGCTGACGGTGCGGTAGGCGAGGTCGGTCTGGAACACGTATCCAGTAGACCTCACCGAGGCAAGGTCGATGGCCTCGAGCGTGGTCCGGCGGAACAGCCGGTAGCCGGCGGTCGCGTCCTTGACGCGGATGCCCAGCAGGAGCCGGACGTAGAGGTTGCCGCCTCGCGACAGCAGCAGGCGCTGGACCGGCCAGTTCACGACCGACCCACCCGGGACGTAGCGCGACCCGATCACCAGGTCCGCGGTCTGCAGGGCGTCGAGCAGCCGCTGCAGCTGCTCGGGCTGGTGCGAGCCGTCGGCGTCCATCTCGCCGATGACGTCGTAGCCCGCACGGAGCGCGACGTCGAAGCCGTGGAGGTAGGCGGCGCCGAGTCCGGCCTTCTCCGTGCGGTGCACGACCGTGACGGCCGGGTCCGCGGCGGCGAGGCGGTCGGCGATCGCGCCGGTGCCGTCCGGGCTGTTGTCGTCGACCACCAGCACGTCGACGCCGGGCTGGGCGGCCCGGAGCCGCCCGACGATCCACTCGAGGTTCTGCGACTCGTTGTAGGTCGGCACGACCATCACGCAGCGGCCGAGGCCGTCGACACTCACGCGGGTGTACCTCGCTCCAGGGGCTTCGCGGGCTGCAGGGCCTGCACGGTCGGCTGGCCGGCGGCGCGGTCGCGCTGCCGGCGACGACGATAGGTGATGAGCACCACCGCTGTGTGCAGGACGAGGAAGAGCATCACGAGTCGTGCCGGCCAGGTGCCGAGCCGGACGGCGAGGGTGCGGGTGGTGCTGAGACCCACCTCCTCCACCAGGACCTCCTGCCCGCGCGCCGGGACCGAGGCGACGACCGTCCCGTCGGGGCGTACGACACCGGAGATGCCGTTGATCGCGGCCACGACCACCCAGCGGCCGGTCTCCTGGGCGCGCAGCCGGCTGATCTCGAACTGCTGCGCGAGCTGGCCGGTGCGGCTGAACATCGCGTTGCTGGTCTGGACGGTCACCAGCTCGGCGCCGCGCGCGACCTGCCCGCCGATGCCCTCGTCGTACGCCACGTCGAAGCAGATCGCGTCGGCGATCCGCAGGTCGCCCACCCGGATCGGCTCGAGGCTGGTGCCGCGGACCATGTCACGCGGCACCTCCGTCAGGCGCCCGTAGGTCGACGGCATCCAGCTGCTGCCGCGAAACGGGATGTACTCGCCGTACGGCACCGGGTGCCGCTTGGTGTAGCGGTCGCCGCTGCCGATGCCCGGCTGGTAGACGATCCCCTGGTTGAGCACCTGGGTGTCGTCGAGCGGGTTGCTGTTGGTGCCGCCCACCAGGATCGGCACGCCGATGGCGTCGGACGCCGCGACGATCCCGGCGTGGACCTCGGTGTCGAGGAACGGGTCCACGGCGGTCGAGTTCTCCGGCCAGACCACGACGTCGGGCCGGGGCTCCTCCCCCGCGGCGACCGCGGCGGCGAGGTCCTCGGTGAGCCGCACGTGGTTGGCCGTCACCTCGCGGTGGACGGCCGGCACGTTGAGCCCCGTGCCGGGCACGTCACCCTGCACGGCCGCCACCGTCGCCGTGCCACCGTCCTCGAGCGGGAAGGGCACCAGCACGGGCAGGAGCGTCACGGCTGCCAGCGCGGCCACGGCGACGTACGTCGTGCGCGAGGGCGAGCGCACCTGCAGGACCACCCAGGCGAGCGTGGTGCCGGTCAGCGCGACCAGGAAGCTGACGCCCGTCATGCCGATCCACGGCAGCGCGTCGGCCCAGGGGGTGCCGGCGGTGGCGAAGGCGAGGCGGCCGAACGGCATCCCGCTGAAGGGGAACCCGCTGCGCCACGTCTCGATCCCGACCCACCACAGGGCGGCGAGGACCGGCCATGCGCGCACCCGCATGCTCCACGAGAGGCCGATGCCGAGCGGGACGAAGAAGGCCGCTTCCATCGCGCACATCGCGAGCCAGGCGTCCGTGCCGACCGAGCGCATCCAGACCATCACCGCGTAGACGAAGGCCACCCCGAAGACCAGGCTGGGCAGCCACGCCCGCCCCGGCCCGAGGCCCCGCACGCAGAGCACGAGGGTGGCGATCGCGGGGGGCATCAGCCACGCGTAGCCGATCGGCTCGAAGGCCGCCGCCAGCGCGAGTCCGCCGAGGAGGGCGAGGAGACAGCGGACCAGCACGCACAGACCGTAGCCGACCGCGCACAGGCGCAGGCCCCGCACACGGGACGTGCAGCGGAGCGGGAGGGACCGGGGGGCTTCGGACCAACGCGCACCCGTCTGGCTGACGAGCGCGCGAAGTTGTCTACGGCCCCGGGGTCCCTCCCGCATCCAGCCCCCGCGGGGCGCCGCCGACCGGTCGACGAACGCCGGGCACCGCTGGCTCCACGTGCCCCACGTCATCTCCGCTCTGCCGAAGGCGCCACCCGCGAGCTGCACAGGCGGACCCCGGAACCCTCCCGTGCCCGGCGAGGGGTGTCAACACGTCCCTGACCTGCGACGACGTACGTTGTCGCAGGTCAACGAGGTGGTGACCGGTTGAAAGTTGGTCGACAAATCTGGCCGCCGTCGGCGTGTCGGCGCATGACACGCCGATGGTGCGGGTATCAGCCGTGCGCTGCAGGCGGTACGACGACCGTGCCCGTGGCGGTCGTGGCGACCACCGGCGGGTCGAGGACCTCCGCGCGACCGGGTGCGTCCTCGGTCGGTGCTCCCCTGCCGACGACGTGCACGGCGAAGTCCATCACCCGGCTGCGCGTCCCCTCCTTCACCAGTGTCGCGGTGACCTCCAGGACGTCGCCGGCCCGGACGGGTGCGCGGAACTGCACGTCGGAGTAGGACGCGAAGAGGCCCTCGTCGCCGTCGAGCACGATGCACATCTCGGTGGCGACGTCGCCGAACAGGCCGAGGCTGTAGGCGCCGTCGACGAGGTTGCCGGCGTAGTGGGCGTGCGAGTAGGGGACGTAGCGGCGGTGCGTGACCACCGTGCCCACCCGGTCCTCGGACGCGTGCGTGCTGGTCATGACGCGATCTCCTTGCCGGGTCGCGGACCCGTGAGGCGGTGGACGATGAAGGAGGCGACCTCGCCGGGCGTCGTACCCCTGCTGAAGACGCGGTCGACACCGAGCTCGTCGGCCATGGTCTCGTCGAAGCGGGGGCCGCCGACGACGAGCAGCGGCCTCTTCGCTGCGGGATACGCCTCGCGGAACGCGGCCGACATCTCGCGGGTGTTGAGCAGGTGGGCGTCGCGCTGGGTGACGACCTGTGAGACGAGGACGGCGTCGGCCTTCTCCTCACGGGCGGCCTCGACCAGCTGCGGGACCGAGACCTGGGCGCCGAGGTTCACCACCTTGAGCTCGCGGTAGTACTCCAGGCCCTTCTCGCCCGCGAACCCCTTGATGTTGAGGATGGCGTCGATGCCGACGGTGTGGGCGTCGGTGCCGATGCAGCCGCCGACGACCACCAGGCGGCGCCGCATCGACCGCTTGATGGCGGCGTTGGCCTCCTTCGGCGTGAGCAGCGGGTAGTCGCGCTCGACGACCTCGACGGTGCTCGGGTCGACGAGGTGGTTGACCCGGCCGTAGACGACGAAGAACGTGAAGCCCTCCCCCATCGGCTTGGAGTGGACCACCAGTGCCGGGTCCATGCCCATCTTGTTGGCGAGCTGCACCGCGGCGCCGTCGGCGACCTTGGAGTGCTCGATCGGCAGGGTGAACGACAGCTGCACCATGCCGTCGCCCGTGGTGTCGCCGTAGGGCCTGATGAGGCTCACTTCTCCTCCAGGATCTCGGTCGCGGGGTTGTAGTAGTCGTCCGCCTTGGCGGCGACGCCGTCGAGGCCCTTGCCCTTGTCGGCGGGCCGCTTCATCAGCCCGAACGTGCCGTCCGCGATCGCCGAGAGCAGCGGGGGCTCCCCCGGCACGCTGCGGTCGGCCTTGATCTCCTCGAGCAGGTCGATCGACTCGCCGAGCACCTCGCGGGCGCGGGAGGCGATGAAGCCGTCGGGCGAGGGGTGGAAGTCCTCGCGGAGGTTGCCGGCGGCGTTCATCACGTAGCGGACGTTCTGCAGGGCCAGGTCGCGGTCGGAGATCCAGGGCGTCACGACGGCCTCGGTCATCATGCCGACGAGCAGGATGCCCTGGCCGGTCATCGCCCCGACCAGGTTGAAGAACCCGTCGAGCAGGTAGCCCTTGAAGATGTCGCCGGTCATGTGGCGCGTGGGCGGCATCCACTTGAGCGGCGCGTCCGGGAACAGCTCGCGCGCGAGCATGGCGTGCGCCAGCTCGAGCCGGAACGAGTCGGGCACCTCGGGGTCGATCTCGAACGCATGGCCCAGGCCGAGCTGCCAGTCCTCGAGCCCCGCCTCCTTGGCGAAGTACTCGTTGAGGAGCTGGCTCGTCGTGACCGTGTGGGCGGCCTCGATCGCGTCGGCGGTGGTGAGGTAGTTGTCCTCGCCGGTGTTGATGATGATCCCCGCGCGGGCGTGGACCTGGCGGCTGAAGCGCTGGTCGACGAAGGTGCGGATCGGGTTGATGTCGCGGAAGAGGATCCCGTACATCGAGTCGTTGAGCATCATGTCGAGCCGCTCGAGACCGGCGAGCGCCGCGATCTCAGGCATGCAGAGGCCGGAGGCGTAGTTGGTGAGCCGGACGTAGCGGCCCAGCTCCTTCGACGTCTCGTCGAGGGCGGCCCGCATGAGGCGGAAGTTCTCCTGCGTGGCGTAGGTGCCGGCGAACCCCTCGCGCGTCGCGCCCTCGGGCACGAAGTCGAGGAGCGACTGGCCCGTCGAGCGGATCACGGCGATGACGTCGGCGCCCTCGCGGGCAGCGGCCTGCGCCTGCGGGATGTCCTCGTGGATGTCGCCCGTGGCGACGATGAGGTAGATCCAGGGCTTGCTCGGCGCGTCGCCGACCTTCGCGATCATCCGCTCCCGCGCGACCCGCTGGCGGTCGATCCGCTTGATGCCGGCGCCGACGGCCTTGCGGGCGGCGACGCCCGCGCGCTTCGCGTCCCGGCCCTCGGGCACCCGGAATGTGACCGACCCGGCAGCCGCCTTCTGCGCGAGGGACAGCAGGTCGTCGCCCTCGCCACGGAGCAGGGCGTCCCACACCGGCAGGCTGACGCCGTGCTCGAGGCCGGTGTCGGCGCGTACGACGTCGGCGAGCCGGTTGACCCACGGCGTGCCGTCGGGGTCCGCCCCGGCGAGGCCGGCGAGGCGCAGGGTGGCCCGCTCGACGCTGACGGTCGTGTGGCGCTGGGCGAGGTCGACGATCGGCTTGCCGACCTGGCGGGCGAGGGTGCGTGCGCGGCGTACGTCGGCGCGGTCGATGCCGAGGGCGCTGCTGGTGGGGGTGGTCGTGCGGGCCATGTCAGAGCCTCCGCTCGAAGAGTCCGCGGACACCGGCGTCGGCGCGCAGCAGCTCCATCGCGTAGGCCGCGTGGCCCGGGACGTAGCCGTTGCCGACGAGCATCCGGACGTCCGCGGCCAGTCCCTCGGCGCCGAGGGCGGCCGCGCTGAAGCTGGTGGCCATGGAGAAGAAGATCACGGTGCCGCCCTCGGCGGTGGCCAGGATCGCCCCGCCCTCGCAGCCGGGGACGTCGACGCACACCACCGTGACGTCGGCGGGGCCGCCGGCGGCGACGACGGCGTCCCGCAGGGCGATCGGGTCGCGGGCGTCGGCGATGGCGACGGCGTCGGCGAGGCCCGCTGCGGTGAGCAGGTCGTGCTCGTCCTGGTGGGGCACCACCCCGATCGTGCGGGCCGCACCGGCGCGGCGGGCGGCGGCGAGGCTGAGCGAGCCGGACTTGCCGGCACCTCCGATGACAGCGACGACCGGCGCCTTGCCGCGGGCGGCGTACTCCTCCACGACGCGCGCGGTGAGCGCCGGGGCGCCGCAGACGTCCATCACGCTGAGGGAGAGGGCCGGGTCGAGGTCGTCGGGGATGACGGCGGCGATCGACCGGCCGAACAGCACGGCGTAGCCGTCGCACGGCACCTGCTCGCTGGCGCCGTCCCACCGGGCCAGGCCGTCCTCGATGACGAGCGGGGTGAGCGTGAGGCTGACCAAGGTCGCGACGCGGTCCCCCACGGCGAGGCCGAGCGGCGACTCGGGGCCGACCTCCTCGACGGTCCCGACGAGCATCCCGCCCGACCCGGTCTCCGGGTTCTGCATCTTGCCGCGGGTGGCGACGATGTCGAGCACCTCCGCGCGGACGGCGTCGCCGTGCTTCTCGCCGTACTTCGTGTGCTTGCGCTCCAGCTGCCGGAACGACGCGGCGTCGAGGTTGAGCCGCTCGACGCGGATCCGCACCTCGTCCGGCCACAGCTCGGCGCGGGTGTCGAGGCGCTGGGCGGCCTGGGGCAGCACCGCACCCTCGTCGAGGACCCGGTGCAGGCCCGTCGGATCACTGGTGCGGACGTCCGCCTGGATGTCCGGGGTGGGGTTCATGCAGGGCATCCTTCTAGGTTCGTCGCTCGGAACCGGAAATCTTGCGGCGTGGCATTGGACTCGCCGCATGTTCTCCACGTACTCTCCCAGATGTGTCGCCGCGCACACAACCGGCGCGCCGTCCGACCTGACCCCCGCCGCCCGAGCGGTCCGGGGCCACTGCAAGGAGACTCCATGAGCATCGAGACCGCCACCGCGCTGGAGGGGGCACTCGCCACCGGCCAGCCCTATCCGTACCAGCGGGTCGAGCTCGTCGAGCCCGACTGGACGCGCTTCCCGGGCTGGGCCGACGTCAGCGCCGCGGACTGGGCCTCCGTCCAGTGGCAGCGCGCCCACTGCATCAAGAACGTCAAGCAGCTGCGCGAGCTGATGGGCGACCTCCTCGACGAGCGCTTCTACGCCGACCTCGAGCGCGACCAGGCCGAGCGGGCCACCATGTCGATGCTCGTGCCGCCGCAGATGATGAACACGATGGTGCCGACGCTGTCGCCGTCCGGTCCGGGCTCGCTCACCGAGGCGTTCTACGCCGACCCGGTGCGCCACTACATGATCCCGGTCTTCAGCGACCGCCGCACCGACTGGCCCTCGCACCCGCACGCCGCCCGCGACTCGCTGCACGAGCACGACATGTGGGCCACCGAGGGGCTGACCCACCGCTACCCCACCAAGGTGCTCGCCGAGCTGCTGCCGACGTGCCCGCAGTACTGCGGCCACTGCACCCGCATGGACCTCGTCGGCAACTCGACGCCGGTCATCGACAAGCTCAAGTTCGCCGGCAAGCCGAACGACCGCCTCGGCGACATGATCGACTACCTCAGGCGCACCCCCTCGGTGCGCGACGTGGTCGTCTCCGGCGGCGACGTCGCCAACATGCCTTGGCCCCGGCTCGAGGCGTTCCTCATGTCGGTGCTCGAGGTCGACAACATCCGCGACATCCGGCTCGCGACGAAGGCGCTCATCGGCCTCCCCCAGCACTGGCTGCAGCCCGACGTCGTCGACGGCGTCGCCCGGGTGGCCGCTGTTGCCCGCTCGCGCGGCGTCTCGCTGGCGATGCACACCCACGCCAACCACGCGAACTCCGTGACGCCGATCGTCGCCGAGGCGTCCCGCGCGATGCTCGACGCCGGCCTGCGCGACGTACGCAACCAGGGCGTGCTGCTCAACGGTGTCAACGCCGACCCGCACGCGCTGCTCGACCTCTGCTTCCGCCTCCTCGACGGCGCGCAGATCATGCCCTACTACTTCTACATGTGCGACATGATCCCGTTCTCGGAGCACTGGCGGGTCTCGCTCGCCGACGCCCAGCGCCTCCAGCACCACATCATGGGCTACCTGCCGGGCTTCGCGACGCCGCGCATCGTGTGCGACGTGCCGTTCGTCGGCAAGCGCTGGGTGCACCAGAACGCCGACTACGACACCGAGCACGGCATCTCCTACTGGACGAAGAACTACCGCACCTCCATCGAGGCCGACGACGCCGAGGCCCTCTCGCGCTACTACGAGTACTACGACCCGATCCACACCCTCCCCGCGTCCGGCCAGCAGTGGTGGGAGGAGCACGGGCGCCTCGACGAGGCCTCCCTCAAGGCCGCCGAGATGGCCGAGGCGTCCCGCCGTACCGCCGCCCTCCAGGCCTGGTAGCGCCCGGGGCTCCTCCCTCGGGCCGAGCTTCTTTCTTCTCGTCGACTGTCGCGGACTCCCCGCCCGAGCGGGGAGTCCGTCACTCCGAGGGGTGTACAACAGCCTCCAGGAGTCGGACTACCCCACCCAGTACGCCGTTCTCCACAGCCGCGCCGGGCACCGTTTCGGCTGCGGGTGGTAGCGGGCACCAGTAGTCCATGGCCGAGTTCCAGCTGTCCCTCACCGACGTCGTGCTCCGGCGGGAGCTGATCGCAGAAGGCTTCACCGACCGCGACATCCGCGCACACGTGAGGGCCGGCGCGCTCACCAAGCTCCGCTACGGCGCGTACGCCCCGACCGATCTCGTCAAGGAGCTCGACGAGGCCGGGATGATGCGTGCGCGTGCGCGAGCCGTGCTCCGCACCGCTCACGAGTCCGCGGTGTTGTCGCACCAGAACAGCCTCGCTGAGCACGGCGTCCCGCTGTGGGGCGTGGGACTGGACGAGACGCACCTGACGCGCCGGGATGGCCGGGCCGGTCGGCGGGAGGCCGGTGTCGTCCACCACCGCGCCTCGCTCGGCAAGCGCTGGTGGGCAGTGCGCGACGGTGTCGCGACCACCCACCCTGCGCGCGCAGCCATCGAGGTCGCCACCGCGCACGGCGCCGAGGCCGGGCTGGTGGCGGCGTGCGGCGTGCTGCACCGCGAGCTTGCCACGCCTGCCGAGCTTCGGGAGGTCGCGAAGGACGCCATGCGCTGGCCCGGGAGTCTCGGCACCAGGCTCGTCCTGGCTCGCGCCGACGGCCGCCTCACCAACGTCGCCGAGGCGCGTACGTGGCACCTGTTCTTCGAGCAGCGGGTCCCTCGCCCCGAGCCACAGGTCGAGGTGTTCGACGAGCACGGCAACCTGCTGGGGATCGTCGACTTCCTGTGGGCGAAGCTCGGTGTCTTCCTCGAGTTCGACGGCCGGATCAAGTACGAGCAGCATCGCCGACCCGGCGAGTCGCTCGCCGACTACCTCATGCGGGAGAAGCGGCGCGAGGAGCAGATCTGCGTGCGGAAGGGCTGGATCTGCATCCGCGTGACCTGGGCCGACCTGCAGCGCCCAGCCCTGCTCGCTCGCCGGATCCGCACGGCGCTCGAGAGCCGGGCGAGCGCCCGCTGATCGTCGTACTTGTTGGCCCAGTCGAACACTTGGAGTGGGTTGCACACCACTACAGGTGTCGGACTCCCCGCTCGAGCGGGGACTCTGCGGGCGCGCCGGAGCGGTTTCCCGGTCAGGCGGCGCCGAGGCGGGGCAGGAGGGCGGGGGCGCCGTCGCCGGTGAGCTCGGCGGGGCTGACGGGGCGGCCGTAGAGGAGCAGGAGGAGCGCCTCGGTGGTCGCGAGCACCTCCGGTCCGGTGCCGTGGGTCCAGTCGGTGTCGGTCGCCACGAGGCGTACGCCGACGACGCGGCGTCGCGCGCTGCCGCCCACCACGGTGTTCATCGGCCACGGCGTCGCGAGGGCGAAGTCGGCGAGGGGGGCGAGCACCGCGGGCGGCACGTCGCCGGGGAGGCCGAGGGGGCGGCGTACGTCGAGACCGTGCACCACGGCGTCGACAAGCGCCGCCACCGGAGGCATGCCGACCGGCGTGGCACCGGTGCGGGCGTTGTCGCTCAGCTGGGCGAAGATGGCGTCCCGACCGCGGGCGGACCAGCCGACGGCCGAGCGCGCGATCATCCGGTTCATCGAGAAACCGTGCCTGACCAGCGCGGCCGCCCCGGCTCCCACGCCCAGGACGGGCGCCCAGGCGAGGTGGGCCGCGACGTCGACCACCCGCCACTCGGTGCAGAGCGAGGGTGCCTGCCACTGCGCGGGGGTCAGGCCCTCGAGGGTCGCGACGAACCCCCGTCGCTGGGTGCGGGTCAGGTCGGCCACCCTGTCGGTGGCCCTCATGGCGCACTCCATCCGAGGGCGTCGATCACGTCCCGGACGCGCGCTCCAGGGTCGAGGTCCGGTGTGGGCAGGGCGAGCTCGTGGAAGACCAGCCCGGTCACGTAGTTGGCGAGCAGGCCGAAGTCGCGCTCGGGATGGCGGGACCCGGCGCGCTGGACGAGGTCGACTGCCCACGTGTCCACCGCGTCGGCCCCGACGGCGTAGAACGCCCGCAGCGACGGGGTTCGGGCGGCTTCGGCATGGAGCTCGTAGCGCGCGAGCGTGACGGCGCGGTCCGCGCCGAGCGCGCGACCCACGAAGTGCCCGAACATGGCGGCGATCCCCTCGGGAGACGGCTCCGTCGTCGGGTCGGGGCCGGTGGCCATCGCCAGCTCGCGATCGATGCATCGCTCCGTGACACCCTCGAGGAGCCCCCGGTCCGTGGGGAACTGCTCCAGCGTCGAGCCTGCAGGCACCCGCGCCATGGCGTCGACCGCGCCGTGGGTCAGTCCGCCGAGGCCCCGCTCGGCGACGACCTCGACCGCGGCATCGAGGAGCCGGGTACGCCGATCCACCACCCCCAAAAACTACACCTGTAGTGACTGCGCGTCAAGAGCTGGCGACGCTGGTCCACCCCAGGGAGTCGACGACGCTGCGGATCCGCGCCGCGGCGTCGAGGTCCGGCGAGGGCAGCGCCAGCTCGTGGAGCACCAGGCCGGTCACGTAGTTGGCGAGCACCCCGAGGTCGCGCTGCGGGTCACGCGAGCCCGCGCGGGTGAGCAGCTCCAGGGCCCAGGTGTCGACCTGGTCGGCGCCCACGGCCATGCCCTCGCGCAGGGTGGGGTTCTGGGCGGTCTCGACGAGGATGGCGTAGCGGGCGAGCGTCACCATGCGGTCAGGACCGAGGGCGCGGTCGACGAAGCGGCCGAACGCTGCAGCGACACCCTCGGGCGTCGGGTCGACGTCGTCGCGTGGCCCGGTGGCCATGGCGCGCTCGCGCACGATGAAGCGCTCGACGATCCCGAGGACCAGGGCCTCGCGGGTCCGGAAGTGGTTGGAGGTCGACCCGGGCGGCAGCCCAGCCGCCGCGTCGACGGCGCGGTGGGTCAGCCCACGCATCCCCTGGGTCCCGACCAGCTCGAGTGCCGCGTCGAGCAGCAGCGTGCGCCGGTCGGTCATCGAGGCGTCAGTCGACGGGGCGGTTCTCGAAGGGCGTGGACAACACGATCGTGGTGCGGGTGGACACGCTCGCGGCGCCGCGGATGCGGGCGAGCAGCTCCTCCAGCGCGAGCGGTGTCGCCACCCGGATCTTGAGGATGTAGGACTCCTCGCCGGCCACCGACCAGCACGACTCGATCTCGGTGATGCCCTTGAGCCGGTCGGGGTAGTCGTCGGGCTGCGACGGGTCGATGGGCGTGATGGAGATGAAGGCCGTGAGCGGGCGGCCGAGCTGGTCGTGGTCGACGGTCGCGCCGTAGCCGGTGATCAGTCCGCGCTGCTCGAGCCGCTTGACCCGCTGGTGCACCGCTGACGTCGACAGGTCGGTCGCCTTGCCCAGGTCGGTGAACGACATGCGTCCGTCGGCGGCCAGCAGCGCGAGGATCTGCCGGTCCTTGGACTCGACCTCGGGGGAGCTCACGCGCGACACCCTAGTGCGAGCCGGACAGCGCCTCCACCAGGCGCACGGCGGACGAGCCGAGCCCCCACTGCGCGTCGAGGGCGACGACTGCGTCGTGGTCGGCGGGCGTACGCGGTCGGGTCAGGTCGGGCCCGCCGAGGTCGAGGTCACGGCGTACGGCGACCACGCGCGGCGCGACGGCGAGGTAGTCGGCCGCTGCCTTGATCTTCCCCCGCGGCCCGGGCCCCATGTCGGACTCGGGATCGGCGGCTGCGGCGACGACGGCGTCGATGGTGCCGAACCTGTTGAGCAGGGTCGCGGCGGTCTTGTCACCGACGCCGGCGACGCCGGGGAGACCGTCGGAGGCGTCACCGCGAAGCGTCGCGAGGTCGGCGTACTGGTGGGCGTCGACGCCGTACTTGCCGCGCACCCACGCGTTGTCGACCCGCTCGTGCCTGCTGACCCCCCGGGCGACGTAGAGCACCCGCACCTCGGCGTCGTCGTCGACGAGCTGGAAGAGGTCGCGGTCGCCGGTGACGATGTCCACGGGCATGCCCGCGTCGGTCGCGAGCGTGCCGATCACGTCGTCGGCCTCCATCTCGGGGTGGCCCACCTTGGCGATGCCGTAGGCCTCGAGCACCGACTCGATGATCGGCACCTGGGCCTCGAGCGGGTCGGGCACCTCCTCGACGTCCGGCCGGGGGCCGGGGATCGCGCGGACGACCCGGTGCGCCTTGTAGGACGGCACCAGGTCGACGCGCCACTGCGGGCGCCAGTCGTCGTCCCAGCAGCAGGCGAGGTGTGTCGGGTCGTACTCCCCCACCAGCCGGCTGATGAAGTCCATCAGGCCTCGTACGGCATTGACGGGAGTGCCGTCCGGTGCCTGCACCGAGTCGGGCACGCCGAAGAACGCCCGGAAGTAGAGCGAGGCGGTGTCGAGCAGCAGGAGACGGTCCGTCATGGCGCCAGCCTCTCAGTCCGCGAGGACGCTGTAGGCGATCACCCCGCGCTTGAGCAGCTTCGCCGTCGCCCGGGCGGTGTCGCGCAGCTCACGCTCACCCGCCGCGTCGGCGACCTGGCCGCACAGGTCGAGCAGCTGCTTCATCCAGCGCACGAAGTCGCCCGCCGACAGGCCGGTCACCATCAGCACGTCGTCGAGGTCGTCCCCCTCGGCCCACCGCCACGCCGCCCAGGCGAACCCGATGTCCGGCTCGCGGAGGAAGTCGAGCTTGTGATCCCGCTCGAGCGCGTCGAGCTGGCCCCAGAGGCGTACGAGGTCGGCGAGCACGGGCCGCACCCGGCCGCCGGGCATCTTGGGCGAGGAGGCGTCATCGGCGCGCCGGGCCTCGAACACCAGCGCCGACAACACGGCCGCCAGCTCGGACGGGGCGAGGTCGTCGAACAGCCCGGCCCGGATCGCCTCGGCGGCGACGAGGTCCATGTCGGTGTAGATCCGGCGCAGGTGCACGCCCTTCTCGGTGACCGTGTCGCCCTCGAGGTAGCCGAGCGCGGTCAGGACGTCGCAGACCCGGTCGAAGGTGCGTGCGACCGTGTTGGTGCGGTTGTCCACCCGCCGCTTGAGGGTCTCGGTGTCGCGCTGGAGCTTGAACCACCGCTCCGCCCACCGGGCGTGGTCCTCGCGCTCGGGGCACTGGTGGCAGGGGTGTGCCTTGAGCTCGGCCCGCAGCCGGGCGATCTCCCGGTCCGTCGGGGTGTCGCTGAAGGAGTCGCGCTGCTTCGTGCGCCGCTCCCCCGGCGCGTCGAGCCCGTGTGCCTTGGCGCGGAGCGCGGTGGCGAGGTCGCGGCGCATGGCGGGGTTGCGCCCGTTGAACGACTTGGGGATCCGCAGCCGGCCGATCGCCTCGACCGGGGTCGGGAAGTCCATCGGGGCGAGCCGGCGGGCCTGCCGGTCGGCGGTGAGGACGTAGGGGCGGGGCTCGTCGCCGGAGTGCCCCGGGTCGATGACGACGGCGAGCCCGCTGAACTTCCCCGCGGGCACGTGGATCACGTCGCCGGGGCGGAGCCTGCCGAGCGATCGCAGCGCCTCCTCGCGGCGGTCCAGCCGGCGCTCCCGCGCGGCGCCCTTCTCGAGGTCGGAGATCTGCCGCCGCAGTCCGGCGTACTCCATGAAGTCGCCCACGTGGCACGTCGCGGCCTCGCGGTAGCCCTCGAGGGCCTCCTCGGCCTTGTGCACCTGGCGGGCGAGCCCGACGACAGCCTTGTCGGCCTGGAACTGGGCGAAGGACTGCTCCAGCAGCTCGCGCGAGCGGGCGCGGCCGAACTGGTGCACCAGGTTGACTGCCATGTTGTAGGACGGCCGGAAGGACGAGCGGAGCGGGTAGGTGCGGGTGGACGCGAGACCGGCCACCTCGCGGGGGTTCATCCCAGGCTGGTAGAGCACGACGCCGTGGCCCTCGATGTCGAGGCCCCGTCGCCCGGCCCGGCCGGTCAGCTGGGTGTACTCCCCCGGCGTGAGGTCGGCGTGGGTCTCACCGTTCCACTTCGACAGCTTCTCGATGACGACGGTGCGGGCGGGCATGTTGATCCCGAGGGCCAGGGTCTCGGTGGCGAAGACGACCTTGACCAGTCCCTCCTGGAACAGCTCCTCGACGACCTGCTTGAAGGCCGGCAGCAGGCCGGCGTGGTGAGCGGCGATGCCGCGGGTCAGCCCGTCGAGGAACTCGTGGTAGCCCAGGACGTGGAGGTCCTCCTCCGGCAAGGTGCGCGACGCCTCCTCGACCCGGGCGAAGATCTCGTCGCGCTCGGCGGCCGTGGTCAGACGGGTGTTGGCCTGGACGAGCTGGGTGACCGCGGCGTCGCAGCCGGCCCGGCTGAAGATGAACACGATGGCCGGCAGCAGGCCCTCGCGGTCGAGGCGCTCGACGACCTCGACGCGGCTCGGGATCCACACCCGACGCCCGTTGCCCACCGATCGTGGGTTCTTCGTCGACCCCGGCTTGCCCTTGCGCGGCGAGCGACGGTCGCGCATCAGCCGGGAGCTGGCCCAGTCGTCGCGGGCGATGCGGGTCAGCTCGTCGTTGACCGGCGCGCCCTCCTTCACGAAGCCCGCGCTGGCGTCGACGTCGGACGAGGCGAACAGGTCGAGCAGCCGCCGGCCCACCATCACGTGCTGGAACAGCGGCACCGGCCGCTTCTCCTCCAGGACAGTGGTGGTCTCGCCGCGGACGGTGGCCAGCCACTCGCCGAACTCCTCGGCGTTGGAGACGGTCGCCGACAGGGACACGAGCGTCACCGACTCCGGCAGGTGGATGATGACCTCCTCCCACACGGCGCCGCGCATCCGGTCGGCGAGGTAGTGGACCTCGTCCATGACCACGAAACCGAGGCCGAGCAGCGTGCGCGACCCGGCGTAGAGCATGTTCCGCAGGACCTCAGTCGTCATGACGACGATGGGCGCCTCGCCGTTGATGGAGTTGTCGCCGGTGAGGAGACCGACGTTGCCCGGGCCGTAGCGGTCGACGAGGTCGGTGAACTTCTGGTTGGACAGTGCCTTGATCGGCGTCGTGTAGAAGCACTTGCGGCCGGTGGCCAGCGCGAGGTGGACGGCGAACTCGCCGACCAGCGTCTTGCCGGACCCAGTGGGTGCGGCGACGAGAACGCCGTGGCCAGCCTCGACTGCTTCGCATGCCTCCACCTGGAATGGGTCGAGCGGGAAGTCATAGAGCTTCCGGAAGTCGACCAGGTGGTTCATGCCGTGACCATCGTCAGGCCTTGGGGAACCGCTTCCGCGGTCAGCGGGAGCGGGCCGAGGCGTTCGCCGTCGCCGTACGCGACGACGCCGTCGGCGGCCCACGTGACGCGCTTGGCGCGGATGCGCTCAACCTCAGGCTGGTGGATGTGCGTTCCCTTGTAGAGCATCGGGAACACCCGGATCAGCCTCAGTTTGGAGACCGGGTGGATGACGATGATGTCCAGCAGGCCGTCGTCGTCCTGGGCGCCCTCA
>DASTPB010000072.1:0-2561 GCA_035762385.1 Nocardioides sp. | reverse complement strand
CCTCAGAGCGTGCGGTCGAGGTCGTCGAGCGAGTCGTTCCACGAGCGGGCGAGCACGGTGGGGACGTCGCCCTCGAGGGCGGTGGCGACCGTGGTGCGCAGCTCGCGGCGTACGTCGACCGGGAGCGGCAGCACCGGGAAGGCGTCGCCGATCACGTCGCCCATCGCCTGGCCGGAACGCCGGGCCAGGGCGAGGCCATCGGTGACGTAGCGCTCGAGGTAGGGGCGGACGAGGTCGGCCTGGCCCCACCCCCAGAACCCGTCCCCGACGGCGTCGAACTCGTGGTTGCTGAGATCGCCACCCATCAGCTGCGCCCATGCGGCGGCCTTGGCCTCCGGCGTGGGTACGGCGGCGCGCGCGGTGAGCGCGGCGTGGTGTCCGGCGACCGACCTGTCGCGCTGCTCCTCGCGGGCGATCCACGCGTCATCGCCCAGCTCGGCGAGCCGGTGGACGGCTGCCCAGCGGACCGCCTGGTCGACGTCGTCGCGGCCGAGCCAGTCGACGAGGTGGTCGCGGTCGGCGCTGGTCCGGGCGAGCACGCGTGACGCACCGGCGGCGAGCGTGGCGTCGCCGCCGTCGACGGCGCCGCGGGCGATGTCGGCGACGACGGCAAGGTGGCCGGCGGCCTCGCCGGGCTCGGCGTAGCGGCGGGTGACGGACTGGAGCGCGCGCATGACGCCCTCGAAGACCAGGGGGTGCGTCTCCGGCCGCAGGTGGGTGTCGGCCAGGGCGACGAGGTCCCCGACCGGGATGACCTGCGACTCGCAGAGGTCGACGGCGGTCCACCAGAGCATCGCCCGGGTCAGCTGGGACTCGACCGACGACAGGCCGCCGGTGATCGCGGCCCACGACTGCTCGTCGGGGCGGACCACGGCGAAGGTCTCGTCGCCGGAGTTGGGCACCACGACCCTCCCCGCGAAGTCCTCCAGCCGCACCGGCTCGTCACCGAGCTGGACGTCGCGGGAGTCCACGAGCCGCATCGCGTCGTCGTACGCCGACACGGTGATGCGGTGCGACCGCGACCCTTCCCGCGTGAGGACCGGCACGCCGTCCTCGTCGCGCGTGACCCGCAGCGTGTCGAAGCCGGTCGAGCGCAGCCACGCGTCCGCCCACGCGCGCACGTCCTTGTCGGTCGCGGAGTCGAGGGAGTCGAGGAACGCGGCGAGGTCGGCGTTGCCGAACGCGTGCGTCGTGAGGTGCTTGTTGACCCCGGCGAGGAAGTCGTCCTCACCCAGCCAGTGGGCGAGCTGCGCGAGCGCGGAGTTGCCCTTGGCGTAGGTGATCATGTCGAAGTTGGCGAAGGCCGTGTCGACGTCGACGATCTTGTCGGTGTCCTCGGCGATGGGGTGCGTCGAGCGGCGGCGGTCGGCGCGGTAGCCGGAGGGCTTGCGGGTGATCGCGGCCGACGTCCACGCGTCGGTGTAGCCCGCTGCCACGCCGGACACGTCGTAGCCCATGAAGTCGGCGAACGACTCGTTGAGCCACGAGTCCTCCCACCACCTCATCGTGACGAGGTCGCCGAACCACATGTGCGCCATCTCGTGCGCGATCGTCGAGGCCATCCACTCGCGCTCGAGCTCGGTGGGGGTGCCCTGCGTGAGCGCCTGGTCGCGGAAGACGACACACCCGGGGAACTCCATCGCGCCCCAGTTGAGGCCCGGCGCGAACACCTGCTGGTAGTCCGCGTAGGGGTAGTCCGGCTCGAAGACGGTCGTGTAGTGCTGGAAGCAGGCGCTGGTGATCCGCCTGAGCTCGTCGGCGTCGCGCTGCAGCTCACGGCCCTGCGAGGCCCGCGCGTGCCAGCCGAACGGCAGCGTGCCGCCGGGCGCGGGGGCGTACGGCTCGTCCCACGTCACCGAGACCCACGGGCCGCCGACGAGGGTGAAGAGGTACGACGAGAAGGGCGGCGTCGTGCCGAACGACCAAGTGTGGGAGTCGGTGTCGCCGTCCTCACCCGACGTGCGTCGCTCGAGCGGGCCGTTGCCGAGCACCGTCCAGTGCGACGGCGCGGTGACGGTGAGGGTGAACGTGGACTTGATGTCGGGCTGGTCGAAGCAGGGGATCACCTTCTGCGTGATGTCCATCGAGGTGTGGGCGCAGACGTAGCGCTCGCCGTCGGCCGGGTCGATCGTCACGGTCATGCCGTCGCCGTCGGTGACGTAGGGCATCCGGGCCGTGACGCGCACGGTGTTGGTCGCGGCCAGGTCCGTCAGCGCGATCCGTCCGTCGGCGTACGGCGCCGGCGCCCCGTCGAGGGTCACGTCGGTGCCGCCGTTGAGCTCGAGGAACGTTGAGGCCCCGGGCCGCGTGCAGCCGAAGCTGATCGTCGCCTCGACGGCGAAGTCCTCGGTCGAGGTCAGGTCGAGGTGGAGCGCGGTGTGGACGTCGGTCAGCAGGGCAGCGCGCTCGCGCGCCTCGGGGAGCATCAGGGGCACTGGGACACCCTAGACAGCGGTCCGTCACCGACGCCTCCGACTTAAGGGTGCCGACGGGTCGTCGCGATTCGACCTCGTCCCCGACCCGGGTCTAGAGTTCTCGGGTTGCCTCGGCGAGGGAGCCCG
>DASTPB010000071.1:0-2752 GCA_035762385.1 Nocardioides sp. | reverse complement strand
CCAAGGGCAGCCGCGAGCCGTCGCCGGAGCAGTTCAACACCCGCGTCGCCGACGCCGGCTCGGACCTCCACGCCGCGCCCGTCGAGCTCAACCGCGAGTTCCTCCTCGACGAGGGCTTCGCGCCCGCGGCCATCGACGTCGTCGGCAACTCGGTGGTCGACGCGCTCGAGCAGGCCGTCGCCGGGAGCGACAAGAACCAGGTCCTGCAGCGGTTCCCGCAGATGGGTGACGGGTCGTTCCTGCGCTTCTGCGTGCACCGCCGCGAGAACACCACGAACCGCGACCGCTTCAACCTGCTGATGGACGCCATGGAGGCGCTGCTCGAGCAGGGCCACCACGTGCTGTTCATCCGCCTGCTCGGCACCGAGGCCGCGATCGACAACTTCGGCCGCCGCCAGTGGCTGGAGGACCTCGAGGCGAGGTACGGCGACGCGCTGATCTCGACGCCGGTGTGGGACAGCTACCTCGACGTCGTCGCCGCGATGTCGATGTGCGCGGTCATCGTCACCGACTCCGGCAGCATCGTCGAGGAGGCCAACGTCCTCGAGGTGCCGTGCGTGACCCTGCGCTTCGGCTCGGACCGCTCCGAGACCTTCCTCGCGGGCAGCAACTTCCTCGCCCCGCCGGTCGACAAGGACCTCATGGTCAGCGTCATCCACAACGTCTTCGAGCACCGCGCCGAGCTGTCCTGGGACCGCGTCTACCCCGAGAAGGCCTCCGCGATGCTGGTGGACGCCGTCGAGCGGCGGCTCGACGAGGGGAGCCTGCTGATCTCCGAGGAGTGGCGCTACGGCCTCCAGGCACGGCTGCGCTGACCGGCGTACGACGCCGCGCCGAGCACGACGAGGGCCCCGCACCGATCGGTGCGGGGCCCTTCGTGGCGGCGGAGGTAGGGGGATTCGAACCCCCGAGGGCGTTAACCCAACCCGCTTTCCAAGCGAGCGCCATAGGCCACTAGGCGATACCTCCGCCGAGGAGAGTACCGGTCGCTCCGGCGGCCGGTGAAATCGCCTGGCGGCCCCTGGGTTTGGGCACCCGTCCGGGCCTCGCCTAGACTCCCGGCAACCCCCCACGCGGCGTCACCTCGCCCAATTCCCCCAGGGCCGGAAGGCAGCAAGGGTAAGTGAGCTCTGACGGGTGCGTGGGGGGCCTCTTCACGTCCGGACCACGTGCGGCGCGCCGGACGTCCACGGGCCGCTCGCCCGCGGTGGTCGGTGTGGGTGGGCACGGTTAGGGTTCACGACGTGGAGTCACCGCTCGCGCTCTATCGCCGCTACCGGCCCGAGACCTTCCAGGAGGTCATCGGGCAGGACCACGTGACCGAGCCGTTGCGGGCGGCGCTGGCAGCCAACCGCGTCAACCACGCCTACCTCTTCTCCGGTCCGCGCGGGTGCGGCAAGACCACGTCGGCCCGCATCCTCGCCCGCGCGCTCAACTGCGCCCGGGCCCCGATCGCCGACCCGTGCGGCGACTGCGACAGCTGCCGCGACCTGGCGCGCGGTGGCCCGGGCTCGATCGACGTCATCGAGATCGACGCGGCGTCGCACGGTGGCGTCGACGACGCCCGCGACCTCCGCGAGAAGGCGTTCTTCGCCCCCGTGCGCGACCGCTACAAGGTCTACATCATCGACGAGGCCCACATGGTCACCACGCAGGGCTTCAACGCCCTGCTCAAGCTGGTCGAGGAGCCGCCGCCGCACCTGCGCTTCATCTTCGCCACGACCGAGCCCGACAAGGTGCTGCCGACCATCCGCTCGCGCACCCACCACTACCCCTTCCGGCTGATCCCGCCCAAGCTGCTCAGCGACTACCTCTCCCAGCTCGCCGGCGAGGAGGGCGTGGCGATCGAGCCGGCGGCGCTGCCGCTCGTCGTGCGCGCCGGCGCGGGGTCGGCGCGCGACACCCTGTCCGTGCTCGACCAGCTGCTCGGCGGCGCCGGCCCGGGCGGCGTCACCCACAAGCTGGCGACCGACCTGCTCGGCTTCACCCCCGACTCGCTCCTCGACGAGGTGATCGAGGCCTTCGCCACCCGCGACGGCGCGGCCGTCTTCTCGGTCGTCGACAAGGTCGTCGAGACGGGGCAGGACCCGCGCCGGTTCACCGAGGACCTCCTCCGGCGGCTGCGCGACCTCGTGATCGTGACAGCCGTGCCCGACGCCCCCGCGACCGGGCTGATCGACGTCTCGGTCGACGCCGGCGAGCGCCTGGTCGCCCAGGCCGCGCGATTCGGCGCGATCGAGCTCAGCCGGGCCGCCGACATCGTGGCTGCCGGCCTCACCGAGATGCGCGGCGCGACCGCGCCCCGGCTGCTGCTCGAGCTGTTGTGTGCGCGCGTCCTGCTGCCGGGTGCCGACCACACCGCCGACGGCGTGATGGCCCGCCTCGAGCGGCTCGAGCGCCGCATGGACGTCACCGGTGCGCCGGCCTCGGCGAGCGCGTCGGCCGCCGCGCCGTCCCGTCCAGCCCCGACGGCTCCCGCCCCCGCCGTGACCGCCGCGCCGCCTGCTCCCGCTGCGGCGGCCCAGCCGGCGGCTCCGTCCCAGCAGCAGCCCGCAGCGCCATCGGCGCCGGCGGCGTCGCGGAGCGAGGAGCCGGCCCCGCCGCCGCCGATGCCGCCGGCGCCGACGGGTGCGCCCGCCTCGCCCGCCCGCGACGACGGGCCGCCCCCGCCGCCGCCGATGCCGGGGTCGGCCCCGCAGCAGCCACCGGCCCCTCCTGTCGTGGCCGAGCCGGCTCCCGAGCCCGTCGCGAC
>DASTPB010000070.1:0-2212 GCA_035762385.1 Nocardioides sp. | reverse complement strand
CCACGGCGACCGAGCATCTCCGCGCCCGCCTCGATGCTGGGCTTGAAGTCGAACACGACCGAGTTGGCGTCGCTGCCGATGAGGACCGCGTCACCCTCCTGGGCGCCCATCTGCGCGAGCTTGAGCTCGACGCCGAGGCGGTTGAGGCGATCGGCGAGGAAGCCCACGGCCTCCTCGTTGCTGAAGTCGGTCTGCCGCACCCAGCGCTCGGGCTTGGTGCCGCGCACCCGCCAGCCCTCGTCGGTCGCGACGACGTCGAAGTCGTCGCCACCGTCGACCGCCCGGGGGCGGAGCACGATCCGCTGCGGCTCGGCCTCGGGGGCGGCCTCGCGGGACGCCTCGACGATCTCGGCCATGGCGAACGTGAGCTCGCGCAGACCGGCGCCGGAGGCAGCGCTGACCTCGAAGACACGGAGGCCGCGGCCCCGCAGCTCCTCGACCACCATGTCCGCGATGTCCCGGCCGTCCGGGACGTCCACCTTGTTGAGGGCGACCAGCCGGGGCCGGTCCTCCAGGCCGCCGTAGCGGGCGAGCTCGGCCTCGATCACGTCGAGGTCGTCGACCGGGTTGCGGCCCGGCTCGATGGACGCGGTGTCGATGACGTGCACCAGGGCGGCACAACGCTCGATGTGGCGCAGGAAGTCGTGGCCCAGGCCGCGACCCTCCGCAGCACCCTCGATCAGGCCGGGCACGTCGGCGACCACGAAGGTGGTCTCGCCCGCGGTGACCACGCCGAGGTTGGGGATGAGGGTGGTGAACGGATAGTCGGCGATCTTCGGGCGGGCGCGCGAGATCGCGGCGATCAGCGACGACTTGCCGGCGCTCGGGAAGCCGACCAGGCCGATGTCGGCCACGACCTTGAGCTCGAGGCGTACGACGAGCTCGTCGCCGGGCTCACCCAGCAGCGCGAACCCGGGCGCCTTGCGCTTGGAGGAGGCGAGGGCGGCGTTGCCGAGGCCCCCGCGACCGCCCTGGGCGACGACGAGCGTCGTGCCGTGGCCGACGAGGTCGGCCAGCACCGCGCCGTCGGCGTCCTTGACGAGGGTGCCGTCGGGGACAGGGAGCACCAGGTCCTTGCCGTTGCCGCCGTTCTTGTGGTCGCCGGCGCCCTGACCACCGTTGTCGGCGCGGCGCTTGGGGCTGTGGTGGTAGTCGACGAGGGTCGTGACGCTCGTGTCGACCTGAAGGATGATCGACCCACCCTGACCGCCGTTGCCGCCGTCGGGACCGCCGAGCGGCTTGAACTTCTCGCGCTTCACCGAGGCCACGCCGTTGCCGCCCCGTCCGGCCGCGAGGTGCAGCGTGGCCTGGTCGACGAACGTGGGGATGGCCATGGTGTTCCTTCTCAGGTGCTCTTGGTGGTCGAGGCAGGTGCCTCTAGACCACGAAGGGCGCCCCCGACTCGGGGACGCCCTTCGCAGAAGTGATCAGTGTCGCGGTGACGTCACTCGCCGGGAACGACGTTGACGACCTTGCGACCGCGGCGGGTGCCGAACTCGACGGCGCCGGCCTGCAGGGCGAAGAGGGTGTCGTCGCCACCGCGACCCACACCGGTGCCCGGGTGGAAGTGGGTGCCGCGCTGGCGGACGATGATCTCGCCGGCGCCGACGACCTGGCCGCCGAAGCGCTTCACGCCGAGGCGCTGGGCGTTGGAGTCACGACCGTTCTTGGTGCTCGCAGCACCCTTCTTGTGAGCCATTGTTCAGTCCTTCTGGAGAGACGTGTCGACCTCGAGCGAGCGCTCAGAGGGAGATGTCGGTGACCTTGACCTGGGTGTACTTCTGGCGGTGACCCTGGCGCTTCTTGTAGCCGGTCTTGTTCTTGTACTTCTGGATGACGATCTTCGGGCCCTTGGTGCGGCCGGTGACCTCGACGGTCACGGACGCCTTGTCCAGGCCGGTCGCGGTCACCTTGTCGCCGTCGACGACCATCACCACGGGAAGGGTGAGGGTGTCACCGGCAGCGCCCATCGCGTCGATCTCGATGACGTCGCCCACGGCAACCTTCTGCTGCTTGCTGCCACTGCGCACGACTGCGTACACGGCGAGTCACTCTCCTCGATACGAACTACTGGTCTCAGAACTTGGGGTCTGCGCACGACACCGCCTGGAACTTCGGGCGAGTACGCCGCGTGGCGGGCGCGCAGGGATGGTGTGTCGAACACCGAGGGTCAAGACTACGGGATCGGGTGCCGACCGGGCAAAACGAGGTC
>DASTPB010000069.1:0-2066 GCA_035762385.1 Nocardioides sp. | reverse complement strand
CCCCTGGACCAACGTGGTGACCTCGTCGAGGACCCGGCGGGTGGCCCGGCACGGGGCGCAGAAGGCACTGGAGAACTGCAGCAGGGTCGCCCGCTCCCCCAGCTCGTGGCCGGTCGCCGTGACGACCTCGGCGGCCGGGGTCCCGGCGGTCCCCTCGGGGTCGGCGTCGGGCGTCTCACGACGTACGCCGTCGCTGCCGCGGAAGCGGCCGTCGGTCGCGGCGCGCCACAGCCCGACGGCGAGCGCCAGCGCGGCCGCGGCGACGACGATCCAGGCTCCGGTGGTCACGCCCGGGTCAACGACGACGTTCCCCTGTTTTGTTCCGGGAGCCCGCTTGCGGGGTGGAACGCCTTCGGCGCCGCTCAGCCGCCGGCGAAGGGTGGCAACAGCTCGACGACGTCACCGGGGCGTACGACGACCGAGGCCGGGTCCTGCGAGCGCACGGGCTGGTCGCCGAGGAGCACCGAGCAGACGCCGACCGTGCGCGCCATCTGCTCGCCCGGGTGCCGCTCCAGGACCTGCGACACGACGTCGGCGAGGGTCAGCTCACCGGTCACCTCGAGGACGTCCTCGGCGGTCCCGGCCGCGGCGCGGGCGCCCGCCCAGTAGCGCACGACGATCGCCGTCTCACCGCTCCGTTGCGCGTCCGCGGGGTGCCCCATGCGGGATATCCTTCCTCATCCCCGGCTGATCCCCTGGACGAGGAGGGCCCCGCGATGAGCGCACTGCTGCTGCTCACGAGCGCGCTGCAGGCCTCCGCCGAGGTGCTCCCCGGGCTCGCGCTGCTGTCGCACACGGTCAAGATCGTCCCGGCCCAGGGCAGCGCCCTGCTCGACGCCCCGGACTCCGACCTCGTCCTCGTCGACGGGCGGCAGGACCTCGCCGCGGCCCGCGACCTCTGCCGGCTGATCCGCACCACCGGCAGCGACGCCCCGGTCCTGCTGATCGTCACCGAGGGCGGCCTCGCGGTCGTCGCCCACGACTGGGGCATGGACGACGTCGTGCTCCACACCTGCGGCCCCGCCGAGCTCGACGCCCGGATCCGCCTCGCGATCGGCCGGGCGAGCGCCGCCGCGCCGGACGACCCGGCCGCCCACGTGATCCACCGCGGCGAGGTCGTCGTCGACGACGCCACCTACACCGCGCGCATCGGCGGACGCGCCCTCGACCTGACCTACAAGGAGTTCGAGCTCCTCAAGTACCTCGCCCAGCACCCGGGCCGGGTCTTCAGCCGCGAGCAGCTGCTCCAGGAGGTCTGGGGCTACGACTACTTCGGCGGCACCCGCACCGTCGACGTCCACGTACGTCGCCTCCGCGCCAAGCTCGGGACCGAGCACGAGCACCACATCGGCACCGTCCGCAACGTCGGCTACCGCTTCGTCGTACCCACCCGCGACCCCGCGACCTCCTCCGAACCCTCGTCGACGCCCTCCTGAACGCCCTCTGCGGGGAAGAACGTCCCGACATGTCGAGGACGACCTTCCCCCGTGAGCTGTCCACAGCCCGGTCAGGGCCGGTGTGGGCGGCTGCCGGCCGGGGCACACGCACGCCATGCGCCTCGACGTCGTCGCTCGACTGCTGGTCCTGCAGGACGGCGTCGTCACCCGCGCCCAGCTCCAGGCGGCCTCGCTCACCCGAGCCCAGGTCGACACCCCTGCTGCGCAGGCGCGACCTGGTCGCGATTCACCCCGGCGTCTACCTCGACCACACCGGTACGCCGACGTGGTGCCAGCGGAGCTGGGCGGCAGTCCTGTACGCCGGCCGCTCCGCGCTGCACCTCCAGTCGGCTCTCCACCAACCCGGCCGGGAGGCCCCGCCGCGAGGACCGGTCCACGTGGCGGTGGACTGGAGCCGTCGAGTGGCGCCCCAGGACGGCATCCACATCCACCGGGTGCGTGGACTGGAGAGCAAGGTCCAGTGGAACCTCTGCCCGCCGCGGGTGCGGCTCGAGGTCGCTGCCGTGGAGGTGGCCCACCGTGCACCGGACGACCTGGCCGCGATCTCGGCCCTTGCCGCCCCCGTCGGGGCGCGACGCACGGTGGCGAGCCGCTTGCGGGTCGAGATCG
>DASTPB010000068.1:0-10883 GCA_035762385.1 Nocardioides sp. | reverse complement strand
CCGGCGTCGCCGAGCCCCGGGACGATGTAGCCCTTGTCGTTGAGCTTCTCGTCGAGCGCCGCGGTCACCACGGTGACCGGCACGTCGAGGCCGTCGAGGCCCTTCTCGAGGTTGTCGACGCCCTCGGGCGCGGCCAGGAGGCAGATCGCGGTGATGTCGTCGGCGCCCCGGTCGGTGAGGAAGCGGACGGCCGCGGCGAGCGTGCCGCCCGTCGCGAGCATCGGGTCGAGCACGTAGCACTGGCGACCGGACAGGTCCTCGGGGAGCCGCTCGGCGTAGGTCGAGGCCTCCAGGGTCTCCTCGTTGCGGACCATGCCGAGGAAGCCGACCTCGGCCGTCGGCAGCAGCCGCATCATCCCGTCCAGCATGCCCAGGCCCGCGCGGAGGATCGGGACCACCATCGGCTTGGGCTGGGCGAGGTAGACGCCGGTCGTCGGGCCGACCGGCGTGGTGATCGGCCGTGGGTCGACGCGCACCTCGCGGGTCGCCTCGTAGGCCAGCAGGGTCACCAGCTCGTCGGTGAGCCGCCGGAACGTCGGCGAGTCGGTGTCCTCGTCGCGCAGGACGGTGAGCTTGTGGGAGACGAGCGGGTGGTTCACCACGTGCAGGCGCATGGGGCTCACCCTAGTGGGGCGGTTGCTCGCCGATCGAGACGCCGGAGAGGGTTGGCGGTCCCCCACCTTTCTGCGACATTGGACGAGGGAGTGGACGAGGGACTGGACGAGGGAGGTACGACGATGTCCGAGCAGTCCGGCGAGGTCGACTTCGCCCTGGCCGCGTTCCGCGACGACGGCGCCTGGCAGGTGCAGGACATCGCCTCGCCCGCCTTCGACTCCGTCGACTCCCTCAGCCACGCACTGCGCCAGGTCGCGCGGGACGACAGCGCGGTGGGCATGGTCGCGGTCGACGAGGACTTCTTCGTGCTCGTCCGGGTCGCGGGCCCCCGCACGCGGGTGCTGCTCAGCGACGTCACCGCCGCCGACGAGTGGGAGCTCGCCCAGTCGGTGATCGACTTCCTCGGCCTACCGCCGCCGGAGGACGACGACGTCGAGGTGCCGGCCGGGGACCTCGACCTGCTCGGCGACCTCGGACTGCACGCCATCGACCTCGGGGCGCTCCTCGACGACGTCGAGCTCTACCCTGACGAGATGCTGTCCGAGATCGCCCGTCGCCTCGGCTTCGGCGAGCTCTTCGACGACGCGGTCGGCCTCACCTCGGCGTGACCACCCCACGACCTTGCCCTCCTCCGCTGCGCTCCCCCGGACAACGCCGCGGGGACCCCGGATGAGCACCCCCGGCACGCCGGCGGGTCCTTGGGACGACGCGATGCGCTTGGCCCTGACCGAGGCGCAGGCCGCCCTGGCGGGCGACGACGTACCGGTCGGCGCCGTCGTCCTCGACGCAGCGGGCACCGTCGTCGGCACCGGCCACAACACCCGCGAGTCCCACCACGACCCGACGGGCCATGCGGAGGTCGTCGCCCTCCGGGCCGCGGCGGCCGCTCGCGGTGAGTGGCGCCTGACCGGCTGCACCCTGGTCGTCACGCTCGAGCCCTGCACGATGTGCGCCGGCGCTGTCGTGCTCTCCCGTGTCGACCGCCTCGTCTTCGGGGCGTACGACGACAAGCTGGGCGCGGTGGGCTCGCTCTGGGACGTCGTGCGCGACCGTCGGCTCAACCACCGGCCGGAGGTGGTCGCCGGGGTGCTCGCCACGGAGTCCACCACCCTCCTCGACGGCTTCTTCGCCACCCACCGCGCGGCCGGCCTCCGGTGACCACCGTCCGCCGCGCCACCCCGGAGGACGCGGCCGTGCTCGGGCGCCTCCTGTGGGACTTCAACACCGAGTTCGACACCGAGACCGACGACGCCGACGTGCTGGCCCGGCGGTTCGCCGGGCTGCTGTCGTTGCCCGACATCGTCGCCGTGCTCGCCGAGGACGAGGGCACCGCAGTGGGGTTCGCCCTGGTGAGCCTCCGCCCGGCCATCTGGTTCGACGGCCCCGTGTCCCAGCTCGAGGAGCTCTACGTCGTACCCGCCCTGCGCTCCACCGGGATCGGCACGCAGGTCCTCGCCCTCTGCCGCCGGCTCGTCCGCGAGGCGGGGTCGCCGGAGATGCACATCAACGTCGACGAGGTCGACGTCGACACCCGCCGCTTCTACGAGCGGCACGGCTTCGTCAACATCGAGGACGGGGTCGACTACCGGATGCTCTGCTACATCGGTCCGACGGACTGACCCACCCGGAGCCGACTCAGCGCTCGCCCGCCGACACCATCTCGGCGACCTCCTCGGCGAGGCAGTCGTCGAGCGCGGCCAGGTCGGCGACGGCGCTCGCGTCGACGTTGACGCCGATGCAGGCGGTGTCGCCGCAGGTCACCAGGCAGACGGTCAGGGCGGCGCCGGGCAGCGGCCCCAGGACGTACATCCCCTGCACCTCGGCGCCGGCCATGAAGCGCCGGCGCGGCGGCCCGGGGAGGGTGAGGACGAACGCGTCCGGCGGCTCGGCGGCACGCAGGGCGGAGGCGCCGAGGAACGACGGCATCCGGTTCAGCAGGGGAGCCGCGGCGTCGAGCACCTCGAGTGCGCGCTCGGTGTGGAGCGAGAGCACCTCTCCACGCACCGCGGCGACCCGGTCCACGGGGTCGTCGATGGCGAGCGGTCCGGAGATCAGTGCCCCGGCGAAGCGGTTGCCGAGGTCGTCGGCCCGGTCGAGCGAGACCCGCACGCCGACCGGGATCTCCTCCACCGTGCTGCCGCGCCGGGCGTGGTAGCGCTGCAGGCCACCGAGGACCAGCGCCACGGCGGCGTCGTCGATGGTGCCGCCGCCGAGCCGGGCCACCGAGCGCAGCGGCTCGAGGGGAGCCTCGAGGGTGAGGAACGACCACGTGCGCCCGGTCCGTGGCGACAGCTCGGGCGACGGTGGCGCGACCTGACGGAGCAGCCGGCGCACGGACGCGCCGTAGCGCAGGGTCGAGGCCGCCACGGCCCGCGGCCGCCTCGCCGCGAGCCCGACGCGGCGCGTGGTCGCCAGCGCGGCTCCGGGAAGCGAGGCGACACCGGTGCGCAGGCCGGTGACGGCGAGGTCGACCGGGTCGGGCTCCGCGGGAGCCTCGACCTCCTCGCCCACCGGCTTGCGAGGCGTGTGGGCGCGCTGCCCCGACTGCAGCATCGAGAGCAGCTGCACCGTGCCGAGCGGGTCGGCCAGCGCGTGGTGGATCTTGAGGACGTACGCCGCCCCGGCCTGGCCCTCCTCTCCACCGAGCCCCTCGAACAGCACGCCCTCCCACAACGGGCGGGTGCGGTCGAAGGGTCGCAGCGCGATCTGGGCGGCGTGGACCAGCATCTCCTCGCGGCTGGCGACCCGCTCGCGCCGCAAGTGGTAGGCGAGGTCGAAGGTCGGGTCGTCGGCCCACGTCGGTGCGGCCGTCGGCACGACCGGCTCGACGACGCGCTGGCGCAGGCGGCGTACGAGCCGGGTCCCCCACTCGGTCGCGGCGACGAAGCGGTCCCAGTCGGGGGCCTGGTCGAGGTCGATCACGACGGTCGAGGTCGAGGACTGCACGGGGTGACGCTCGGCGCGCCAGAGCAGCGTCTGCATCGGGGTCAGCGCGGTCGACGTCGACCACGTCGTCGCGCCGACCCAGCGCTCGACGTCCTCCCGGGTGCTCACGACGCGTCCCCGGACGGCCAGCGGGCGAGGGTCTGCTCGAACTTCGCGCGCAGCGCCGCGATGCGCTCGCTCATGTCGTCCACGCTCCAGTCGGTCTCGGGCTCCAGCACGCACACGTCCACCACGCCGGGGTTGAGCACCAGCGAGCCGCGCCGCATCAGCTCGCCGGTGTTGCGCAGCACCACCGGCACGATGGGTACGCCGGCCTGTGCGGCGAGGTGGAAGGCCCCCTTGCGGAACGGGCCGAGCACCGGCGTCGCCGAGCGGGTGCCCTCGGGGAAGATCATCAGCGAGGTGCCGGAGCGGATCCGGTCGACGACGCCGTCGAGCGTCGCGCGGGCCGACGCGGAGTCGGAGCGGTCGATCCACGCGGGGTCAATGACGATCGAGCCGACCACGGCCCGCGGGTCCCAGCGCGCCTCCTTCTTGGCGACGATCGTGAAGTCCCGCTCGAGCAGCCGGCCGAGCACCGGGATGTCGAGCGAGCTCTGGTGGTTGGCGACGAAGATCGCCGGCCGGTGGGTCCACAGGCGTTCCTGGTGCAGCACGTCCATCGACACGCCGGCCAGCGCCATCGGCAGGTGGGTGGCGAGGCGGATCGCGGTGTTGCGGCCCTCGCGCGGGTCGCGGCGGGCCAGCCCGTAGGCCAGCCCGAGGCCGACGCCGGCGTTCATGCCGGCCAGCGCGACCGCCGTACGACCGGCGGCGACCAGCGAGCCGCCGACCGGGTCGTTCAGGTCGAGCACGGGCCACCCGAGCCGCGCCGCCGCGGCGCGCAGGTCGCGGTGCGGGTTGAGGGCGGTCGGGTGCCCGACCGAGGACAGGAAGGCGACGTCCTCGTAGCCGTTGCCGTAGGCGTAGGAGTCGGCGAGGTCGATCGCGTGCTCGCGCGCGAACGCCCGTACGCCGCTGGCCTTGTGCCGCCCCCACAGCATCGGGCCGTCGGTCGCGCCGGTGAACTGTCCGTCCTCGACCACCAGCCGGGTGCACACGAGGTGCTCGACGCCGAGGTCGCGGGCGACCGGGGCGATCTGGTACTTCGTGGCCGCCGACGCGACGGCGACGGTGTGGCCGGCGCGCTGGTGCGCCATCACGAGGGCACGGGACTCGCGACGGATGGTGCCGGCGATCTTGGAGCGGAACAGCCGCTCGCCGAGGTCGGCGAAGGCCTCCTCCGACTCACCGCGCATGGCCGAGAAGGCCACGTGGGCGATGCGGGTCGGATCGCCGCCGAGCTCGCCGTCGACGGCCGTCACGACGGTGCGGAGGAACTCCGCCGGCGAGACGTCGCGGCCCTTGAGCCGGTCGCCGTAGAAGGTGGCGGCGGTGTAGCCGGCGACGAGGGTGCCGTCGAGGTCGAAGAAGGCGGCGACCGACGGCCCCTGCGGCCCGGCCTCGATCGCCTCGATGGCGTCGGTGACCGCGGAGGACAGGCCGCTCACGCGCGCTCCCGGTCGGGCACCGTCCGGGGATCGGGGTGGCCGACGGTGGTGGTGTCGCCGGCGATCTCACCGATGATGTTGACCCGGCGCACGGAGTCGCGCAGCTCGGCGGCGAACGCCTCGCGCGCCGACCCGACGCCCTCGCCGCTCTCGAGGAGGCCCTTGTGGCGGGCGAGCGCGAGGGCGGTGCGGAACAGCTCGAGCGAGACGGACTCCTCGCTCGCCACCCGGCGCTGCAGCGCCCACTGCCGGCCCACGGCCAGGGCGTCGTCGAGCAGGTCGGCCTCGTCGACCGGGCCGTCGCCGCGGTCGGCCAGCCGGTCGGCGACCACGAGGTAGGCGTCGAGGAAGGGACGCAGCACGAGGTGGGCCAGGTGCGGGCGTGCGCTGACGAGCAGCTCGCGCGCCTTGACCGGCGACATCTCGCCGCCGTCCTGCGCCGCGCCCTCGCCGACCAGCAGCCGCAGCTCGGTGCGCAGGTCCTCCTCGAAGCCGGCGCGGGAGGGGAAGAAGAACTCGAACTTCAACAGGTCGCGCATCCGCTTCGCCTCCTCCCAGCCCACCTGCAGCTCGCCGCCGGGCGGCAGCTCCGCACCCGGCTCGAGCTCACTGACGGTGAGCAGCGCGAGCTCGCCGATGGCGCGCTCGACGAGGATGTGGATGACCGTGTTGCGGTAGAACGCGGCGACGAGGTGCTGGTCGTCGCCGATCTTCCAGACCGGCTCGGTGCCACGGTCGTACGCCGTCAGCACGCCGCTGCGGCTCAGGTCGGCGAGCGCGCGGCGGATGGTCGACCGGTCCCGGAGGTCGGCGGCCCCGGCGACGGGCCAGTGGCGCGCGTCGATGTAGGCAGCGAGCGGCTCGACGGTGTCGAGCACCTCGTCGACGGTCAGCGCCCGGTCCGCACCGAGGAGGGCGAGCGAGACGATCGCGGTGGTGGTGACGGGCGTCGCCCGGTTGAGCCGGTGGGAGATGTCGAGGGCGACCCGCTCGACCGCCTGGTGGCCGGTGACCCCCTCCGCGGCGAGCTCGGCCATCCGCTCGCGCAGCGAGAACGGCTCGCCCACGGTGAGGTAGGCCCGGCCGAGCCGGTTGCGCTGCAGCCGCGCGAACCGCACCAGCCAGCGCCAGTCCTCCGGCGTCTTGCTGGCCCCGCGCGCCTCCTCGGTCATCAGCGACACCTCGTGCAGCTGGTCGTAGACCACCGACAGCGGCACCACCTGGACGTCGGGCGCCTCCTGGTCCGACGGCTCCCCCGCGCCCTGGTCCTCGACCGCGTCGGTGAGGTACTTCAGGATGCCGTGCACGGGCGGTCGCAGCTTGCCGGTGCGGGTGCGGCCACCCTCGATGGACCAGGCGAGGTTGCGCTTGTTGGCGACCATCTGCCGGATGTAGGACCGCAGCGCGAGCCGGTAGACCGGGATCTCCTGGGTCGCGCGCCGGATGAAGATCAGGCCGGTGCGGCTGGCCACCGTGCCGATCACCGGGAGGTTGAGGTTGGCGCCGCCGAACGTGTAGGTCGGGGAGAAGCGCCGCGACGACAGCGCGTTGGGGATGACCATCCCGTCGAGGTAGGACCGGTGGCTGAACGCGAGCGCCAAGCTGTGCGTGCGGTCGAGGCGCCGCAGCTCCTGCATGTCGTCCTCGTCCACCAGGACGTCGTACGCCCGCAGGAACCACTCCCCGAGGCGTGCCCACCCCTGGGACGTCCGGTCGTCGTGCGCGGCGGCCATCTCGTGGAGGTACTCCTTGACCTCCGACCAGACCTCCTCCTCCTCGCGGCCCTCCTCCTCGGCAGCCGCGGCCACCGCGCGCTGGAAGCGCTTGTCGTGGAGCAGCTGGGTGACCTCCCGCGGAGGCGCGGCGGGCAGCCGCTCCCCCAGGCTGCGAGGCAGGGCGGCTCGGGCGATGTCGCGCACCCGACGGACGGCGGCCACGGTCCCTCCTTCCCGCCCGCCCTCGTCGCGAGCACGGCGTGCGGCGAAAGTTACCGTCGTACGCCGCCGCTGGCCATGGCTGCGCCCGGACGCGTGGGCCGCCGCCGGTTTCCGGCTCTCGCATGCCCTCTAGTAACGTTCGGCGCGGTGACGTGTCCGAGCGGCCTAAGGAGAACGCCTCGAAAGCGTTTGTGGGCGCAAGTCCACCGAGGGTTCAAATCCCTCCGTCACCGCCACCTGGTCGGGCCGGTCCACTGCGGACCGGCCCGATCGTCGTCTCCAGCTCCCGGCGTCGCCCAGCGGGCGCGTCCCTCACCAGGACCACGCCTCCGCCGTGACCGGCCAGAGCCCCGGCGAACCGACCCGTCAGCGGCCCGGCTCCCACTGGAGCACCTCGGCCACCAGCTCCTCCTGGCTGGTCGCGCTGTCGAGCCGCAGCACCGGCTGGTGACGGTCGGCCAGCCACTTCTCGTGGCCGACGCGGCTCCGTCCGTCGAACGACGGGTCGTCGTACCCGCGGGCCCACTGCACGAACGTGGCCCACGCCTCCTCGTCGAACCCCTTGCCGCCCCGCCGGTGCACCTCCCTTGCCTCGAGCCGCCGCAGCCGCTCGGTGGGATCGAGGGTCAGGAAGACGATCGCGTCGCACTCGTCGACGATCTCCTCGCCCCATCCCACCATCGAGCCCGACAGCACCCACGCCTCCCGTGTAACGAACACCTCGCGCATGAGTGCGACCCGGTCGACCTCGGGTCTCTTCTCGACGTAGGGCGGGTCGGTCGGCACCCAGAAGTAGTCGTCGGCATCGGCGTGCGGCACCGACCAGTGGTTCGCCAGGGCCCGCGCCAGCGTGGTCGTTCCCGAACCACTGGCACCGAGCACGTGGAGCCGGCTCCGTCTCATGCCGTCATCCTCGCAGCGGCGAGGCACCGGTCGGCAGCGGGCGCCCACCGGTCGAGAGGACGTACGCTCGGCGGGTGGACGACGACAACCCCGCGCTCCGGGCCCTGGCGGCGTCGGGCATCGCGCACGAGGTCACCCGGCACGGGCGGGTCGGCTCGCTCGCCGAGGCGGCCGCCGCCCGCGGCGTCGAGCCGTCGGCGATCGTGAAGACGATGGTGGTGCGCCGCGGGGAGGGCGACCACCTCTTCGTCCTGGTGCCTGGCGACCGCGAGATCTCGTGGTCCAAGCTGCGCGCGCTGCTCGGCGTCAACCGCATCTCGATGCCGTCCGCCGACGGGGCACGCGAGGTGACCGGTTACGAGCGCGGCACGATCACGCCGTTCGGGTCGCGCGAGCCGCTGCCGGTGGTCGCCGACGAGCGCATCGTCGGTCGGACGATCTCGATCGGAGCGGGAGCGCACGGGGTCGCCGCGACCCTCGCCGCGGACGACGTCGTCAGCCACTACGACGCGCAGGTCGCGGACGTCACCGACCCCGCCTGACCCCCCAGAACCGGGCCTTGTACGCCGGCCCCCGGTTGGGCAGGATTTCTCCATGCAACGCTCGGCAGGAGAGGGCTTCAAGGCCTCCGGCGCCGCCCTGGTCGGTCGGTACACCTACCGGCCCGAGAGCGACGAGTGGTCCTGGTCGAGCACGATGTACGCCATCCACGGCTTCGAGCCCGGTGCCGTGGTGCCCACGACGGCGCTCGTCATGCGTCACATCCATCCCGAGGACGTGGCGGCGGCCTGGGAGTCGCGGGAGGCGGCGGTCGAGCGCAGGGAGCCGTTCTCGTTCCTCCACCGCATCCGCACCGCGAACGGCGACCTGCGGGTGGTGCTCGCCGCCGGCCACGTCGAGGACGAGGACGGCACGCCGGTCGTGCACGGGCACCTCGTCGACATCACCGACCTCCGCCAGGACGCGGTCCACGCCGAGGTCGACTCCGCGGTCGGCGACTTCGTCGCCCACAGGGCGGGCATCGAGCAGGCCAAGGGCGTGCTGATGCAGCTCTACAGCGTGGATGCCGACACCGCCTGGGCGCTGATGCGTGCCTTCTCCGAGGACACGAACCGCAAGGTCCGCGACATCGCGCGCGTCCTGGTGGAGGCGGCCACCGCCGACCGCACACCGAACAAGCGCCGACCGGTGTCGGCCGAGGTGATGCTGGAGCGGCTCTACGCCGCGCCGCCCGACGGCGGGGCCGCCGCCGGCTGATCTCCCCCGCGCCGACTCGGTGGCGGCTGATTTCACCGTTCTGTGTATGTGCCGTGGATTTTCCTTGTACCTTCGGCTCGTGCCCACCGTGCTGATCGTCGAGGACGAGCCCGACCTCGCACAGGTGATGGCGCTCGCGATCGGCCGGGCGGGCTTCGACGTCCTCACCGTCGACACAGGCGTCGAGGCCCGGGCGACCGTCGGCCGCGGGGGGGTCGACGTCGTCGTGATGGATCGGGGCCTGCCCGGCGTGGACGGCCTCGAGGTCACGGCGGCACTGCGCGAGGACGGGTTCCTCGGCGCGATCCTGGTGACCTCCGGCCACGCCGGCCCCGACCACGTCGCCGCCTGCCTGGGAGCCGGCGCCGACGACGTGCTCGGCAAGCCGTTCGCCCTCGCCGAGCTGGTGGAGCGGGTCCGCACCTCCGCCCAGCCGGCGGCGGTCGCCGGCTGACCGGCGACAGAAGGCTGCCGGAGTCGCGTCATGGGACGCGATGACGCCCGTCCCATCAGTGGTTGGGTACGACGGTCACGTCCCGTCGCACTCGCCACCGTCCCCGGACGTCGTCCTCCCGCCGGCGCCCGGTCCCCCCAGCGGCGGTGGAGCCACGCATCACCGGCGTGACCGCGGCACGGCCCCTCCCGGGGCCGTGCCGTCCGTCGTCCTGCACCCTCCTCGACGCCCCACCTATTTGCACTGAGTGCAAGAATGAGCGGGTGAGGACGACGACCCCGCCCGCCGACGGCCGCAGCGCGCTGCGGGAGGAGCGCCGACGCGCCATCCTCGAGGCCGCTCGTGCCCTGGCGACCGAGCACGGCGCCGACGGCTTCACCGTCGACCAGGTCGCGGCCCGCGCGGCGGTGTCGCGACGGACCGTCTTCAACCACGTCGCCGGCCTCGACCAGCTGCTCGTCGCGGTCTGCGAGCAGATCCTCGCCGAGGCGACGGTCGACCTGCTCGCCGAGGTGGAGCGGCGCACGACCGACCTGCCACCGGGCCCGGCCGGCGACCGGGCGGCGCTCGACGCGGTGGCCGAGGCCACCCGAGGTGTCGACCTGCCCACCGCGATCGCGACGATCCACCGCGTGCTCGGCTCCCCCGAGGCCGGTGACTCACGGGCCCAGGGCATCTCCCGGACCGCCTTCGACCACGTCGGTGGGCGCCTCCGCCAGCAGCTCGTCCAGCGCGCACCGGGCCTCGACCCGATCGACCTCGAGATCGACCTGGCGCTGCTCTTCAGCGGGATCGTGACCATCGCCGGACTCTGGCTGGAGCAGCACCCCGGCGTGGCAGCGGACGTGCCGTCCGACGCGAGGGCCGAGTGGGACGCACTGCTGGACCGCGTCCTGCTGCGGCTGCGTGCCGGCCGCACCGGATGACCGGCGAGCCCCACCACCTCGCCCACTGACGTACGCACCGCAACGAAAGGCCCCCCGCTCCCATGGCTGAGCTCCTCTACCGCATCGGTCGCTTCGCGGCCCGCCGCCACTGGGCCGTCATCGGCGCCTGGCTGACGGTCCTCGCCGTCACCGTCGTGACCTACCTGTCCTTCGCGGGCGCCCTGTCGTCGTCGATCTCCCTGCCGGACACCCCCACGACGCGGGTCTCGCAGCAGCTCGAGGAGGACTTCGAGGGCGCGGGCGGCGGCAACGGCGCCATCGTCGCGGCGACCTC
>DASTPB010000067.1:0-18028 GCA_035762385.1 Nocardioides sp. | reverse complement strand
CACGCCGGACGTACGCACCGACGCCGCCTCCACCGAGCCCAAGGGCACGGTCGTCGACCAGATCCCGGCCGGGGGCACCGCCGACCAGGGCAGCACGGTGACGATCTTCGTCTCCGCCTTCGAGGAGCCGACCGAGACGCCCACCCCGACGCCGACCGAGACGCCCACCGAGCCGACTCCGACGGAGACACCCACCGTGCCTCCCACGGAGACGCCGACCACGGAGCCTCCCCCGACCCCCCAGCGTTCGCAGGCCCGCTGACGGCCGAGCCGGAGCTACCCCTCGATCGGGGTGGCGTAGGCGAGGTCGAGGAGACCCTGGTACGCCGGCGCGACGGCCGAGTCGACCCGGGCCATGTCCCACGAGACGCCGCCGCCGGGGATGGCGGTGTAGTCCCGGTAGGTCGCGAGGATGGGGTCGGTGGTGAGCTCGGCCTCCAGCGCGGCCGGGTCGCCGATGCCGACGATCTCGTAGGGCGGCGAGTAGGGGATGCCGTGGAGGGTCACCTGGTTGCCCTCACACTTGATGCCCGTCGTGGAGATCAGCCGCTGGCCCTGGATCGTGACCGCGACGGCGCCGGCGTTCCACATGGCGTTGGCCACGGCCTGGATGTCCTGCTGGTGCACGACCAGGTCGTTGGGGTCACCCTCGTAGGCCAGCCGCGCGTCCTCGGAGGCGTCGTCGAGCGTGACCTTCACGGCGGGCCCCGACTTCTCCGTCAGCCCCGCGGGGTCGGCGAGGGTCGCGATCTCGTCCTGCGCCCGCTTGACCGACCGGTCGCCGAGCTGCGTGCTGAGCTCCTCCACCTCGGCGTTGAGCGAGCCGGCCTGCGCCGTGAGCTCGGCCGCCTCGTCGCGCTCGGCGCGTACGACGGAGGCGAGGTCGGTCAGCCGGCCCCCGCGCAGGTCGAACCCGTCGCTCTGCTCCGCACTGACCGCGAAGAGCGCACCACTGAGCAGGATCACCACCGGCGTCGCCACCTTCCACAGGCGGCGACGCCCGGGGGACGAGTGGGACGGCGACGGCATGACGACTACGCTAACCCCCCGTCGGGCGCCGCGCCGCCCGTGACCGGCAATCGAGCCTGCCGGGACCCTGACAGACCAGCCCCAGGAGCAGCCGTGTCGAAGTCCCCCACGATCACCTCCGCGGAGAAGACCTCCGTCTTCACCCCGAGGTTCCTGATCGCCCTGGTGCTCATGCTGGCGGGCATCGGCTGGCTGCTCTTCTACTACCTCCAGGCCCGCGGCAACCCGCTCGCCTTCCCGCCGGTCGAGGGCACGCCCAAGGCCATCGCCGACCTCGGCGACTGGAACTACGCCATCGGCTTCGGCCTCCTGATGGCCGGGCTGATCGTCTCCGCGCACCCCTCCACCCCGCTCGGCCGCGGTCGGGGCGTCGTCATCGCGATGCTCGGATGCTTCCTGGTCGGCCTCCTGTGGATCTGCACCTTCTACGTCTTCTCCGACGACCTCTCCGACATCCCGGTGTTCAACGACCTCGGTCAGTGGAACCTCGTCGTCGGCATCGGCTTCATGGCGGTCGGGTTCAGCTTCGCCACGAAGTGGGAGTAGGTTCTCCCTCGGCCCGGTGACCCGGGTCACCACGCACTCGCGCCTCGAGCGGTGGGTGTGGCGCCGTCCTGGGGAAGGGAAGGCGTCTCTCTCACCGCTCGAGTCGATTTCGGGGTGACTGGTTGTCCCCACTGTGGACAACTCCTGTGGAGAATTACACGCCTGTAGTTATCCACACCTGTGTGCACACCTGTGAACATCCGGCGGGAGACGACACGACCCCCGCACTCCACGTCGTACGACGAGGGGGCGGGGGCCGGAGCCGACGGGCTGGCCTCAGGAGAGGGCGACGTCCCCGACGAGCGCGAGCCCGAGGAGGAGGGCGAGCATCAGGCCCAGGCCGACCCACTGCACGACCGAGCGCCGCGACGTCGGCGCGTAGGCGATGATCGCAGCCGCCAGTGCGCCGCCGATGAGGCCGCCGAGGTGGCCCTGCCAGGAGATGTAGCGCCAGCCCACGGCGGTGATGACCACGCCGAGGACGAGGTTCTGCACGAGCCACTGCGACTGGAGCCGTGCCTTGCGGGCCACGACGAGGAGTGCCCCCAGCAGGCCGAAGATCGCGCCGGAGGCGCCGACGGTGCTCGAGTCGGGGTCGGCCAGGAAGATCACGAACACCGACGACGCCAGCCCGCTGAGCAGGTAGACGGCGAGGAAGCGCGCGCGCCCGATGATCCCTTCCAGCACGGGTCCGAAGATGAACAGCGCGAACATGTTCATCGCCAGGTGCCAGATCTCGACGTGCGTGAACACGCTGGTCATCAGCTGCCACCACGCGCCGTCGGAGAAGCCCGGCTTCCAGAATCCGTCGCCGTTGGGCAGGCTCTCGCACACCACCGAGGACGGGACGCTGGGGTAGTACTGGTCGGGCGTCGATCGCGAGCCGCAGCTGCCCGTCGGGGCCAGGGCGAACAGGTCCGCGATCCGTGACAGCCGCCCGCCCGTCGCGGTGATCGCCAGCCAGACCACGGCGTTGATGCCGATGAGGACCAGCGTCGTCAGCCGGGGGTCGGCGCTGCGCTCGCCGCCGTACATGGCGCGGTTCTGGCGCGAGCCCTTGTTGGCCTCCCTGATGCAGTCGGGGCACTGGAAGCCCACGGCGGCATCGCGCATGCAGTCAGGACAGATCGGCTTGTCGCAGCGCTGGCAGCGGATCCAGGTCTCGCGGTCGGGGTGCCGGTAGCAGGTCGGCACCCCGGCCGCGGTCCGGTCCGCTGCGGGTCCCTCAGGCGGCTGGGTCATGGCTGGGTCATGGCTGGCGGGGCGGCGTGGACGGCGTGACGCAGGGCGGCGCGGAGCGGGTCGGTCAGCGCTCGATGCTGACCGACTCGATGACGACCGGCTCCTGGGGACGGTCCATCGCACCGGTGGGGGTGGTGGCGATCGCGTCGACCACGTCGCGGCTGGCCTGGTCGGCCACCTCGCCGAAGATCGTGTGCTTGCGGTTGAGCCACGGGGTGGCGCCGACGGTGATGAAGAACTGCGAGCCGTTGGTGCCCGGGCCCGCGTTGGCCATCGCGAGGAGGTAGGGCTTGTCGAAGACGAGCTCGGGGTGGATCTCGTCCTTGAACGTGTAGCCCGGACCACCGGTGCCGGTGCCGAGGGGGCAGCCGCCCTGGATCATGAAGCCGTCGATGACGCGGTGGAAGCCGAGGCCGTCGTAGTACTTCTCGCCCGAGCGGCCCGCGTCGTCGCGGTAGTCCTTGGTGCCCTCGGCGAGGCCGACGAAGTTGTCGACCGTCTCGGGAGCGTGGTTGGGGAACAGGTTGACGACGATGTCGCCCCGGTTGGTCTTGAAGGTCGCCTTGGGGTCGGCCATGGGATGTGCCTCTCAGCTGTGGGTCTGTCGTACGTCGACGTGCGCGGCACGACTGCCGTGCGCCACGATCCTGCCACGCCGCGCCCACGCCCGAGCCAGGCAGGGCGCCGCCACCACGTCGTACGCCGCCCCACCCGGGCGGGGCTGGTCGCCTCAGGGCGCCCATGGTGAGATGGAGACACCCTGACAGAGGAGGTCACGCATGCCTTTCGGCCGCAAGCAGTCCCTGATGGACCGTGCGCACGACTACGTGGAGCAGCTCTCGGAGACCGTCACCGACACCGTCATCCCCCAGCTCGAGCAAGCCTGGGAACAGGCCGTGGAGAAGGCGGGGCCGGCCCTGACCGACGCGCGTGACAAGGCCCAGCCGCTCATCGAGGAGGGTCGCGTCCGCGCCGCCGAGGCGGCCACGGCCGGTGCCACGCTGGCGGCCGCCAAGACCGCGGAGGCTCGCGAGAAGGCGGCTCCCCTGCTGGCGGAGGCACGGGCCAACGCGGCCGACAAGGCCGCGGTCGCCGCCGCCCTCGCCTCCGAGCGGGCTGCCGAGGGCCGCGACATCGCGGTGGCGAAGGTCAACGAGCTGCGGGGCGTCGAGCCCGAGCCGCGGCGCAGCAAGCTCACGACGTTCCTGGTGGTCACCGGGCTCCTCGCCATCGGCGGCTTCGTGTTCAGCAAGCTCAAGGGCAAGCAGGACGCCGACGCCAACTGGCAGTCGACCTACGTGCCGCCGCCCCCGCCGAAGCCCTCCACCAGTGCGACCGGCAGCACGACCACCAGCACGACCACCAGCACGACCACCGGCACGTCCGCCACCCCGCCGCCCACGCCCGCCTCCCCGGCGACGACGTCGGCCGCACCCGGTGGCGACCCGCTCACCGACCCGCTGCCCGACGACGTGACCGCCGACGACGTCGTCACGGTCGACCCGCCGGCCACCGACGACCCCGGTGGCGGTGCGCCGGGTGAGGCGATCAGCGACTCCGTCGAGGAGGCGCACCGGCCGACCGACCCCGACTCGCCCGCCGACGTCATCGACATCGACGACGTCCCGCGCAAGGGCTAGCAGCAACCCACCACTCGGGCGGTGCCTGAGGGGGATCTCCGAACGCCGGGATCCTCTTCAGGCACCGCCCTAGTCGTCACCACGGCGTGTGGGCCGGCCGGTTGGCCTCGATCCAGTCGTCGATCTGCTCCCACCAGTGGAAGAGCCACTCGATGCGCTCGTCGCGGTCCGCGGGGATCTCCTCGCGCGACACCCGCCACCAGCGCATCGTGAGCTGCTTGTCCATCGGCAGCTCGCGCCACAGGTCACCGACGGTCAGGAGGTGGTCGAGGCCGGTGTGGGCCACCATGAGCACGTCCGCCTCGGGCGCGGCCTCGAGCGCGGCGAGCACGCCGCCGGGGCGCGGGGCCAGGACGTGGACCATCTCCTCGGCGCGGATCGCCATCTTCTCCAGCCCGAGGCGGCGCAACCGGTCGATCGCGCGGTCTCGGCGCGCCGCGGTGAAGTTTCCGCCCTCCGGGAAGATGACGAACGCGTCGTTGTGGTCGAGACCCGTCGCGAGCGACGCGATCTGGGACTCGAGGTCCTCCCCGGCCGCGGGGTTGGGGGAGATGAAGCGGGCGGGCACCCGGTTGAGGATCACGTCGATCGCCGGGTCCCAGGCGAGGGTGTTCTTCAGCACGACCCTCGGCTCGCGGTGGTACCAGTGCAGCAGGGCGTACATCAGCACGAACGAGTCGCCGGGCCCCGCGTGCCGGCACATCACCAGCACCGGCCCGTCGGGGAAGCGCGGCGGGTGCGGGCCGTCGGTGCGGATCCCCAGCGCCAGCACCCGCCGGGCCTCGCGGAAGAACACGATAAGCGTGCCCTGCACCAGGTCGTAGTGGATGCCGGCGAAGTAGGGCGAGCGGATCCGCCAGCCGAAGCCGCTGGCCAGCCACAGGCCGAGCAGCACCGCGAGCAGCAGCGTCTCGAAGGTGGCGTACAGCAGGACCAGCCACAGCACGCGCAGCGCCCGCCACCGGCCCGGCAGCACCGGCGCGAGCGCCGCGGCCACCAGCAGCCAGCCCGGCAGGGTCACCCACATCAGCACCGTCAGGGCGACCACGGCGGGGGCCACCACCATCCGCCGGAGGACCCACACGAGCGGGCGCCTCATGGGCGGCCGAGCTGCGCGTCGAGGTAGTCCCGCGAGGCGGCGTACGTCGCGGCGATGCGGGCCTGCACGCCCGCGAAGTCGCGGTGGGAGAGCAGCGAGTCGTCGCGGGCCGACGTGCCGGCGGCGGGCAGCACGTGGGCCTCGACCCCGTCGGGGATCGTCGCCATGTCGCGCATGAACCGGTGGCGACGGGCCACCTCGAAGCTCACCCGCGCGACCTCCCACGGCCGGGTCGGGGGCCGCAGCGGCCGGTCGATCCGGCCGACCTGGAGCACGAAGATGCGCGTGGCGCCGAGCTCGACCGCCCGGCCGACGGGGATGGAGTTCACCAGGCCGCCGTCGAGGAAGTGCTCGCCGTCGACCTCCGCCGGCGGGAGGAGCCCCGGCACGGCGGCGCTGGCGAGGATGGCCGGGACGATCGGTCCCTCGGTGAACCAGTGCTCGGCCGCGCGCTCGATGCTCGCCGCACACACCTCGAGCCGCACGGCGAGGTCCTCGAAGCGCGCGCTCCCGAGCTCCTCGTCGAGCCGGTCGCGCAGCGGCTTCGAGGAGTAGATGTGGGTGCCGGTCGACACGGCGCGCCGCACCGTGCGCAGCGGCCGGTCGCCGTAGACGTCGCGGCCCTGCGCGGTCGCGGCCCACAGGTCGGTGAGCCGGTCGACCACCGCGAGGTCGGGCTGCCGGGCGACCATCGCGCCGTTGAGGGCGCCGACGCTGGTGCCGAGGACGAGGTCGGGGACGATGTCGCGCTCGAGCAGCGCCCGCAGCATCCCGACCTCGACGGCGCCCAGCACGCCGCCCCCGCCGAGGACGAACGCGGTCACCATGGCTCGACCCTAGTGAGCCCCGGTGAGCTCGGGGTGCTCGGCGCGCACGCGTCGGGTGGCGCGGTGCTCGGCCCAGAAGGAGACCAGCGGGATCGTGCCGCACACGAGGGTGACCACGGTGAAGGGGAAGTCCCACCGGGCGCGGCGCGAGAGCAGGAAGGCGCTGAACAGGAAGATCATGTAGAGCCAGCCGTGCGCGACCCCGAGGTAGGTCGTGATGAGCTCCCCCAGCTGCTGGGCGTCGGAGCCGGGGGTGACCCAGGTCGGCGTGCTGTCGAAGACGCCCCACATCGGGGAGCCGTCGAAGTTGGCCAGCGGGACGCCGATCAGGCAGAGCACCACGAGCAGGACCCCCACGATGGTGGCCATGACGCGGTAGACGGTGAGGTTGCGGGACACGGCGGCCAACCTATCGAGCACGTCCTACCCGGCGGTCGGCGAGGGCAGCTCGGCTGACACGTCCGGGGCGGTGGCGTCCCGCCGCCAGCGCCACCAGATGAAGGCCGCGAAGCCGCCGAAGACCCACCACTCGACCGCGTAGAGCAGGTTGCGGATGCCGGTCGTCCGGCTCGGCGTGGGCAGCGACTCGAGCTCGGCCGCCTGCAGCCCCGGCCCGGGGTCGCGGCTGATGACGTAGGCGGACCAGAGGTCCACGTCGACGCGCTGGACGGCGTCGGCGACACGGATCTCGGGAAAGACGTCGTCCGAGGGGTCGTCGTCGACGACCAGGGTGCCCTCGGGGGGTTGGAGCCAGCCGGAGACCTCGGCTTCGCCGGTCGTGGCCAGCAGGTCGGGGTCGGGCTCGGGTGCCCAGCCGCGTACGACGAGGACCGCGGCGTCGCCGGTCTGCAGCGGTGCCACCGCCCAGTAGCCGGGTGTGCCGTCCTGCGGGCGGTCGGCGACCCAGAAGCCGCCGTCGAGCCACTCCCCCGACACCTCCACCGGCCGACCCAGGTCGGGGGCCGGGAACGGGTCGTCGTTGCCCATCACCTGCTCCAGCGGCACCGGCGCGACGCCGGTCAGGTCACGCGCCTCCGCGTCGCGGTGTGCCTGCCAGGCGTGGTACTGCCACACACCGAGCATCCCGGCGATGCCCACCAGCACCAGCGCCAGTGCCGCCGCCCCGAGGTCGGTCAGCAGGTCGGGTCGGCGGGGGGCGCTCACGCCTCCGATTGTCCCAGCCGCGCGGTGAGCGCGACCCGGCGCCCGGTGGTGTCAGGCGGGCAGGCCCGCCCCGACCAGGTCGCGCTCCTGCAGAGGCGCAGGGGCCTGCGTGACGGGGGTCGTCACCGGTCGGTGGTCCCGCTCGGCGAACGGCAGCCAGAACGACAGGTCGTACTCCTCACGCCTGCGCGCCGCCGCCGGGTCCTCGACCTCGCACTGCGCAGCCCGGACCGGGTCGCCGGCCTTGACCCAGTGGCTCGCCCGGTCGTCCTTCGGCAGCAGCGGCGACGTGGCGAGACGGCGGTGCAGCCGCCGGCGTACGCCGTGCCGCAGCCACGCCTCGGTGGTCGCACGCATCCGCTCGTGCTTGAACTCGTAGCCGTCCGGACCGAGCCGCAGCACGCTGAGGTCGGCGAGCTGGTCCAGGGCCAGGTCCACGTCGGCCTCGGTGACGTCCGGCCAGGCGATGCGGTCCAGGAGCCCCACGACGAGCTGGGCGGTGGCGGGCCGGTCGATCAGCGCGACCAGCGACGCCACGTCCACCCCGAGCGGGCAGAGCCGCTCGAGGATGCGCCGCATGAGCTTGTCGATGTCCGGGTTCGGCGTCTGGTCGTGCGGCGGAGCGAGGTCCAGTCCGGCCGGGGTCCACACGATCCGGCCGGCCGCCAGCCAGCGGTGCAGCTCGGTGGTCGCCCTGCGGGACAGGCCGCCCGAGGCGGTGATGAGCGAGTCGACGAGGCCGCGCGAGAGCGGGCCGCAGAGGACCGCGCCGGCCAGCTGCTCCATCTCGGGACGGGTCAGCTCGTGCACCTGCACGACGTCGACGTCGAGCCGTGCCGCCTTCAGCTCCACGAGGACGGCCTCCAGGTCCGTCGCCTGCACCGGGAGGATCACCGTGGCGCCCCCGACGGGCCGCAGCCCGGCGAGACCGGTCGCCAGCTCGGCGACATCGGCGTCGTCGCACCCGTCGACGTCGGGGAGCACCACCACGCGGTTCCGGTCGGTGGCGGCCTCGATCTCCGTGCTCGAGGGAAGCGGGGCGGACGACCGTGGGTGCAGGTGCTGCGCGGGGACGGCGGCCTGGTCCAGCGCGGCCTCGATGAGGGTGTCGCGGCCGGCCCCGGGCTCGCCGGTCACGCACATCACGCGCACGCCGTGACGCCTCGGACCCGAGATGAGGTCGACCACGGCGGCCCGATCCGCCTCGTGCCCGATCCAGCCCGCAGTGCGCGGGGGCTCGGTGGTGCCGGTGAGCAGGGTCATCTGCAGGGCTTGGGTCTGGGCCGACGGTGCGATGGCGAGGTCGCGGTCGAGGAGCTTCCTGAAGTCCGCGAACACGCGGAGGGCCCGGTCGGTCTCCCCGAGCCCCGCGTAGGCACGCATGAGGCCCCGGTGACCCCGGTCGGAGTAGGGGTCGGCGTCGATGACGAGCGACGCCAGGTCGATCGCATCGCGCAGCCAGCCCAGCTCGACGGCGCTCTCCACCGCGTCGGTGAGCAGGGCCACGCGGCGGGTGGCGATCGACTCGCGGGCCGACTGGGCCCAGTCGCTGTCGCCGTCGTAAGCCTCGAAGTCACCGAGGTACATCGCCTCGGCCTCGCGGGTCAGGCCGACCACCTTCGCGTGGTCGCCCGAGCGCTGGTAGGCGCGTGCCTCGACGGCCAGGTCGCTGAAGGCGGCGACGTCCACCCACGCGTTCGTGAGGGCCAGACCACCCATCCGGCGCTCGATGCAGTCGGCCTGGAGCGTCCTCCTGATCTGGGACGCCGCGGTCCGCAGGCTGGCTCGTCCCTTCGACTCATCGACGTCCGGCCACAGCTTGTCGAGCAGGTAGTCCACCCGGACCGGCTGGTCCACGTTGAGGGCGAGCAGCCGCAGCAGGTCGACCGTCTTCCCCGTGCGCCACTCCGTCAGGTGCACGGCACTGTTGTCGCAACGACGTACCTTCAGACTCCCCAGCAGCCTGATCTCGACCGGCTCGACCACCATCATGTCCCCACTCCTTGGTCCCGATTCCCCACCGTCCCCCCGGACCGCGGTGCGTAAAAACTAAGGAGCCACCCACCTTCGGTGCCCCAAATGAGGGGGTAACTACCCAAATCTCGTGACGGCGGCTTTTACGCCGGCGTTACGCCACCTCCTGACGCTGGGTCCATGCCGTACGTCTGCCGCGTCCTCGTCCTGCTCTGGATCGCCACCCTGTCGCTCGTCGGCACGGTGGCCCCGGCCTCGGCCCACACCGACCTGGTCTGGAGCTATCCGGCGGCGGGCATGAGCCTGCCCAACCCTCCAGCCGAGGTGGCGCTCGAGGTCAGCGACCCCCTCCAGCTGGAGGTCAGCCAGCTCGTGGTCCGTGACGCCCTCGGCGAGGTGCAGCCGCTCGACGGTCCTCACCTCACCCGTGGTGGGCTGGTCCTCACGGGGGCGCTCACCGGTGGTGGCGCCTGGGGGCAGTGGCAGGTGGACTACCGCCTCGTCGGAGAGGACGGCCACGCCGTGACCGGCCGCATCGACTTCGCGGTGGGTGAGCCGGCCGTCGTGGCGGAGGACGACTCGAGCTCCCTGCTCTGGTGGCTGGTCGCAGCCGGCCTCCTGCTGCCGCTCAGCGCCGCGTGGTACCTCCGGTGGAGCACGGGGCGGGCCCTCCGCCGACCCGCCGGCGAGCCCGTGGACGGACCTGCCACCCAGCCTGCCACCCAGCCTGCCGCTGACCCCGCCGCCGAGCGCGTCGGCGCGTCCGTGGAGACCGCGTGAGCCACGACAGCCAGACGCTCGAGCCACTTCCCCGTGAGGTCTCGCGACGCTTCGTGGGCTCGATCGGGGTGGTGCTGCTCGCGACGGTGCTCGTGGCGACCCTCGTGGCCACGCCCCAGCTGTTGACCCCCGCGGCGGAGGGCATCCGCGACGCCGGTCCGGTCAGCGACCTGGCGGCCCCCGTGGTCCGCAGCACCCGCGTCCTGGCGGCGGTCGCGACCGTCGGAGCGCTGGTCGTCGCCCTGCTGGTGGGTGGCGCCGAGCGCGCGACGGCACTCAAGGTCGCAGCCGCGCGGTGGGCCCTGGTCTGGGCCGGTGCCGCCGCGTTCTCGATCCTCCTCGAGATCTCCCAGACGTCGGGTGTCTCGATCAGCGACGTGCTCGCCGGAGGCGGGACGACCTCAGCGAGCGCCGACCAGGTGGCCGGCCTGACCGCGGCGGCGTGGCTCGCCGCGGTCATCTCCTTCCTCGCACGTCGCGTCGACACCTCGAAGGGCCTGGCCGCGACGCTGGCCCTGGCCGGGGCGGCGCTCATCGCGCCGGTGCTCACCGGGCACTCGGCGCATGCGGGCTTCAGCGTGCCGGCGCTCACCGCGCTGGCCCTGCACGTCGTGGCCGTGTCGTGCTGGGTCGGGGGGTTGATGGCGCTCTGTGCGCACGCCGGCCCCGACACCAGGCTCGACATCGACGTGCTGCGCCGCTTCAGCGCACTGGCACTGGTCTGCTATGCGATCGTCGGGCTCTCGGGCGTGGCGAACCTGGTGGCCCGGCTGTCCCTGACGGACCTCGTCACCGACGGTGGCGCCTACGCCGTGCTGCTGCTGCTGAAGGTGTCCTTGTTCGTGGTGCTCGGCGGCATCGGGCTGGTGCACCGCCGCCGGACCCTGGACCGTGCCGGCACCGGTACGTCGTCGTCGTTCTGGTCGCTGGCCGTGACCGAGACGGCCGTCATGGCCGTCGCACTGGGGTTGGCCGTGAGCCTGGCCGCCGCAGCGCCCTCCCAGGCCACCGACGACGAGGTGCACGCGGTCGCCCGTATCGATTTCACGTCCGCTTGATGCTCCGGACGCAGACTCGCGTCCGTTGGGGTTTGGACCACCTGTGGGGAGAAGTAGAGAGATGGAACTGGACCGTAGAGACGTGCTGAAGCTGGGCGGGCTGGGAGCAGCCGGCGTGGCGGCAGGGATCGTTCTTCCGTCGCGCAACATCGAGGCCGCGACGGCGAGCCAGATCGACCCGGCCTACCTGCCGGACGTGTTCGCGACGCCGTTCGCCGTCCCGCCCGTGCTGCGGCCCCGCCGCTCGGTGCGCGAGGACGACGGGGTGTGGTGCGACCACTACATGATCTCCGAGAGGATGTTCAACGCCAGCATCCTCAAGGGCGGCCGCACCACCCAGATGTTCGGCTACGAGGGCCTCTACCCCGGTCCGACGATCAAGGCCAGCCAGGGGCGACGCGCTCGGCTGCTCGTGCGCAACCAGCTCCCGTCCCGGCACCCGGTCATCGGTCACGAGTCGTCGACGTCGGTGCACCTGCACGGGTCGGCGTCGGCGCCCCAGTACGACGGGTACGCCAGCGACATCACGCCCTCCGGCTTCTACAAGGAGTACCGCTACCCGAACATCCAGCCCGCGCGCACGCTCTGGTACCACGACCACGGCGTGCACCACACGGCCGAGAACGTCTACGCCGGGCTGGTGGCCCAGTACCACCTGACCGACCCCGTCGAGCGCGAGCTCCTGCCGCAGGGGGAGTTCGACGTGCCGCTGATCGTCGGCGACATCGCCTTCGACGCCAACGGGCAGCTCCTCCTGGACGACAACTCCCACAGCGGTGTCTTCGGGGACGTGGTGCTCGTCAACGGTCGACCGTGGCCGGTGATGAAGGTGAAGCGCCGCGTCTACCGGTTCCGGATGCTGTCCGCGACCATCGGACGGTCGTGGCGCTGGCAGCTCGGTCCCGGCTACCCGATGCACATCGTCGCCACCGACGGCGGACTCATGCCGCAGACGCAGACCGTGTCTCAGTTCCGCCACGCGCAGGCCGAGCGCTACGAGGTCCTGGTGGACTTCTCCCAGTTCCCCGCCGGCACCAGGATCGTGCTCAACAACCTCAGCAACCCCAACAACCGCGACTACGACAACACCGACAAGGTGATGGCCTTCGACGTCGTGGACGACCCGTTCGACAAGAGCGACCCGACCTGGAACCGGATCCCGCAAAACCTGGTGGACTCCCACGTCATGCAGCTGCGCTCCGGCATGGAGAAGCGGCGACGCCACCTCCGGGTGCAGCGGACCAACGGCATGTGGACGATCAACGGGCACACCTGGGCCGACGTCGTGGACAGCGACTTCCAGCTGCTGGTGGCGGACCCCGACCTCAACGACACCGAGGTCTGGACGATCGAGAACAGGTCGGGCGGCTGGTTCCACCCCGTCCACATCCACCTCGTCGACTTCAACATCCTCAGCCGCAACGGCGTCCCGTGCTTCCCCTGGGAGCGCGGTCCGAAGGACGTGGCCTACGTCGGCGAGAACGAGTCGGTCGACGTGATCATGAAGTTCGAGCACCACCGTGGGCGCTACATGATCCACTGCCACAACCTGAGCCACGAGGACCACGACATGATGCAGCAGTTCGCGGTGGGCTGGAAGCCGGGCGACCCCGACCTCAACGACCCGATCCGCGCTGACCGCTGCAAGTACGACGACCTCGCCGACAGCTGAGGGTCCGGTGCGCCGGTCCACCTTCCTCGTCGCGCTGACCGTCGTCGTCGCGATCGTGGTCGCGGGCATCTTCGTGGTGCAACCGATGCGGGTCGTCTCGGCCAGCATGAGCCCCACCATCTGCACGGGGGACAGGGTCCTCGTCAACGTGTGGCACCCCGAGGTGGGCCAGCTGTCGCGCGGCGACCTGGTCGTGGTGCGGGTCCCGGGGTCGGACGCACCGCTGGTGAAGCGGGTGGCCGGCCTGCCGGGTGACACCGTGGGGATCGAGGACGCCCTGCTCGTGGTCAACGGACGGCGGGTGGACGAGCCCTACGTCGACCACGACTCCATCGACTCCCTCTACTGGGGGCCGGTGGTGGTCCCCGACGACGCGATCCTCGTCCTCGGGGACGCGCGCGCGATCTCCATCGACTCCCGCGAGTTCGGGCCCGTCCCCGGCGACCGGCTCGTCGGCCGGGTGCTCGCGCGCGTGCACCTCGGGCAGTGCTGAGCGACGAGCTATTTGCGATGAGTTGACGGTCAGCGCGCACCGTGGTGCTGAAGAAACTGCTACCAGTCCGGTCACACGAAGGGGAGAACCGTGGACATCCACGAACGAGGGGGCGTCAGGAGCGTCCGCGGAGCACGAGCCGACAGGCTCGACGGGGGGTCCGTGCGCAGGTGGCGCCGAGCGGCCGGGATCGGCGGACTGGCGGGCCTGATGGCCTTCGGCGGGATCCTGGTGACGTCGGCGTCGGCGGCCCCGAACTTCGTGGTCACCGTGTCCAAGGACGACGGCGTCGTGCTCGTCCAGGGCGTGAGCGGCGCGGTCAAGGTCGAGGTCCTGCGCAACGGGGTGCAGGTGGGGCTCGCCGAGGGCACTGCCGTGGGGAACCGCTTCGACGTCAACGAGGAGTCGGCAGCGACCGAGTGCTGGGACGGCTTCACGCCCGAGATCCTCCCGGGTGACGAGGTGATCGTCACGAACGGTGACCTGGTCGACACCGTGCCGGTGGCAGACGTCGAGATCACCGATGGGCCGAAGATCGTGGACGGGGTCGGCACCGTCAAGGGGCAGGTCGTGGGCACGCCGAGGCCGGACATCGCCGACCTCACCGTCGAGACGCGGAGCGAGAGCCCCCAGGACTTCCGCGCCCGTGCCACCGGAGCCGGCCCCGAGTCCTCCGACCCGGCAGGCGTGACGGGCACGCTGGCCTACGACGACGACACCAGTGGCGCCTTCACGGCCACCTTCCAGGGGTTCACCAACGACCAGCAGCGGATCGCGTTCCTCAGCTCGTTCCGGACCACGGCCACGCTGACCACAGCGGGCGACAGCTCGAGCAACAGCAGCGCCACGATGGCCGTCCGCGCAGACCTCGCGGCCGGCCCGGACGGGTGCCCGGGTCGCGCGCGGAACGCGGTCACCATCCTCGGCGAGGGCTCGATCAACAAGACCAACGAGGGATGGCCGTTCGCCATCACCGGGGTGAGCAACGGCGCGACCGCGGTCACCGTGACCGTCACCGACCGCAACGGAACGGTCCAGACCGCACCGACGGCCACCCCCAGGGGCGACGCCCTCGGCCAGACCTGGCAGACGTCGCTGCCGGCCGGGTCGCTGGCCGGTCTCGCAGACGGGCGTCTCACCGTGGCGGCGACGTACACGGTGGCAGGCACGCAGATCCGGGGCGCCACGCGGAGGATCTGGAAGGACACGCAGGCCCCGGCCGCCCCGAGCATCTCGCCCGGCGGTGGAGAGTTCACGGGCAGCCGCCAGGTCGACGTCACCGCGCCCGGGTCGGACATCGTGTACACGCTCAGCGGGACCAACCCGGGCCTGCTCGACGGGGTGCCGTTCCGGCGAACGATCACGCTGTCGGAGTCGGCGACGCTGAAGGCAGTCGCCATCGACGCCTTCGGCAACGTCAGCCCGGTCGCGCAGGCGTCCTTCACGGCACTCACGCCCCCCGCGCCGCAGACGCCCGGAGCACCTGGAGCACCCGGAGCACCCGGGGCACCTGGGGCTCCCGGAGCACCGACGGCCGTCAAGGCACCCGGAGCGCCGAAGATCCGCACCGCCAGCTCGGGTGCACCTGGCGGAAAGGTCACCGCGACCGCACGCTGGGCGGCGCCCGCGGAGGACGGTGGCAGTGACGTCACCCGCTATGCGATCACGGTCCTCCGGGTCGTCGACGGCAAGGTGGTGAGCCGCAAGGTCGTCACCGTGTCCGGCAAGGCCCGCAAGGCCAAGCTGACGCTGCGTCGGGGGACGTACAAGTTCCAGGTGAGGGCGATGAACGCGGCAGGGCCCGGTCGGTCCTCGGCCCGGTCGAACACCGTCAGGGCGCGCTGACCACACCGCACCAGCGACAGCAGGGGCGATCCGACCGGATCGCCCCTGCTGCTCACCCTGATCCGACAGGTGGTCGCAGCGGTCGGGCCGTCCCCCACCGGCCATCACTGCGACCACCTGTCCCACCGGACGACGCGGACGACGTGCTCCTCGGTCAGCTCAGCCGAGCTCGCCGCGCCGCCGCGTGAGGTACGCCGACTCGGCGGCGTTGCCGGCGAGCTCGATGGCGCGGTCGTAGGCGGCCCGAGCGTCGCTGCTGCGGCCGAGCCGGCGCAGCAGGTCGGCGCGCGCGGCGTGGAAGGCGTGGTAGCCGTCGAGCAGCGGGGCCAGGGCGTCGACCTGGGCGAGGCCCACGTGGGGACCGTCGACCTCCGCGACGGCGACGGCGCGGTTGAGCGCCACCACCGGCGAGGCGTCGAGCCGGGCGAGCTGGTCGTAGAGCTCCACGACCTGCGACCAGTCGGTGTCCCGGGCATCGGCGGCGTCGGTGTGGACGGCGTTGATGGCGGCGAGGACCTGGTAGCGCCCGGGCGGTCGGCCGGAGGCGAGGCGCTCGCGGACGAGGGCGTGTCCCTCGGCGACGAGCGCCCGGTCCCACGCGCCGCGGTCCTGCTGGTCGAGGGTCACCAGCTCGCCGGCCGCGGAGACCCGCGTGGCACGACGCGCCTCGGTGAGCAGCATCAGCGCCAGCAGCCCGGCGACCTCGCCGTCGTCCGGCAGCAGCGTGCGCACCAGCCGCGTCAACCGGATCGCCTCGTTCGTCAGGTCGGCGCGCACCGGCTCGGCGTCGCCGCCGCTGGCGAGGTAGCCCTCGTTGAAGACCAGGTAGAGCACGGCCAGGACGCCGTCGATCCGCGCGGGGAGGTCCGCCGCGGCCGGGACGCGCCACGGGATGCCGTTGGCCTTGATCTTCGCCTTGGCCCGGGTGATCCGCTGCGCCATGGTGGTCTCCTGCACGAAGAAGGCGTGCGCGATCTCGGCGACGGTGAGGCCGCCGACCATGCGCAGCGTCAGCGCGACCCGGGCCTCCATCGCCAGGGCGGGGTGGGCGCACGTGAAGAGCAGCCTCAGCCGGTCGTCCTCGACGGCACCGGTGGGCTCTGGTGGTCCTCCGAGCTGGTCGGTGAGCATGTGGGCCTGCTGCTGCTTGGCGTCGCGCCGGCTCTCCCGGCGTACGCGGTCGAGCGCCTTGTTGCCCGCGGTCGTGGTCAGCCACGCGCCGGGGTTGGGTGGTACGCCGTCGGTGCGCCACCGCTCGACCGCGGTCGCGAACGCCTCGGCGGTGGCGTCCTCGGCGATGTCGAGGTCGCCGAAGCGCCGCGCGACGGTGGCGACGACCCGGGCCCACTCGTCGTGGTGGACCCGGGCCAGGACCTCGTCGGGTGCGGGATCGGCCGCCACGCCTCAGGCCACGCCGCCGAAGGGGCGGAGCTCGACCTTGCGGTGGCACGCGCGGGAGGCGTCGACGGACAGGGCGAGGGCGGCGTCGAGGTCGTCCGCGGTGACGACCCAGAAGCCGGCGAGGAACTCCTTGGACTCCACGAACGGTCCGTCGGTGAACACCGGCTCGCCGTTGCGGCTGTCGGTGACGGTGGCGTCCTGCGGGTCGGTGAGGCCGCCGCCGAACACCCAGCGTCCCTCGTCCTTGAGCCGGTCGTTGAACGCGTCGATCGCGCCGGGCGCGGCGTCGTCGGCGGGGTTGTCGGTGTCTCCGATGACGGTGAGGAGGTAGTGCATGTCGATCGTCTCCAGTGGTCGGCGGCCACCCCGGCCGGGCGACCTCTGACCCCTACCACGAACGGGACGGCGCGGGTACGACACCTGCGCCGAGGTTTCTTCTCAGGCAGAGGCCAGCGCGAGCTTCACCGCGAAGCCGACGAAGACGGCGCCCACGGCCGAGGTCGCTCCCGCCGACAGCGCCCTGCGCCGACGGAAGGCGGCGGCGAGGTGCGTGCCGCCGAAGATCAGGACGCTGAGGTACGCCGCGCTGGCCAGGGTCGCGAGCGTGCCGAGCACCAGGAACGAGACGGCCGGGTGCGCGTAGGCCGGGTCGACGAACTGCACGAAGAACGCGACGAAGAAGAGGATTGCCTTGGGGTTGAGCAGGCTGATCACCAGGGCGCGCCGGTAGGGCCGCTCCCCGCGGGCCCGGGCCTCGACACCGGCCTCGACCGTCGCGTCCGCGATCTGCTCGGCGACGCTCAGCCGGGAGCGCCACATGCCCCAGGCCGCGCGGAGCATCCCGACGGCGAGCCACAACAGGTACGACGCGCCCACCCACTTCACCACGGCGAACGCCGCGGGGTTGGCCTGCAGCAGCGATGCGACCCCCGCAGCGGACAGGGTCATCAGCACCGCGTCGCCGGTCCACACGCCCGCCGCACCGGCGTACCCGCTCCGCACCCCACGCCGCGCGGCGACCGAGAGGACGTAGAGCGAGTTCGGGCCCGGCAGCAGGATGATGAGGACGAGCCCGACCAGGTAGGTCGGGAGGTCGGTGATGCCCAGCACGCGTCCAGTGTGTGGCCCGCCGACGGGCGCCGGTCACCGATCCCGAGGGATGGGCCCGAGGTCACACGGCCTCGTGCACGGACGACGGGCGTCGCGACTACTCGGGACCCTTGCCCGCGTCGATCTGTTGCGCGAGGTACTGCTGGAG